>DATEKG010000332.1:0-8949 GCA_035277565.1 Pseudolabrys sp.
GGCCGATGGCGCGCGCGATCCGGCGCAGCAGCACGATCGAGCCGTTGCCGAGGCCGGCCTCGAGCTGCGCGAGATAGCGTTCGGAGACCTTGGCGTGACGGGCGAGCGCCTTGCGTGTCATGCCGCGCTGGTTGCGCAGCCGCCGCACGCGCTCGCCGAGCCGGCGGAGATAGGTGTCGGTCTCGCGTCCCGCAGGTTTTGCCGCGGCTTTCGCCGCAGGCCCTGCCGTTGTCCTGGTGCGGACGGGTTTCATGGATTCCCGCTTAACATGCATTATAATGCCGGGCAAGCCAAGGGACAGGGGGTCAGAAATCAGTAATCAGGAAGATGTGAAAATGCATCCTGAAAATGGCCCATTGTAAGCGTTTCGGCAGGCTGTTAGCATATGCAAGATAGTGCAGGCTCTTTCACCCTCCCCTGGAGGGGGAGGGTCGACCGCCGCGGAGCGAAGCGACGCGGGCGGTCGGGGTGGGGTGCACGGTGTCAGCAGTTGATCACCCCGCCCCGCTCATCCGAGCTCGGGTTTGCCCGAGATCGGCAGGTTCAAGGCCAAGTCGGCAACAGCCGACTTGGCGTGCTCGCGACCCTCCCTCTCCAGGGGAGAGTGAAGCCATGGAGCCGAAAACGTGATCACCGATGCCTGACCTTATCGACTACCGGACCGACCCGTCCCGTTACCGTCACTGGAAAATCCAGTACGACGGCGACATCGCCTACCTCATCATGGATGTCGACCAGGCCGGCGGGCTCGGCGACTACGAGCTGAAGCTCAATTCCTACGACCTCGGCGTCGACATCGAACTGAACGATGCCGTGCAGCGGCTGCGCTTCGAGCATCCGGAGGTGCGCTGCGTCGTCATCAAGTCCGGCAAGGACAATGTCTTCTGCGCCGGCGCCAATATCCGCATGCTCGGCAAGGCGACGCATGGCGCCAAGGTGAATTTCTGCAAGTTCACCAACGAGACGCGGCTTGCCATCGAGGACGCCTCGGAGAATTCGAAGCAGATCTATATCTGCGCCATCAACGGCAATGCGGCGGGCGGCGGCTACGAGCTAGCGCTCGCCGCCGACCACATCATGCTGGTCGACGACCGCCGCTCGGCGGTGGCGCTGCCGGAGACGCCGCTGCTCGCGGTGCTGCCCGGCACCGGCGGGCTCACCCGCGTCACCGACAAGCGCAAGGTGCGGCGCGACCGCGCCGACGTGTTCTGCTCGATCGAGGAAGGCGTCCGCGGCACGCGCGCGGTCGAATGGCGGCTGGTCGACGAGGTGGTGCCGAATTCGAAATGGAAGGACGCCGTGGCCGCGCGCGCGAAGGATGTCGCCGCGAAATCCGACCGGCCGAAGGGCGCGAAAGGCATCACGCTGACGCCGCTCGCACGGAAGACCGAGGGCGACCGCGTCATCTACTCACACGTTGAGGTCGAGATCGACCGCGGCAAGGGCCTCGCGACCGTCACAGTGCGCGGACCTGCGGACGCCGTCCCGGCTTCGGTGGAAGCCGCGCACGCGCTGGGCGCGAATTTCTGGCCGCTCACCGTCGCGCGTGAGCTCGAGGACGCGATCCTGCATCTGCGCACGAACGAGGCCGCGATCGGCGTGGTGCTGTTCCGCACGGACGGCAATGCACAAGGCGTGCTTGCGCATGACGATTTCCTCGCGAAGGCCAATGGCGACTGGCTGATGCGCGAGATCCGGCATTATCTGAAACGGGTTTTGAAGCGCGTCGACGTGACCGCGAAGAGCTTCATCGCGCTGATCGAGCCGGGCTCGTGCTTTGCCGGCACGCTCGCCGAACTCGCCTTCGCCGCCGACCGCTCGCTGATGCTGATCGGCACGCGCGAGGGCGACAACAGGAAGCCGGCGGCAATCACGCTGGGGCCGGCGAATTTCGGCTTCTATCCCATGGGCAACGGATTGACGCGGCTGCAAACCCGTTTTCTCGGCGAACCCGGGACGCTGACCGAACTCAAGGGCCGCGCGGGCGTTGCGATTGAAGGCGAGGAGGCGGCCGGGCTTGGCCTGGTGACCGCGGCTTATGAAGACTTTGATTGGGACGACGAGCTGCGCGTGATGCTGGAGGAGCGCACGAGCTTCTCGCCTGACGCCATGACCGGCATGGAGGCGAACCTGCGTTTCGCCGGGCCGGAGACGATGGAGACCAAGATCTTCGGCCGGCTGACCGCCTGGCAGAACTGGATCTTCCAGCGGCCGAATGCGATCGGCGAGCAGGGCGCGCTGAAACTCTACGGCTCCGGCGTCGCGCCGACGTTCAACAGGGACAGGGTGTGATGCAGTTGTTGCCGCTCAGCATCATTCGGGGACGGCGCAAACGCATTGCCTCTCCGCAGTCATTCCGGGACGGCGCGAAGCGCCGGACCCGGAATCCAGACGCGGGCACGGCGATCGTTTCTGGATTCCGGGTTCGCGCTTTCAGCGCGCCCCGGAATGACGGCTGAGAGCGAGTGAATAGGAAAGGGTAACCCCATGAACATCGCGCAGGTCGATTACGACGGCTTGATACCGAACAATGTTGCGCTCGGGCAGGACGTGCGCGTCAAGCGCGCGCTGGAAAAATGGCACCCGGGCTATCTCGACTGGTGGAACGACATGGGGCCGGAAGGCTTCCAGGAATCGCTGGTCTATCTGCGCACGGCCGTCTCCGTCGACCCGAAAGGCTGGGCGAAATTCGACTATGTGCGCATGCCGGAGTACCGCTGGGGCGTGCTGCTCGCGCCGCAGATGGACGGCCGCAAGGTCAATTTCGGCACGCACAAGGGCGAGCCGGCCTGGCAGGACGTGCCGGGCGAATACCGCGCCATGCTGCGCCGCCTGGTCGTGATCCAGGGCGACACCGAGCCCGCGTCCGTCGAGCAGCAGCGCCATCTCGGCAAGACCGCGCCTTCGCTCTACGACATGCGCAACCTGTTCCAGGTCAATGTGGAAGAGGGCCGTCACCTCTGGGCCATGGTCTACCTGCTGCAGAAATATTTCGGCACGGACGGGCGCGAGGAGGCCGAGGCGCTGCTGCAGCGCCGCTCGGGCGATCCCGACACGCCGCGCATGCTCGGCGCCTTCAACGAGAAGACGCCGGACTGGCTGTCATTCTTCATGTTCACCTATTTCACCGACCGCGACGGCAAGATGCAGCTCGAGGCACTGGCGCAGTCGGGCTTCGATCCGCTGTCGCGCACCTGCCGCTTCATGCTCACCGAGGAGGCGCACCACATGTTCGTCGGCGAGACCGGCGTCACCCGCGTCATCCAGCGGACCTGCGAGGCTATGAAGGAGGCCGGCATCAACGATCCGAACGAGATCGAGAAGGTGCGCAAGCTCGGCGTCATTGACCTGCCGACCATCCAGAAGAAGGCGAACCTGCATTTCTCGCTGACGCTCGATCTCTTCGGCAACGAGATATCGACCAATGCAGCGAATGCCTTCCATGCCGGCCTGAAAGGGCGCTACCGCGAGGAGCGGCTGAAGGACGACCACCAGCTCGAAAACGGCACCTATCCGGTGCTGCGCCTGATCGACGGGCAGATCAAGAACGAGGATGCGCCGGCGCTCTCGGCGCTCAACATGCGGCTGCGCGACGACTATGTCGTCGACTGCAATGCCGGCGTCGGGCGCTGGAACAAGGTGATCGATGGCTTCGGCATTCCGTTCGAGATCAGGCTGCCGCACGTGGCGTTCCACCGGCATATCGGCGAGTTCTCCTCGATCAAGGCGGATGTGTCCGGCCATGTGATGAGCGACGCGCAATGGGAGAAGCACCGCAGCGACTTCTTGCCGTCGGACGGTGACAAGGATTTCATCGAGAGCCTGATGCAGCCGGAGACGGAGCCGGGAAAATTCGCGAGCTGGATCGCCGCGCCCAAGGTCGGCATCGACAACAAGCCGGGCGACTTCGAGTACGTGAAGATTGCGTAGCCCCGCACAAGCGGGTCGCGCTTCCTTTCTACCGCTCACCCCCGCGACCCGCCCTACGCTCGCTACGCGAGCTTCGGCGGGTTTGAGTCCGCCGTAGCGCGGAGCGCGAAGGCGGAAAGCGGGGATCCAGGGCGACTAATCGCAGCGTCTGTTTTGTGTCCCTGGATTCCCGCTTTCGCGGGAATGAGCGGAATGTGTTGCAGCTTTCTCACCCCGGGAACGCGCCCTTGCGCGGCAGGACGACGCGGATCTCAGTGAAGGCGCCGGGCTCGGTGTCGACCTCTATCGAGCCGGCATGCTGCTTGACCACGATGTCGTGGCTGATGGAGAGGCCAAGCCCGGTGCCTTCGCCGGCCGGCTTGGTGGTGAAGAAGGGATTGAACATCTTCTCCCGCACCCTGGGCGGGATGCCGGCGCCGTTGTCGCGGATGCGGATCTCCACGCGATCGCCGAGATTTTTCGTCGCGGCGACCAGGGTCGGCTCGAATCCGTCGCCGTCCTGCGCCTTGCGCCGGACGGCCGCGTAGAAGCCGTTCGAGATCAGGTTGAGCAGCACCCGCGTGATGTCCTGCGGGAAGACGTCGGCCTCGCCGGCGGCGGGATCGAGCGAACGCTCGAGCGTGATGTTGAAGCCCTGCTTCTCGGCGCGCGCGCCGTGATAGGCGAGGTTGAGGCTCTCCTCGACCAGCGCATTGACATCGACGAGGCGGTGCTCGCCCGAGCCTTCGCGCGAATGCAGCAGCATGTTCTTGACAATCGAATCGGCGCGCTTGCCGTGCTGCACGACCTTGTCGAGATTGCCGCGCAGCATCGTTGTGATCTCGTCGACCTGCTTGCGCATCTTTTCGTCCGTGCTCACGCCCTTCAGCGTGTCCTGCAGCTCATCGATCAGCTCGATCGAGACCGTCGAGAAATTGTTGACGAAGTTCAGCGGGTTCTTGATCTCGTGCGCGATACCAGCGGTGAGCTGGCCGAGGGAGGCGAGCTTCTGCGTCTGCACCAGGCGATCCTGGGTGGTGCGCAGATCCTCCAGCGAGGCGGCCAGCTCGCGCGTGCGGCCCTGCACCTCATCGAACAGGCGCACGTTCTCTATGGCGATCGCGGCCTGGTCAGCGAATATTGACGCCAACTCGATCTGCCGTTCGGTGAACGGGCTGACCGTGGTGCGTATCATGGTGAACACGCCCATCGGTACCCCTTCGCGCATCATCGGTACGCAGGCTAGCGTCCGGTAACCGCCAAGCCGCTGAGCCTCAGTCATGGTGTAACCGGGATCATTCAGGACGTCCGTGATCTGAACAGGCGCGCGCGCCGCGATGGCGCGACCGATAATGCTTCCCTGATCCAGTTTGACCTCGGCGCGTTCCATGTACCGCCGGAACTCGGGCGGATATCCGTGGAAGGCAACATGCTGATAGTCGGGCCCCTTCTGGCGGGCGATTGTCACCATCTCGGCATCGCAGAGCTGTGCCGCGGATTGAACAAGCGTGTCGAGCACTGTCTGGAGGTCGAACGTGGACCGGCTGATGATCTTGAGCACGTCGGCCGTTGCCGTCTGTTGCTGCAACGATTCACGCAGCTCATTGAGTAATCGGGTGTTTTCGATAGCGATGACCGCCTGGGCAGCGAAATTCTGGACAAGCTCGATCTGCTTGTCGTTGAAAGCGAGCACCTCCTGCCGGTAGATGCTGATGACCCCGATTAGCTCATCATCCTTGAGCATCGGTACTGAAATAATTGTTCGATAGCCGCCAAGGTCCGCGCCGGCCACCACAAAGGGATCACCCTGGAGGTATGCCTCGCGTTTCGTCGCGTCGAGAATCTGGGCAACCTGCTTGGTTCGTGCCGCGCGACCGAGAGTGGTTTCAGGGCTCGGATGGAGCGCCTTGTCTTTGCGAGCATCAACGAAAGCTGGAGGGGCGTTGTGAAACGCGCTCGCATGAAAAGCGTCGTCTTTGCGCAAATAAAGCGTTCCGAATTTGGCTCCGCATATATCGGTCGCATTTGCCAATATGGCATTGAAAACAGGCCCCAGGTCGCCGGGCGAGCTGCTGATCACCTTGAGCACGTCGGCGGTCGCCGTCTGCTGCTGCAGCGACTCGCGCAACTCATTTAGCAGCCGCGTGTTCTCGATCGCGATGACGGCCTGCGACCCGAAGTTCTGGACCAGTTCGATCTGCTTATCGGTGAACGGGCGAACCTCCTGGCGGTACAGGTTGATGGCACCGACAAGCTCGCCGTCCTTCAGCATTGGTACCGACACAAAAGTCCGTACGTGTGCGGATTCGACCAGGGCAACGATGCGGCCTTTTTTTTCGAGATAGGCCGGGTCGTTTCGAAGGTCAGGAATATGGACAACTCGCTTCGTATCGGCGAGGCGATCGAGAGGAGTTCCCTTATGCTTTTTTAGTTCGACAATGAAATTACGCCGCCAATAGTCGACGTAATCTTGTTCGGTGTGGTGAATCGCTACGCCCCGAAACTGTGTTCCCTCGTACAGATACAACGTGCCGATTGTAGCCTCACAAATGCGCGTTGCATTTGCCAGCATGGTATCGAATACCGGCTCAAGTGAGCCAGGCGAGCTGCTGATTACTTTGAGCACATCGGCTGTAGCCGTCTGCTGCTGTAGCGACTCGCGCAGCTCGTTGAGCAGCCGCGCGTTCTCGATGGCGATAACGGCCTGTGCGGCGAAGTTCTTCACCAGCTCGATCTGCTTGTCGGTGAACGGCCGAACCTCCTGGCGATAGATGCCGATGGCGCCGATCAACTCTTCGTCCCGGAGCATGGGCACGATCAGAAGGGTACGCCCGCCGGCATATTTGGCGATCGGGGCGTCGGGGTGTTCGGCAGCGGTATCGGCAACGTGAACAACCTGCTTGGTCTCGAACACGAGTTTGAGGTCGCTTATTTTGCGAGGATCGACCAGTTGCGACTTTTCATGAAATTCGGCGAAGGCGGCTGGCGCATTATGCAATGCCACGCGCCGGAACATGTCGCCGTCCACTTGCAGCATCGAACCGAAGGCGGCCTCGCAAATGCGTGTCGCATTTTCTAGCAACGTCTCGAACACGGTTTTCAGCTCACCCTGCGAGCTGGAAATGACTTTGAGCACCTCCGACGTTGCCGTCTGCTGCTCGAGCGACTCGGACAGGTCATCGGTGCGCTGGCGCAGCTCGTTGAGCAACCGAGTGTTCTCGATGGCGATGACGGCCTGCGCGGCAAAGTTCTTGACCAGCTCGATCTGCTTGTCGGTGAAAGGGCGCACTTCCGTGCGGTAGATGACAATCGCACCTACCAACCCGCCTTCCATGAGCATCGGCACGGCGAGTTGCGTCCTTGCTCCCGCGAGTTTGGCGGGCGGGCTCGGCACGGGAACGGCCAGCATGTCGATGGTGTGGACGACCTGTTTCGACCTGTAGAGCTTGTCCATATCCGAGCCGGGAATTGCCTTTGCCTGGCCCCGGTTCTGGAAAAACTCAACAAGCGGCGTTGGCAGGTTCCGGTGCGATACGGAATAGAACTCTTCGCCGACAAACCGATGCATCGCGCCGAATTGCGCCTCGCAGATGCGCACCGCGTTTTCGAGCATTGCATCGAACACGGGCTTCAGGTCACCCGGCGAGCTGCTGATCACTTTCAGCACGTCGGCTGTTGCGGTCTGCTGCTGCAGCGATTCGGAAAGGTCGCGCGTGCGTATTTGCACTTCATCGAACAATCGCACATTTTCGATGGCGATCGCGGCCTGGTCGGCAAACGTCGTGGCAAGGTCAATCTGCTTGTCCGTGAATGGCCGCACTTCAGACTGAACCAGGACAAACACGCCGATCGGTTCGCCCTCGCGCAGGATTGGGACGCCGAGCATGGTGCGGTAACCACCCAGCGCAACGAGACCGCTCAGCGTATAGTTTGGGTCGGCCTGGATGTCGTGAATGTGGACGGTTCTTCTCTCAAGCAGGACACGGCCCACCATCGTGCCTCGGCCGGGCTCGATCTCGATCGTGTTCAAGAATTCCTTGTTCTCCAGGTACTCCTTGTACCGGGCAGTGACCCCGTAGCTTGCCGTAAGGCGATAGGCGCCATCCCTTGGACGCCAGATGTTTGCCATCTCGGCGCCGCAGAGGCGCGCGGCAGATTCGACCAGCGTCTCAAGCACCGTTTGCAGGTCAAAGGTCGAGCGACTGATGACTTTGAGGACGTCCGACGTTGCGGTCTGTTGCTGCAACGACTCGCGCAGCTCGCCAAGCAGCCGCGCGTTCTCGATGGCGATGACGGCCTGCGCAGCAAAATTCTGGACCAGCTCGATCTGCTTGTCGGTGAACGGCCGTACTTCCTGGCGATAAATGGAGATTGAACCGACCAGGTTGCCTTCCTTCAGCATCGGGACAATCAGCAAAGTGCGGGCGCCTGCACGATCGGCCAGGGCAACGACAGCCGGATGGCCCTCAAGGTATGGTTTCTGGGTCTTGATATCCTCGATGTGCGCAATCTGATTCGTTCGCACCACATAGGCCAGACCGCTGTCCGGGTGCGGATGAATGATCTCGCCTATACGCGTTCTGAATTCGGGTGGCGGATTGTAAAGCGCAACGGTTCGAAAGGCGTCGCCTTCATATAAATTTAAGGTACCGAACCCGGCCTGACAGATTTGCGTGGCGTTCGCCAGGACCGCCGCGAAGACCGGATCCAGATTGCCCGGCGAGCTGCTGATCACCTTCAGCACGTCCGCGGTGGCAGTCTGCTGCTGCAGCGATTCACGCAGCTCGTTGAGCAGGCGCGTGTTCTCGACGGCGATGACGGCCTGCGCGGCGAAATTCTTGACCAGCTCAATCTGCTTGTCGGTGAACGGCAGAACCTCTTGGCGGTAGATGACGACGGCGCCAACCAGTTCGCTCTCCTTCACCATCGGGACGGCGAGGACGGTCCGGGCTCCGGCCAGCTGCACGAGCTGCACGCCGGTCGTGCCCGGGCCGACATTGGTCGTGTCCGGTTCATATGTCTGGATATCGGCGATCTGCA
>DATEKG010000333.1:0-2969 GCA_035277565.1 Pseudolabrys sp.
CTTGGAGACAAGGACGACTTCGGCCTCGATCGTGCCGGCATTGCCGACAAGCCCGCGGCCGGGCTCGATGATCGTCTCGGGAATGCGGTTGCCGAAGTGCTTGCGCAGGGCCTTGAAGATCGCGTTCCCGTAGGTCTTCACCGACGGCACATTCTTCAGATACCTGGTCGGAAAGCCGCCGCCGAGATTGACCATCGAAAGGTTCATCCCGCGCTCGCCGCACTCCTTGAATACAGCGGCCGCCGAAGCGAGGGCGCGGTCCCAGGCGTGCTGGTTGCGCTGCTGCGAGCCCACATGAAACGACACGCCGTGCGGCTCGAGGCCGGCTCTGAGCGCATGCTCGAGCACTTCGACCGCCATGGCCGGTTCACAGCCGAATTTGCGCGACAGCGGCCACTCCGCTCCCACGCAGTCGGACAGGATGCGGCAGAACACGCGGCTCCCCGGCGCCGCACGGGCGACCTTCTCGACCTCGGCCTTGCAGTCCACGGCATAAAGACGAACACCGAGGGCGTAGGCGCGGGCGATATCGCGTTCTTTCTTGATGGTGTTGCCGTAGCTGATCCGGTCGGGCGTCGCGCCCGTTGCCAGCACCATGTCGATCTCCGCCACCGAAGCGGTGTCGAAGCAGGAGCCGAGCTTGGCAAGCAGTGCCAGAACCTCCGGCGCCGGATTGGCCTTCACGGCATAGAACACACGCGTGTCCGGCAGGGCCTTGGCGAAGGCATTATAGTTGTCGCGGACAACGTCCAGATCGACGACAAGGCATGGGCCTTCGTCGTTACGCTTGCGTAGAAACTCGCGGATGCGCTCAGTCATTGGCGCTATTCCCCACGGCTGCGGGGCCATCAAGCCCCGGATGTCGCGGTTAACGTGGGTAAGCGTCTGCGCGCGATGGGGACGCGCCAACGCCACTCAACGTATCCCGCTCATGCTGCCTTGGATTGGATGGGGGTGACCCCGTCCGCACGGCCGGCAAAGATGAACAAGCCTCTTCGGTGACCCGCGCCGGTGGTGGAAACCGGCAGAGACCAAGGAAGCCCGATCGTCGTTGCTTTAAGCCGCGTCCCCTGCTGAGAGCAGAGTGTGCTGGTTTCGCCTCCAGCTGCCGGTCAGATTTCTTGGAGAGCTTGGCTCTTCTCTCCAGGCGGCTGGCGGGCCTCTTGTCCCGCTACCTACCGACCGACACACGGCCACAGGCACGTGCGAAATTGGGCAACACGGAAATAAGTAATTTTGCTGAGTCATGCAAGCGAATTAGTTCGCCGCATCAAAAAACTTTCTTAACTTTTTCTTTCGGTGACGTGCGCTGCGCTCAGTCGCGCGCCGTGAACGGCTCGATGCGATGCGCGTGGCGAATGAACTGCACCATGATGAGGAGGCCGCAGAGGACGAAGAGTGCGTCGAGCACACGCGCGCCGATGCCGCCAAGGTCGAACAGGGTGGCGATTGCCCACGACCCGGCGAAGGCGGCGCCGAACACCTCGGCGCCGATCAGGATCGCTGCGCTGATGACGGTCACGACGTTCAGCCAGACGATGCGCCGGCCGGTCCTGGGTGCGGTCTCTGACATCCATAGTCTCCTTCGCCGGCGCAATGTCACCGAATCCGGCAGCAAGATCAAGTCCATAGGCGGCGAGTCCGGCGCAGCGTCGATTTGACTTCGCTCATGGCGGGCGGCGTCGCGCGAGCAAAAATTAACCGATGGCTACTTTGCGCGCGCTCAAACTTGCCAGACCGTTTCTCTTCTGGCTCGCAGCCGCCGGCCTGGCAGCCGGCCTCGCTGCGAGGTTCGTGGGCGCCGCCGCCGCCGCCGAAATGATCTGGTCGGCTGTCGCGGCGGCGGTGCTGCTGACGCTGTCGATCGAGATTGTGGCCAGTCTGCGGCAGGGCGACGTCGGTCTCGACATCATTGCCGCGCTGTCGATGCTCGCCGCGTTGACGTTCGGGGAAAACCTCGCCGCGACCATTGTGGCGCTGATGTATGCCGGCGGTCAGTACCTGGAGACCTTTGCCGAGCGTGCGGCACGCCGGGAAATGACCGCACTGCTGTCGCGGGTGCCACGCACCGCCATCAGGCATAGTGACGGCCATCTTGAGGAAGTGGCGCTCGATCTGATCGCACCGGGCAACCGGCTGCTGGTGCGGCGTGGCGACGTGGTGCCGGCGGATGGCACGGTCGTCTCCGCTCTGGCCGTCCTCGACCAGTCGGCGCTGACCGGCGAATCCCTTCCGGTCACGGTCCGGCAAGGAGGGGCGGTCCTCAGCGGCTCTTCCAATGTGGGCGAAGCATTCGACCTAGTGGCGGTGCGGCGCGCGGCCGAAAGCACATATGCCGGCATCGTCAGGCTGGTCGAGGCGGCGCAGCACTCCCGCCCGCCGATGGCCCGGCTTGCCGACCGCTATGCCCTGTTGTTCCTGGCACTCACGGTGGCGCTGGCGGCGCTCGCCTGGTGGGCGTCGGGAGAGCCGGTGAGAGCGGTCGCCGTGCTGGTCGTGGCAACGCCATGCCCACTCATTCTCGCTGTGCCCGTGGCCATCGTCTCGGGCCTCTCGCGCGCGGCCAAGCTCGGCATCCTGATCAAGGACGGCAAGGCCATCGAGACGCTGGCTCAGGTGCGGTCGCTGGTGATCGACAAGACCGGAACCCTGACGATGGGACAGGCGAGGCTCGTATCGGTCCTGCCGTCGGACGGCATCGCCGCCGACGAGTTACTGCGGACGGCCGCCTCGCTCGATCAGATGTCACAGCACGCGATTGCTCAGGCCATCGTGGCGGCGGCGCGGAGCAGGGGTCTCGCGCTGGACGTGCCTACCGATGTGATGGAAGCGCCGGGGGAAGGTGTTGCCGGGCGCGTGCAGGGACATGACGTTGCGATTGGCAGTGCCGGCTTCGTTGGCGCAAGACTTGCGGCCGGCAAGGTTCCGGAAGTTGACCGCGCACCCGGCGCGGTGGTGGTTGCGATCGC
>DATEKG010000334.1:0-25277 GCA_035277565.1 Pseudolabrys sp.
CAAAAAAAGGAGCCGCCGTTGCCGGCGGCTCTAAGGTGATAACAGGGAGGCGTCAAACAGAGTGGACAGGAGCCACTCAATGTCCACATGAAGATGGACAATGCCAGTAATGGTCGAGAAAGCTTAACGACAACTTAAGAAGCTGCGCGCAAAGCCAAAAATTTTTTTAAGCGTGAGAGGATAGCGATACCGCTTCATTTCCGCTCACCAACTTGAGTGAATTCAGCGCTTGAAGAACTGGTCGGCGGCCGCGCGCGAGGCTCTTTTCTGTGTCATGTCGGCTTCGAGGCGATTGATTTCGTCGTGCAACAGTTTCACGCGTGCGCCAAGTTCTTCGACCGAAAGCAAAGTGAGATCTTGTCCGATCTCGTGTGCAATCTTCTTCTTTGGCTTGTCGTCATCGTCAATCGCTGCCATTGCGAGCCTCCTGACGGCCGAAATTTAGCGACGGCGGGCCTGGTTGTCACATCAATCGCGCACGCCTAAACAAGCCGCGTCTTGCAGACCAGTGAGGATCCAATGGCCAGCACCCCCTCCCAAATGACTGCAATCGGCATCAGGGCCGCCGGCGGGCCGGAAATGCTTATTCCATTGAAGAGGCCGGTTCCTGTTCCCGGCGCGGGTGAGATTCTGGTGAGGGTGGGCGCGGCCGGCGTCAATCGGCCGGATGTGATGCAGCGCATGGGACTTTATCCGCCACCGCCCGGCGCACCCGACATTCCTGGACTCGAGATCGCGGGCGAAGTCGTAGCGCTTGGTGCAGGCATCAAACGCTGGAAGACCGGTGACCGTGTCATGGCCCTGGTGGTTGGCGGCGGTTATGCGGAGTATTGTCTTGCACACGAGAGCCATGCCCTTCCCGTTTCCGGTCTCTCGATGCCGGAAGCGGCGGCAATTCCCGAGACCTTCTTCACCGTTTGGCACAATGCATTTGAACGCGGCGGATTGAAAAGCGGCGAGACCTTGCTCGTCCATGGCGGCTCATCCGGCATTGGCACCGCCGCGATCCAGCTTGCCAAGGCATTCGGCGCGCGCGTGATCACGACCGCCGGATCGCAGGAAAAGTGTGACGCCTGCCGCAAACTCGGCGCCGATGTCGCCATTAACTATAAGACCGAGGACTTCGTCGCAGCGACCAAGATGGCGACGGGCGACACCGGCGCCGAGGTTATAATGGACATGGTCGGCGGGGATTACATCGCGCGCAATTATGAAGCCGCAGCGGTGGAGGGGCGGATTGTGCAAATTGCGTTTCAAGGCAGTCCAAAAGCGACAGTGGACTTTCGTCGCATCATGCTCAAGCGCCTGCACCATACGGGCTCGACGCTGCGGTCGCGCTCGATTGCCGACAAGGGTGCCATTGCGCGGGCGGTCGAAGACAAGGTGCTGCCGCTGGTTGCGGCGGGAAAGGTCAAGCCGCTCATTTACAAGACATTCCCGCTGCGGGAAGCCCCCGCCGCACACGCGCTCATGGAAAGCAGCACACATATCGGCAAAATCGTGCTAACAGTTTGAAGAAATGTCCGTTTTTCACCGGGCCGCGAAATCGGCGCAATGTCGGACTTAATGCTTAAAAGGGTGCGATTGTTTGCAGATTTTCACCAATGGCGAAGCCGTGGCTGCACGCCGGGAAGAGATGTCGCGGACGGGGGATTTGGCTCGATCATGACGCGTTGCCTGAAAGCGCTGGCCATGGCGCTCGCAGTCTGCGTGCTTGCCGCTTCATCCGCCCGCGCGGTGGACGCGGTCAATGTTCGTCTCGACGCGTCCGCCATTGATCTCACCGCCGCGACCGAACTGCAGAAAACGGAAACCGATCGTATCCAGGTGTCGACCGCGCCCGGCCCCGACGGAATTGTCCGCCGTATCGAAGTGCGCGCGCGCGAGGGCAACAACAATTGGGCGGTGCTCGCACTCACAAATAACAGTGACGAACAGATCGATCGCTTGATCGTCGTGCCGCACTATCGGATGGTCGGGTCCGGTCTGTTCTGGCCCGACCTTGGACTTTCGCGCATTGCGGCGATCACTCCCTCGACCGGCGACCGGCCTGTACGTCTGGAAGGCGCGACTGCCGATGTGTTCCGCATCACGCTCGACCCGGGAACTGTTATCACTCTTGTTGCCGAACTGCGCACCGACAAGCTTCCCCAGATCTATCTGTGGGAGCCGGACGCCTACAAGGACAAGGTCAACTCCTTCACCCTGTATTACGGGATCGTGATCGGCATCGCGGGCCTTCTCGCGCTGTTCCTCACGATTCTATTCGTGGTGAAGGGTTCGATCATGTTTCCGGCCGCGGCCGCGCTCGGCTGGGCCGTGCTGATCTATATCGGCATAGACTTCGGATTTTGGGGCAAGGTCTTCGATATGTCGGCGGGCGCCGAGCGCGTCTGGCGCGCATGCGGCGAAGCCATTCTCTCCGCTACATTGCTGGTGTTTCTGTTCGCCTACCTAAATCTGTCACGCTGGCACGTGCGCTATGCGCACATCACAATTGCCTGGCTGGCCGCTCTTGCCGCCCTGATCGCCGTTGCCGTGTTTGATCCCGCGGTCGCCGCCGGCATCGCGCGCATGTCGCTTGCCGGCATTGCAGTTTTTGGTCTGGCGCTCGTCATCTATCTTTCCACGCATGGCTTTGATCGCGCCGTCCTCCTGATCCCGACATGGCTGCTCCTGGTTGTCTGGACCATGGCCGCCGGCCTAGCCGTAACCGGCGTCGTCACCAACGACATCATCGGGCCCGCGCTGCTTGGCGGCCTCGTGCTGATTGTGATGCTGATCGGATTCACGGTGATGCAACACGCATTCGCCGGCGGCATCACGCACGGAATCGTCTCCGATGTGGAACGCCGCGCTCTGGCCCTGACCGGCGCCGGCGACCTTATCTGGGACTGGGACGTGTCCGCCGACAAGGTCTTTACCAGCCCTGAGACCGAGCACATGCTTGGCCTCAAGCGCGGATCGCTGGAGGGTCCCGCGGCGGCATGGCTTGAGGTGCTCCATCCGCTCGACCGTGACCGCTTTCGTGCATCGCTCGACGGCGTCGTGGAACAGCGGCGGGGCCGGCTGACCCAGGATTTTCGGCTCCGGACCGCTGAGGGAAACTATCTCTGGTTTACACTCAAGGCGCGCCCCGTCGTCGGGTCCGACGGCGAAGTGGTGCGACTGGTTGGCACCCTCACGGACGTCACTGATTTCAAGACTGCCGAAGAACGGCTGTTGTTTGATGCCGTCCACGACAATCTCACCGGCCTGCCCAACCGCGAACTCTTCATAGACCGCATGGAAGCGGCTTTCGGATTTGCACGCGCCGACTCGCAAATCCGTCCTTCGATCATTGTCATCGACCTCGACCGTTTCAAGCAGGTGAATGACTCTGTGGGGATGGCGGTGGGCGACTCCATCCTGCTTACGATTGCGCGCCGGCTGGCACGACTGCTCAAGCCACAGGATACATTGGCGAGGCTGTCAGGCGACCAGTTTGCGCTGATCCTGGTGTCCGAGCGCGAGCCCGCGCGTATTGTTGCGTTCGCCGAAACAATACGGCGCACGTTGCGCGCGCCGATAGCGTTCAATGATCGTGAAATCTTCCTGACCGCATCAATCGGACTTGCACTTGCGGAAAACCCGGCAAATCGCGCCGATGAAATCCTCAAGGATGCGGAACTTGCGATGTATTACGCCAAGCGAATTGGCGGGGATCGGATCGAGATCTTCAAGCCCGCGATGCGTTCGCGCAAGACCGATCGTCTTGCCATGGAATCGGAACTGCGGCGCGCGATCGAACGTGAAGAAATCAAGGTTCTTTACCAGCCCATTGTACGCCTCGAGGACCGTGCGATCGCAGGATTCGAGGCGCTGGCGCGTTGGGATCACCCGAAGCTTGGGCGCCTTTCTCCGACGGAATTTATCTCGATTGCCGAAGAGATCGGGCTGATTGTCGATCTGGGCCTGTTTGTACTCGACCATACCGCGAGGCAGCTGGCCCAGTGGCAAGCCGCGACCCGCTCCCGTGAGCCTGTGTTTGCCAGCGTGAACGTTTCATCGCGCCAGTTGCTTCGGCACGATCTAATTCAGGACCTGCGCAGCGTGCTTGGCCGCACCGCACTTGCGCGAGGCACCTTGAAGCTCGAGATCACGGAATCGCTCGTTATGGAAAATCCCGAGCATGCGGCGCAGATGCTGACACGCATCAAGGAGCTCGGCGCCGGGCTTTCGCTGGACGATTTCGGCACCGGTCATTCTTCACTCGCTTACCTGCAGCGTTTCCCCTTCGACACGATAAAGATCGACCAGTCGTTTGTGCGCACGACGGCGCGCGGCACGCGGCCGGTGATCCTGCGGTCAATCATCGCCCTTGCCCATGATCTGGGCATGGAAGTCGTCGCGGAAGGCGCCGAAACCGATTCCGATGCGGTCGAGCTCTACCAGCTCGGCTGCGAATACGCCCAGGGCTTCGCATTTGGCGAGCCGATGACCGCCGATGCCGCGCGCGATCTGCTGATCGACAAGCCAAGCCGCCTGCGCGCGTTGAAGATCGCTTCCGAATAAATCCGAAAAATCAGGCGTGACCGGATTCGCTCGACAACATGCCCGGGTCGATGCCGATCTTGCGCAGCGCTTTCTCGTATTTTGTTTCCGTGTCCCGGCCGAAAATCAACTCGGGATCGGCGGCACAGTGCAGCCAGCCGTTTTGCTGGATTTCGTGCTCAAGCTGCCCGGGGGCCCAGCCGGCATAGCCGAGAGCGAGGATCGCGCTTTCAGGTCCGTTGCCTCGCGCGATCGCCTTGAGAATGTCCAGCGTTGCGGTCAGGCAAATTCCTTCGTCGATCGGCAGCGTCGAGTTCTCGATAAAGAAATCGGCAGAATGCAAAACGAATCCGCGCCCGGTCTCGACCGGACCACCCTTGAGAACTTTCACGTCCTCGGCGCGGTCAGGCAACTGGATCCGTTCCGCGGCGGGGATAACCTCGAGCTGGACCAACAGGTCGGGAAACTTGATGTTCTGCGCCGGATGATTGACGATGATTCCCATCGCGCCCTCGGTCGAGTGGGCGCAGACATAGATCACCGCGCGGGCAAACCGTTCATCGTTCATTGCCGGCATTGCGATGAGCATCTGCCCATCGAGATAGCCGCGCCCGGGCGGAGATGCCGACTCCATCGGTTTGCGCGAAATTTTCATGCCGAAAGGTTACCTGATCGACCCGTCTTTGCAAACGAAGCTTGCGGCCGAAAGTTCAATCGTTAAACGTCATATTCAATGCAACAATTGTGGCAGATACCGGGTGACGCCGGTTCAACGGCCACTCACAATGAATTCAGTAGCGCGGCAAGCCGTTACCAACTAGATCGTCGTCAATGAACGATATTCACAGATCATTTTTTTTACCGTTCTTGTCGGTCGTGTTCGCCGGTCTGGCGAGCCTGCCGGCCATTGCCGCCGACGAATCACCCTGGAGCGAGGATGTGCGCTCCGCGGTTCGTCTTATTGCTGGCAGCAGCAAACCCGGCGCGGCAGCCTTGCGGGCCGGCATTGAAATCAAGCTGCGCCCCGGCTGGAAGACATATTGGCGTTATCCGGGCGATTCCGGCGTGCCGCCGCATTTCGACTTCGCCGGTTCCGACAATCTGAAGCAAGCGGACGTCCTGTTTCCCGCGCCGCATTTGTTCGTCGACGAGACGGGACAATCGCTCGGCTATAAGGACACCATCATTTTCCCGGTCGTCGTGACCCCGAAGGAAAAAGGTAAACCCGTGCACTTGCGCATGAAGGTTGACTACGCGGTATGCGAGAAGCTCTGTGTGCCGGCCGAAGGCAGGGCAGAACTTTTGCTGAGCGGCGGCGACAGTTCGCAGAACGCAAGCCTGGCCGCGGCCGAGGCGCAAGTTCCAAAGCGGGTTACCGCCGCGCAACTTGGCCTGACCGCACGCCGGGCCAACGCCGGATCGAAGCCGGTTGTGACGGTCGAGCTCGGCGCACCGGCCGGCAAGCCCCTCGAACTTTTCGCGGAAGGACCGTCTCCCGATTGGGCGCTTCCCATTCCGAAACCCGTGAAAAATCCGCCGCCGGGACGGGCCGAGTTCACGTTCGCACTTGATGGCCTGCCGCCCGGCGTTGATCCAAAGGGTCAATTCGACCTGACGTTTACGGTGGTTACGGGCGGCCGCGCGGTCGAGGTCAGAAGCCATCTCGACTAATGGACGCCGAGAGCGTAATTACCCGAGCCAAGAAACGAATTTAATCCGTAAAGCGAGAGGACACCCATGCCTATCAAGGTCGGCGATCGATTGCCCGCAGCGAAATTCCGCGTCATGACTACGGAAGGCCCCGCCTGGAAGACGACCGACGATATTTTCAAGGGCCGCAAGGTTGCATTGTTTGCCGTGCCGGGTGCGTTTACGCCGACCTGCAACAATCTGCACATGCCGAGCTTCCTGAACAACGCGGCCGCCATCAAGGCCAAAGGCGTCCACACCATCGCTGTCACCGGCGTCAATGACGTGTTCGTCATGGAAGCGTGGAAGAAATCGACGGGCGCTGACGGAAAGATTGATTTTCTCGCCGACGGCAATGGCGAGTTCGCAAAGGCGGTTGACATGGCGTTCGACGGATCCGGCAATGGCCTTGGCACGCGTTCAAAGCGCTACTCGATGCTGGTCGATGACGGCGTTGTCAAAAAGCTCAATATCGAGGAAGCACCCGGCAAATGCGAAATTTCCGGCGGGCAGGCGCTGCTGGCTCAGCTGTAACCTGACAGAAAACACTTTGCGGATGGCCGGGTCGTTCCCGGCCATTCTTTTTTGCTATTTCTGTTTCATGGCGCCGATTGCGCCAGCGCGCGCCGCGATGATGCCCTCGCGGGCAAGCTCGTCAGCGCGCTCGTTCATGGCGTGGCCGGCATGGCCCTTGACCCAATGCCAATGCACCTTGTGATGGGTCAGCGCTTCGTCGAGGCGCTTCCATAGATCGACATTCTTTACCGCCTTCTTGTCGGCGGTGCGCCAACCGTTTTTCTTCCAGCCATGAATCCACGCCGTGATGCCGTTCTTCAGATATTCGCTGTCAGTATGAATATCGACGACGCAGGGCCGCTTGAGCGCCTCCAGCCCGGAAATTGCCGCCATCAGTTCCATGCGATTATTGGTCGTGTGCGGTTCGCCGCCCATGAGCTCTTTTTCGTGGTCGCCGAAAGTGAGTATTGCGCCCCACCCGCCCGGGCCCGGGTTTCCCGAGCAGGCGCCATCGGTATGGATAGTGACGCGCTGCTCGCTCATCAGAGCCCATAGTCCTCGGCGCGTTTCACCGACTGATGGAATCGCAGTTTACGATAGTATTCGAGCGGGTCCTTCGGCCGGACAAGCGCGCCGTCGGGCACCGCGAGCCAATCTACAAGCCGCGTCAGCAGGAACCGCATGGCCGCACCCCGCGCAAGCGTCGGAAGCGCAGACCGTTCGGCAGCCGACAGCGTCCGCACCTTGCCATACGCGTTGAGCAGGGAACGTCCCTTGGTCACGTTGAAGGAGTGGTCCGATTCGAAACACCACGCATTGAGGCTGATCGCGATGTCGTATGCCAGCATATCCGTGCATGCGAAATAAAAGTCGATCAGCCCGGAAAGCCTGTCGCCGAGAAAGAAAACATTGTCGGGAAAAAGGTCAGCGTGGATCACGCCTTGCTGCAGGTTCTGCGGCCAGTTTTTTTCCAGCCAATCGAGCTCTCCGGCAATCTCGTCGCAAAGCCCCTGCCGCACGCTGTCGCCGCGCGAGCGAGCGTGCTCGTAGAGCGGTCGCCAGCTTTCGATCGACAACGCGTTTTTGCGCTTTCCCCTGAAGTCTGCTCCGGCCAGATGCAGTTGCGCCAATGCTTCACCAACCGCCGCGCAGTGGCCCGGATTTGGGCGGCGGATCCACAGGCCGTCGAGGAAAGTTACGATGGCCGCAGGCCGCCCGGCGATCTTGCCGAGAACGCCTCCCTGCCTGTTCCTGACCGGTTGCGGGCACGTAATGCCGCGCGCCGCCAGGTGCTCCATCAGACCGAGGAAAAACGGCAAGTCACCTTCGGCTACGCGCTTTTCGTAGAGAGTGAGGATGAAATTTCCGGCGCGGGTATGGACCAGGAAGTTCGAATTCTCGACTCCCTCAGCAATTCCCTTGTAGGAAAGCGGTTCGCCGACGTTATAACCGGAGAGAAAACGGGCGAGATCTTCGGCCGTGACGTCCGTGTAGACCGCCATCGAAGCGTCACTCCGCCGGCTCGTGCTCCCGCAGCGGCCGAGGCAGCGGGAAAAAGACACCCTCCTCCATCGCCGAGACTGTCTCGACATCGAGCACGTAGCGCTGCGCGAACGCGCCCATCACTTCCTCGACCAGGACTTCCGGCGCTGACGCACCCGCCGTTATGCCAAGCCGCATGACCCCCTCGAAATCGCTCCAACGGATATCCGCAGCCCGCTGAACGAGCATCGCACGCGGGCATCCCGATTTTTCGGCGACCTCCTTGAGCCGCTGCGAGTTCGACGAGTTAGGCGCACCGACGACAATCATGGCGTCAACGACCGGGGCGACCCGCTTGACCGCCTCCTGCCGGTTTGTTGTCGCGTAGCAGATGTCTTCCTTGTGCGGACCGATAATCTGCGGAAACCGCCGCTTGAGGCAGTCGACGATCGCGGCAGTGTCATCCACCGACAGTGTTGTCTGCGTCACATATGCAAGTTTATTGACGTCACGCGGAATGAACGTCTCGGCATCATGCATCGTCTCCACAAGAGTGATGCTGCCAGGCGGCAGTTGTCCCATTGTTCCGACCACTTCCGGATGGCCTGCATGACCGATAAGGACGATTTCGCGCCCACGGCGATAATGGATCTCGGCCTCCCGATGAACCTTGGTCACCAACGGGCATGTGGCGTCGAGGGTAAGCAGGTTCCGCCGTGCCGCCTCCTCGGGGATAGTCCGGGGTACGCCGTGCGCCGAGAAAATGACCGGCGCATTGTCATCGGGAATTTCGCCGAGTTCCTCCACGAAAATCGCGCCTTTCGCCCGGAGGCTGTCGACAACATAACGATTGTGCACAATCTCGTGGCGGACGTAGACCGGGGCCCCGTAAATCGAAAGTGCGCGTTCAACCGATTCAATCGCTCGAACGACGCCGGCGCAGAAACCGCGGGGCGAACACAGGATAATCTTGAGGACGGGCTTTGACGGCATCGATTTCCCTGAAACCGCGCAGTTTCGGCGCTCGTTTCTGCCCTCGACATGGGGTGCACCGGCCTCCCATGTCAAGCGGAACGGTTGCATGAGCGGGGTTCTACCCCTATATTCCGCGCACTTTCCGATCATCACCGATGATCTGGTGCTTCGCCCGAGGGCGGGCGAAGCGTAGAGGAGATTTTGCCATGGCGACCGCAGCACCCCTGATGCCGAAGGCGACAGCCGTCTGGCTTCTGGACAATACCGCGCTGTCGTTCGACCAGATCGCGGAATTCTGCAAGCTGCACCCGCTCGAGGTGAAGGCAATTGCCGACGGCGATGCTGCCCAGGGCATCAAGGGTCTCGACCCTATTCTGACCGGCCAATTGACGCGCGAACAGATTGCGGAGGCCGAAAAGAATCCCGAGACCCGCCTGAAACTCACGGAACCCAAGGTTGCGGTTCCGACTGCCGAACGAGGAAAAAAAGGTCCGCGCTATACTCCGGTTTCGCGGCGTCAGGACCGGCCAAACGCCATTCTCTGGCTTGTGCGCAATCATCCGGAACTTAAAGACAGCGCGATCATGCGGCTTGTCGGCACGACAAAGGCGACAATCGCCTCCATCCGCGAGCGCACGCACTGGAATTCGGCCAACTTGACGCCGATGGATCCGGTAACCCTAGGTCTGGCGTCGCAGATCGACCTCGATCTTGAAGTTCAGCGTGCCAACAAGGAAAAGCCGTCGCCCGTCGACACCGGCGCGACCCTGCTTCCGGCTGCCGAGACCACGGCACGCAAGGAAGCCGAAATTGCCGCCGCGTCGGAGCCAGAAAAAAAGCCTGGCGAACTCGACGTCAGCGCCGTTTTCGCCAAGCTCAAGCAGCTCGGCGGAAAAAGCGACAAGGACTCCGAGTAGCGGCTGCCGGATTTTCTCCGCTATTGCGGAAAGTTCGACGCAAATCCGGCGCGCCGCGGCAGATTGGCGCGCGGGTAATGCGGTGTGGAGTCGCGCGGACAAATCGCAATAAGTTGAACAACTGAATCTCCGCGTATTCGCTGCAGATTCGCGATTCAGCTGGCAGTAGGATTATTTGCAAATTCCGAATTAAGCCTGCCTTCACTCGTGGGGCACACGATCCTCCGCATTGGGCGAGCATTACGCGGCGACCTACCGCTACATTCTGCTCGAACATGTGGCTGTGATGATGCGCCTCATGGGCGTCACTCACCCGGCCGCGCGGTGCGCCGACCCCCCACCCGGCGTCTGCGCGGCCGGTTTAACTTTGGATAAAATCGAATTGCTTGCCGGCGCACGAACGACAATGCGGGCCGGAAGCAGATTTCAGTATCCCCGTTTGCCCTCGATGGCGGCAACATAGCGGGCGATGGACTTCTCAAGAACCTGCTTTGCGTCCTTCCCGATCACCCGATCGAAATAGTGTCCGTATATGACGTCGAATTTAAACGGCGCCAGGACACGTCCGATATGTTCGACCTCGTTCTTCGACAACGGAATGAAATTCGGATAGCTGCGCATAAAGGATAGCCATTTGCGGTCGGTCGCGACCGTGAGGATATCACCGGCACAAACAACGCCTCTTCCGTTGGCGCCATCAGCCCAATGCATTACCGTCCCGCCCGGAAAATGGCCCCCGCAGCGTACGAGCGTCACATCATCCCAGAGCAACAGGGCATCGCCTTGCCACAGCCTGATCGACCGATCCTTGCGCATGATCCAATCCTGGTCGGCGGCGTGGAGATGAATCGGGCAATTGAAAGCATGCGCCCATTCGACCATCGTCGTGTAGAAGTGCGGATGCGAAATCGCGATTGCCTTCAGGCCACCGAGGCCTTTGATCATGTCGATGGTGGCGGCATCGAGCGTCGCAATACAGTCCCACAGCAGGTTTCCGCCTTTTGTGCGCACGAACAGCGCGCGCTGGCCGATTGCGAATGCCGGTTGCGATCCGATGCCGACAACGCCGGTGTCGTATTCGCGAAAGCCGTTCATATGGCTCTGCGCAAGCGCTTCCAGCGTCGTCCATGTCTGGCCGCGGGGCGGCACATATTGGCGTTCTTCTTCGCAGATCGGGCATTGCGCGGGCGGCTCCGCGCTTTCGGGGAACTGCGTACCGCAAGCCGTACAGATGTAGAGCACCATAGGCGTCACTGACCGTCCCTGGTTGGTTTGCCTGATTGTCACCGCCCGTGAGGAAATTATCCAGCCAGGGCGGGACCCACGGCCTGGCTGTCATGCATCCTCTTCCGGCGGCTTGATATTCCGGAATGAAAACAGCAGGGCCAAATCATAGACGATCTTGAGCACGCCGCACAGAATGAGCGGCAAGCCGAGAAATGCTGTCGTCATCAGTTCGCCGGCAAGCGCCGGGCTGAGTGATGAGGCGAGGCTGCGCGGCACAGCCGTGACGCTCGCAGCAGCTGGACGCTCGGGCGGGGTGACAACCGCCATGACATAGGAACTGCGTGTCGGAACATCCATTTGCGACAGTGCCGCCCGCACGAGCAGGAAGGCCAGAGCAACTGGAAGGCTTGGCGCAAACGCAGCACCGACAAGGCATAAGCTGGAGGGTATGTGGGTAAACACCATGGTGTTGACGAGGCCAATATGCCTCGCGATCCATGCCGCCACGGGATAGGAGAATGCGCTCAACGCGGTCGCCCAGAAAAAGAAGATACTCGCGGTTGTCAGCGACATCTGAAAGCGTTCGAACAGCCACACGACCAACAGCGATTGCACCACGAAACCGCCGGCAAAAGCATCAAGGCTGAAAAGCGCGGCCAGTCTGTAGACAACACCGCGCGATTGCCGAAGGGGCGCCGCGGCTGGCCTCTGCTCGGCATGCGCATGCGGGACGCAAAGGTAAATGGCTGCACAGACGATCCCGAGCGCGGCATAGCCATAAAACATCAGTTTGAATGCCATGGCTCGTGTTGCGCCGACCGCGACCAGGCCGTCGGGGGCCGCCGCCGCCAGAGCACCAACCGCCATTGAGAACGCGCCGATCAGGCTGTAGCGCGCAAAAATGCTGGTGCGATTTTCATCGGTCGCACCGTAGGTGAGCATGGCGTGTTCGACTGGAATCAGGAGCCCAATATCGCCAGTAGACGGATTGATCGTTCCAAAGAATGCCACGGCGACGAGAAGGGCAATTCCTTCAATCTGTGCGAAAGCCAGGCCCGTCAGGATCATCAGCATCGCGCCAGCGATCAGCAGGTATTTCAGATCGAACCGCGGAGCAACGAACCCGACCGCCAGGGTGAAAAGCGCCGTTCCCAAAAGTGCTGCGGCGGCAACAAGTCCGATCTGGGCTGCGTTATACCCGAGCATGGCCAGGTAGGCAGGAAGCACGACGATGGCGAAACCATCGCCGAACCCGCGCAATGCGCGCGCGACAAAAAGCAGAACTGGAGTGGAGAATCGGCGTTTGCCATCCATGCGCAATCACCTCGGACATGCGAGAGTTGCGCAGCGCTTGGACGGCCTTAAATCCGTCTTCAGGGGCGACTGCGTAGCCCCTTGACTTGAAAGAAGGTTAGCTTTCCTGGCGCATTCCCACAAGGCTGGGATATGCGGCTTTCGCAACGCGATTATTTTTAACGGCGGACAGCCGGTCGAACGGGCTGCTGCGCGATGCTGTCATCCTTCCCGTGCTGAAGCTCTGTTTCGGGTGCGGCATAGCGAAACGCGCGGCCGTGAAGATTGATCGTGGGGAAGAGTCCGAAATGGCCGGCGCCGAACGCTTCAAGACGGCGATCCAGGTCTTCTTTCGCGATATCAAGCGGAATATCGCACATGGCGGCGTATAACTTGTGCGTACTCTTGCGGCCGCCCCAGTGGACCGGAAGTTGCGGCAAAGGTTCGCGCTGAGTGACGAGGGAGCTTGCGAGATTCCAGAAAAGGCGAGCGAGCTGACTGAAGGCCAGCGCCTCGAGAATTTGCACGGTGGCATTTGATGGAACGGGAAAATGCTCACACGCGACGATTGGGCCTTCATCGACCCGCTCCGTCATCAGGTGAACCGTGGCGCCGAAGCTCTCCACCCTGTCATAGATCGCAAAATGCGAGGGGACCCAGCCTGGATATTGCGGCGGACCCGGGTGGAAGTTGTAGGCACCGAAGCCGAGCCTGTTGAGAATGCGTGCCGGCACGACAACCGGCGTGACGAACGCGATCAGGCGTGCCTCAGGCAGGACTGCCGCATCGATCGCGTCCAAATCCGCTGCTGTTTTCGCCGGATAGACCTGCAAGTCCGGATTATGTCTGCGCAAAACGGCAGCCAAAACCGGCGCCTCAACCGGTCCGGTGAGCAGGACGACGCGACCGATCATAATCTGTCGCGTGCACAGGCGCACGCCGCTGGAGCAAGCATCTCAATCAATGCCTGGGACCAGATCAGTCCCGAGAGATTCGCGTCGCCCCAACGTGGTAGTAGCTGAATGCGGTCCCCAGACAATCATCGGGAGCACAAGCGCTGCATTTTTTACGCCGGGTTTATTTTTCGCGATGCGTTCTCGGAGCGCTAGAGATAACTCAACCACCACTCCGTGCGGCGCCTCTTGAGCGCGGCAAACCACCGGCAAAGCGGATACATCGACACGACGACAACCATCCACACCGCATAGATGCCGGGGAGGCTCAGCCCATAGCCAGGTGGCCTACGGGCCGATGTAGCCCCGAAGAGCCAGCCTGTATCGCCGGCTGTGGCCCACGCGAAAAGGACAGCAAGGGCGTGAATCAAAAAAATGTGGACGACATAGTAGAAGAACGGCACACGTCCGAATACTGCGATCCGGCGCGCAATCGGGCCGCGTAGTTTTTCCAGTAATGCAACAAGAATGAGAGCGGGACCCAGTATCATTGCCAGATAGAGCAACGACGGCGGATATTTTTCACAATTGATGAACGACAAGACAGTGGCGAACAGCGTCTCCTGTTCAGTCCAGGGGGCAGGATCACCATAAAGATTGGTTGCACGAAGCAAAACAAAGCCGACCGCGGTCGCGGCGCCAAGCGCGAACAGCTCCTGACTTCGCTTCGAGCGCTCGCATGTGAAGACCGGCCCGAGCGAATAGCCCGCCGCCATAACGCCGGCCCAAGGGACCAGGGGATAAAGCACGAAGATCCGCGGGAACGGCACACCTTCAAGAAACCCCGGTTGATGGACAAAATGCCAGACCGCCGCAGCAGCGCCGAGTTGTTCCGCCTTAATTCCATCGAGCGCGTTATGGCCGCCGATCATCGCAAGTCCGATCGGCGCAATCGCCCATTGCGGCAGGAAAACAAGTCCGCCAAGAACGATCATCGACGCACCGATGACGAAAATCACCTGTACAACCAGATGGTCAAAGCTCAGGCTGAAAGTCCAGCCGAGGCGTACAAACGTGAATTCGACCAGTATGAGCCACAGTCCCCGGGACAGCAGATAGCGACTCGTCTCGGCTGTCTTGCGATCTTTCGCACCGTACAAGTAGGCTGAAATTCCCGCGAGAAAAATGAAACTCGGCGCGCAAAAATGCGTGACCCAGCGCGTCAGAAAGAGTGCCGTGTCAGATACGTCACGTGGATTGAATCCATTCGCAGAAAAGAAATCCCGCGTGTGGTCGAGCGCCATGACGATCATCACGACGCCGCGCAGCAAATCGATCGACTCAAGCCGTGCGCGGCTATGCGATGAAACAGACGAGATCCGTCGTCCTTTTTCGGCAACTGCAGCCGGCGTTTCGCCAATACGATTTGGCTCGAAGGCAACGTTCATTGCGGCAAATTCCATGAATTGAGCGTTTGAATTATTTCGACCGGCGTGCCTTGTGGCGCAGTGGCGCCGCACACTCAATACAGGAGGCGATCAAAAGATCTGATTGTCCGCTCACACAAAAGTTATGCGCAACGTATGGGCTGCAGCGGCCATACCTGATCGGAAATTTGACATTCGCCTCGCTCCTGTAACCCAACATGAAGAGCATCACTGAAATTCATTATTGTGATGCCGTACGAAGACTTTGCACATGTGCAATTGTGTGATCTTTTCAATAACGCGTTTTGATGCCGCTGACCGCTGAACCCGGAGGCCGTCATGAAGTCCCGCCGCAACCCGCAATCCGTACAAAAGGGGGAGCGCCCCTCGCGCGCGGCGGCTGAAAACGCCGTTCGTACGCTTATTCAATGGGCGGGTGACGACCCGGATCGTGAGGGGTTACGCGGCACACCCGGGCGCGTGGTTCGCGCCTATGAAGAGTGGTTTTCCGGCTATTTTGAAGACCCGCGCGAATATCTTCGGCGAACTTTCGAAGAGGTCGCCGGTTACGATGAGATTGTCTTGTTACGCAATATTCGTTTCGAATCTCACTGCGAGCATCACATGGCGCCGATCATAGGCCGCGTCCACATCGGCTATCTGCCGCGCAAGCGTATCGTTGGCATTTCCAAGCTGGTGCGCCTGGTCGACGTCTATGCGAAGCGCATGCAAGTGCAGGAAAAGATGACCGCGGAAATTGCAGCGTGCATCAGCGCGGTGCTGAAACCGGCGGGCGTTGCCGTTGTGGTCGAAGGTGCGCATGAATGCATGACGACTCGCGGCGTCCATCGGGCTGACGTCAGCATGGTCACGAGCCGGATGCTTGGGGTATTCCGGACCAATTTCAAAACACGGCAGGAATTTTTTGCCGCGATCAAGCTGAAACAGGACAGCGGGAGCGAAACCATCTGAATCGCGCTGTCGCCGATGCCCTGGTTTGCCGTATCTTTCCGGTCAATGCAATTGGAGGAACGAAGGTAGCCAGAGCGACAGTGCCGGTATGTAGGTTACCAGCATCAGTACGCCAAACATGACAGCGTAGAATGGCCAGATTTTGCGCATAACCTCTTCGATCGATACTTTTCCGACTGCGCATCCCACAAACAGAATCGCTCCGACCGGCGGATGGCACAGGCCGATGCCCAGGTTGAGCATCATGATCATCCCGAAGTGAACCGGGTCGACGCCAAAATTGATCATGACTGGCAGCAGGATCGGCGTCGAAATCAGGATCGACGGAGCCATATCAACCAATGTGCCGAGAATAAGCAGGAGGATGTTGATCAGAAAAAGTATGACGTACTTGTTGCTGGAGATGGTGAGGAAAAACGCCGTGATCTTGGCCGGCATCTGCGTCAGGGCCATGACGTAGCCGACGCTCGAGGCGCAAGCGATCAGCGTCATCACCATTGCAACGGTGCGCAAGGTTCGATGAACCAGGGCGGGGAGATCGCGCCACCTGTAGTCGCGGTAGATAAACATCGTGACGAAGAAAGCCCACACGCAGGCAACGGCACCCGCCTCTATTGCGGTGAAGACACCCCCAAGTATGCCGCCGAGAATGATGATCAGCGTGATCAATCCCCAGGCCGCGTCGATGGTGATCTTGATCGCTTCACGTGCCGGCACTGATGTCCCCTGGGGGTGGCCGTCACGATAGGCGATCACCAGACACAGCATCATGATGGCGAAGCCGAGCAGAAGTCCGGGGACGACCCCGGCCATGAACAGGCTGATAATCGAGATCGTGCCGCCGGTTGCCAGCGAAAAAATCACGGCGTTATGGCTTGGCGGTACAAGAAGCGCCTGTACTGAAGCGGTAATCGTCACGTTTGTGGCAAATACGCGCGGGAAACCGGCCCGCTCCATCTGCGGGATCATGACCGAGCCGATCGCCGATGTGTCCGCGACCGCCGACCCCGATATTCCCGAGAGGAACGTCGTCGCAAGCACATTGACCACCGAAAGCCCCCCGCGCAGGCGGGTAAATCCGACCAGCACGTCGGCGAAGGCGACCATGCGCTTCGCCATTCCACCTTCAGCCATGATGGCGCCGGCCAGAACAAAGAATGGAATTGTGAGCATCGCGACTTTAGAGACGCCATCGGAGATCTTCAGCATGACCGCTTCCAGCGGAATGCCGATCCACAGGCATCCGGCGATGGCCGCGAGTGCAAGCGAATAGGCGATTGGAATTCCGATGAAGAAGCAGAAGAACATCGTGAACAAAAGGACCGCGATATCCATGGGTGCGTCCCTTCCGGCGCCCTAATGCAGCCGCCCGGGCACCGGCGGCGGTCCGCACAAGACGCGCTCGATCACGAAGAGGAAAAGGATTGCACCGCCCAGCGGGATAGGCAGATACGTCACACCAACCGACAGCTCGGGGAAATCAGCAATCGTGTTCAACCAGGTCGCCTGGACGAGCTTGATGCCATAAACCGTCATAAACAGCGCCATGACGATCATGAGCAATTCTGCAAGCAGATTAAAAACCTTCTGCACCCGTTCAGGCATCAGCAGCACGAAGAACGACACGTTCATGTGAAACCGCAGGCGATAGCACGCCGCTGCGCCAAAAAAAGTCAGCCAGATCGTGAGAAGAACTGCGGCCGGCTCGGGCCACGAGGCCGCGCTGTTGAGCACATAACGTGTGTAGACCGCCCATGGTATGATGGCTGAAATCATCACGAGAGCGGAACCTGCGACGATAGCGCACAGAAGATAGAGCGCATCCATCGCTCTCACATAGAGCGCGATCATCGGCCATCCCCCGCTCGGCGATGCTATTTGGTTTCCTGGATGCGCTTGACCATTTCGGCGTATTTCGGGCCGTATTTGTCCCAAACCGGCTTGACCGCATCCTGAAACGCCTTCTTGTCGGCATCACTGACCGGGATGATCTGGATGCCGGCGGCCCTGGCCTTGTCCATCGCCTGCTTCTCGTACTCTTCCCACAATTTGCGCTCTTCGAACTGTGCCTCGCGCGAATACTTCTTCACGAGAGCCTGATCTTCCTTCGACATCGAGTCCCAGATTTTCTTCGACATCACCAGCATTTCGGGAACGATGAGATGCTCGTCGATCGTGTAGTACTTCGCAACCTGATAGTGGTTGTCGAACACGAAGCTCGGCGGATTATTCTCGGCGCCGTCCACGACGCCGGTCTGCAGGGCGCTGAACACCTGGTCGTAGCCCATGGCGACGCCGTTCCCGCCCATCGCATTGGCCATATCGACAAACATCGGATTTCCCATGACGCGGATTTTCATGCCATGCAGGTCGGCCATGGTCTTGATCGGCTTTTTGGTGTCGTAGAAATTGCGCGCGCCGGCATCCATCCAGCACAACCCCACCAGCCCCTTGCCGCTGTTGGTCACCTTGTCGAGCAGCTCTTGCCCGATCGGGCCGTCGATCACCGTCTGCATGTGCGCCGTGTTGCGGAACACGTAGGGCAAATTGAAAACGTTGAGATCGTCGACGACCGGCCCCAGGGCGCCGACTGAAACGCGCGCAAATGCGATTGCGCCCACCTGCGACTGTTCGATCGCCTCTTTTTCACCGCCGAGCTGCATCGCCGGGTACATCGCGACGGACAGCCGGCCGTTTGTGGCCGCGGAAAGCTTCTTTCCCATGCTCTCGACTGCCGCAACCGTCGGATAGCCGGTCGGGTGGACGTCCGAGGCTTTGAGCACGAGTTTCTGCTGGGCCATGGCGTGGCCGCCAGGCATGGCGAAGAATGCAAGCATTGCCGCCGCAAAAAGAATGGGGGACTTCATGGTCTCTCCTCCCGTTGCATGGCCGCGTTGATTAGGCCGGGCGCCTTTGTTATTCATCAGGTCATATGATGACCGTACCCTCAAGGCAGGTGTCAAGACATTGCCCGGCCCCCTGTCGAAAAAAAATTTGAAGTTGCTGCAGCCGCTCGCCGCGCCGCGCCGGCTGACGGCGGAACTGGTCGCAAGGCTGTCCGCCGATATCGTGAGCGGAAAGCTGCCCCCCGGCTCCCGCCTTCCGACGGAACAGGAGATGATCGCCGCCACCGGCGTCAGCCGTTCGGTCATCCGCGAAGCTGTGGCCGCCCTGCGGGCCGACGGCCTTGTGGTGACGCGGCAAGGGGTCGGCGCCTTTGTTGCGGATCATGTCCGGCGCCCTTTCAAGGTCGATTTCGACGAAAACTCCCCCTTGCACGAGGTGCTCAACGTCATGGAATTGCGCACCGGCGTCGAGGTCGAGGCGGCGGGCCTTGCCGCCGAACGCGCATCCCCAGCCCAGGTGAAGAAAATCGTCGAGCGCCATGCCGCAATTCAGGCCGCCATCGGCGCCGGCGACTTCGCGGTGGATCAGGATTTTGCTTTTCATTGCGCCATTGCGGAGGCCACCGGAAATCCGCAATTCAAGCGGTTCCTGGAATATCTCGGCCGCTTCATCATTCCGCGCCGCACGGTTTGGGGCTCCTCACTTGTTCCCGCAAAACGCGGCCACCTCGAAATTTTTCAGGTTGAACACGCGCAAATCCTTCGCGCCATCGAGGCGCGCTCGCCTTCGCGCGCGCGAACAGCCATGCAGCGCCATCTCGTCAACAGCCGGCGGCGGTATGAAAAAATTGTTGCCGAAAGAACAAAATCCTCGAAGGCAAGCGCCTGATGCAGACCATTCTCATTACCGGCGCGGCCGGCCTGATCGGCAGACGATTGCGCAGTCTCCTCAAGAATGTCTACCCGCGCATGCGCGTCAGCGACATACGAAAACCGGCAGATCTTGCGCCCGGCGAGGAATTCATCGAAGCCGATCTCGCCGACTACGCTCAGGTCCGGAAAATCACCGCCGATGTCGACGGAATCGTTCATCTGGGCGGTCATTCAACTGAAGGGCCATGGGAAACGATCCACGCGGCCAACATCGTCGGTTGCTACAACGTGTTTGAAGCGGCGTATCGCAGCGGCGTCAAACGCGTGGTTTTCGCCTCGTCCAACCATGCCGTCGGATTCTATCGGCGTGACCACAAGATCGGTGTGGACGTCACGCCGCGACCGGACAGCCGCTACGGAGTGAGCAAGGCATTCGGAGAGGCGCTCGGCGCGCTCTATGCCGACAAACACGGTTTGCGCGTTACATGCCTGCGCATCGGCAATTTCGGCGACGCGCCCATTGACAAGCGACGCCTCTCGATCTGGGTGAGACCGGACGACCTGGCACAGCTTGTCCGCATCGGGCTCGAGCATCCCGATATACGCTTTGAAATTTTTTACGGGGTTTCCGACAACGAAACCTCATGGTGGGACAACGGCAATGCCCGCCGCTTCGGCTACGTTCCGAAAGGGCAAGCCGAAGCGTTCCGCGCGCAAGCCATGGCGGCAGAGGCAAAATTACCGCCAGATCCTGTTGGCGATCTCTACCAGGGCGGAACCTACTGCAGCGACGAATATGATGCAGACAAAAACTAGGCGCGGGACGATTATCGGATCCCGTGCCCTTTCAGCGCGCTTCCGATCTCATCCAGAATGACGGGATCATCGATGGTCGCGGGCATTGTCCACGGCTCGCCGTCGGCGATTTTCTTGATGGTGCCGCGGAGGATTTTTCCCGATCGTGTCTTCGGCAGACGGGCAACCGTGATGACGAGGCGAAACGACGCAACCGGACCGATTTTATCCCGCACCAGCGCCACGATCTCCTTTTCTATTTCGGCCGGAGGGCGGTTGACTCCTGCCTTGAGGACGATGAACCCGCAAGGAACTTCGCCCTTCAGGTCGTCCTTGATGCCGAGGACCGCGCATTCGGCAACGTCCTGGTGCGACGCCAGCACTTCTTCCATCCCGCCCGTCGAGAGCCTGTGCCCCGCGACATTGATGATGTCGTCGGTACGGCTCATGACGTAGACGTAGCCGTCCTCATCCTTGTAACCGGCATCCGCGGTTTTGTAGTAACCGGGATATTCCGTCAGATAGCTTTCCCTGAATCGCCCGTCTTGTTGCCACAGGGTCGGGAAGCACCCGGGCGGAAGTGGCAGCTTGATCACGATCGAGCCAATCTTGTTCGCCGGCTGCACCTTGGCCGCCTCATCCACGATGTCGATCGCGTAGCCAGGCATCGGTACACAAGCCGAGCCATAGCGCACCGGCAGGGCGCCAAGCCCGACCGGATTGCCGGCGATGCACCAGCCGGTTTCCGTTTGCCACCAGTGATCGATCACCGGAACATTCAGAACCTCTTCCGCCCACTGGATCGTCGGCGGATCGGCGCGCTCCCCGGCAAGAAACAAGGTGCGGAATTTCGACAGGTCATATTTGCCGATCAACGCGCCTTTCGGATCCTCCTTTTTGATGGCCCGGAACGCGGTTGGTGCCGTGAAAAGCGCGACCACGCGATGTTGCGCGATCACACGCCAGAATGCGCCTGCATCGGGTGTGCCGACCGGCTTGCCTTCGTACAGAACCGACGTACAGCCGTGGAATAGCGGCGCGTAGACGATGTACGAATGGCCGACGACCCAGCCTATATCGGAGCCCGACCACCACACCTCCCCTGGCGAAATGCCGTAGAGATTCTGCATCGACCATTTGAGCGCGACCATGTGCCCGCCATTGTCACGCACGACGCCTTTTGGAATGCCGGTCGTCCCGGACGTATAGAGGATGTAAAGCGGATCGGTTGCCGCGACCGCGACGCACTCGCTGGTCTTGGCGTAATTGACGGCGTTTTCCCAGACCTTGCGCCAGTCGTGATCGCGGCCTTGTATCAGTGCTGCCTCGCACTGCGGACGCTGCAGGATCAGGCAGGCCTGCGGCTTGTGCTTGGCGATGTTGATGGCCTCGTCGAGAAGCGGCTTGTAAGGGACGACACGCGCGCCCTCCATGCCGCAGCTCGCAGACAGAATGATTTTCGGTTTGCAGTCATCGATGCGCGTTGCAAGCTCCTTTGCCGCAAAGCCCCCGAAGACCACGGAGTGCACGGCTCCGATGCGTGCACAGGCGAGCATTGCAAACACCGCCTCCGGGACCATCGGCATATAGACGATGACGCGGTCACCCTTTTCGACCCCGAAGTCGCGCAGCATGGCGCCGAGCAACTGCACTTCGGAAAGCATGCGGCCATAGGTAAATGTCTTTACCGTATTGGTGACGGGCGAATCGTAAATCAATGCCGGCTGATCATTGCGCCCGGCGAGGACATGACGGTCCAGCGCGTTGTAACAGGTGTTGCATGTCGCCCCGGTGAACCACCGGCCATAGATGCCGGCATCCTTGTCAAAGATTTTTTTCGGCTTTTCAAACCAATGGATGTCGGCGGCGGCCTCGGCCCAGAATAATTCGGGACTGCGCTGCCAATGCGCATAAACGTCTTGGTACCGGCTGCTGCGGGCGTCCATCGCCTCCTCCGCTTCTCGCTCTTTGGCGGCGATTGTGGAACGCCGGCCATGCGCAAACAAGACTGGCGCTTGTTGCACCGTTACGCTTTGATCCGGCGCAAATTTTCCCGACCAGGGCCAGGGCGGCAGGATCCGCCTGCCCCGCCGCCAGAACCACCGTGACCGTCATCACCGACCCCCTCTTTTATGCGCTGGCAATTCCCGCGGTTATTGCGCTGGGCCTGTCGAAAGGCGGCTTCGTCGGACTGGGCCAAATGGCAACCCCCGTGCTCGCGCTGGTCATGCCGCCGCTGGAAGCTGCCGCAATTTTCCTGCCCATCATGATTGCGCAGGATGCTGTTGCGGTCTGGGTTTACCGAAAGGAATGGAGCAAACGCATCGTTGCGATCGTTCTGCCCGGCGCGGCTGTCGGCGTCGGCGTCGCCTGGCTGCTGGCCGCGCATATTTCCGACGCCGCGGTGCGCGTGTTCATCGGGGTAACGACGATCGCCTTCGTGCTTTACAACTGGTTCGGGCCGGCACCCGTTCCCCGCGAGGGCGAAGCACCGGTTGCTTCGGGCCTGATCTGGGGGTCGATCTCCGGCTTTACCTCGACCATATGCCAGGCAGGCGGCCCGCCTTATCAGATGTATGTCCTCGGAATGAAGCTGCCGAAAATGGTTTATGTCAGCACCAACGCAATTGTTTTCGCGGCCTTGAACTGGATGAAGGTGCTGCCCTATTTCGCGCTCGGCCAATTCTCGAGCAAGGGCGCCGCGACCTCGCTAATCCTGCTCCCGCTCGCCATGTTGGCCAACTGGTTCGGCTTCTGGGTCGTGCGGGTCACACCGACTGAGATTTTCTATCGCATTACAATGGTGATCCTGTTCCTGATCTCGGTCGAGCTCGTGCGCTCCGGAGCAACCGATATGCTGCACGGTTGACCAGCCCGCCGATGACAAGCGGGAAATTGCCCGTTAGCCTTGGTTGGGGGAGGCAACGGGCATGGCAAAGACGCCCTACGACACCGATCTCGATCGCAATCCGGCAAATTATCAGCCGCTGACCCCGCTTGGCTTTCTGGAACGGGCGGCGGCGGTCTTCCCCAATCACACGGCAATCATCCACGGTTCGCTGCGGCGGTCCTATGCGGAGTTTTATGCCCGGGCCCGGCGCCTTGCTTCAGCGCTTGCGAAGCGCGGCATCAAGCGGGGCGACACGGTCTCCGTCCTGCTCGCCAACACTCCTGCAATGCTCGAATGCCATTATGGCGTGCCGATGTGTCAGGCTGTCCTCAACACCCTCAATACAAGGCTCGATGCGCCCATCATCGCGTTTTCGCTCGACCACGCCGAAGCCAGGGTCGTGATCACCGATCGCGAATTTTCAAAGGTGATGAAAGAGGCCCTCACCTTGTGCAAGGTCAAGCCGCTTCTCATCGACTATGATGACCGGGAATTCGGCGGGGCCGGCGAGCGATTTGGCACCATCGAATACGAGGAGTTTATTGCGCAGGGCGAATCCGATTTTTCCTGGCGGATGCCTGATGACGAATGGGATGCGATCACGCTCAATTACACCTCGGGGACGACCGGAGATCCGAAAGGCGTTGTCTACCATCATCGCGGCGCCCATCTCCTCGCGATAGGCAATGTCGTTACCTGTTCGATGAGCAAACATCCGGTCTACCTCTGGACGCTACCGATGTTTCACTGCAACGGCTGGTGCTTCCCGTGGTCGATCTCGGTTGTTGCCGGCACACATGTCTGCCTGCGCGCCGTGCGCGCGCAGGCGATGTATGACGCGATCGCCGCGCATAAGGTGACGCATCTGTGCGGCGCGCCAATCGTCATGGCGACACTGCTCAATGCCCCGGCGAACGAAAAAAAGCCTCTGCCGCATATCGTTGAATTCTTCACGGCCGCGGCACCTCCGCCGGAAGCCGTGCTCGCCGCAATGAAGGATGCGGGGTTCAACGTCACGCATCTTTACGGCTTGACCGAAAGTTACGGCCCGGCGGTCGTGAACGACTGGCACAACGAGTGGAATGCGCTGCCGGCTGCCGATCAGGCGGTCAGGAAGGCGCGTCAAGGCGTGCGTTACGGCGCGCTGGAGGCGCTCGACGTCCTCGATCCTGAAACGCTCGTTCCGGTTTCTCGCGACGGGGAGGCGCTCGGCGAGGTCATGATGCGCGGCAATGTCGTCATGAAGGGCTACCTCAAGAACAAGGCGTCCACCGACAAGGCCTTTGGCGGCGGCTGGTTTCACACCGGCGACCTCGGCGTCATGCATCCCGACGGCTATATTCAACTCAAGGACCGGTCGAAGGACATCATCATATCCGGCGGTGAAAACATTTCTTCGATCGAGATCGAGGACGCGCTGTACAAGCATCCGGCGGTCGCGACGGCCGCGGTCGTCGCAAAGCCCGACGACAGATGGGGCGAGACTCCCTGTGCCTTCGTCGAGCTGAAGCCCGGAGCACGGACCAGCGCCGACGAACTCGTGCAGTGGTGCCGCAAGCAGCTCGCGGGATACAAGTGTCCGCGTTACGTCGTATTTGCCGAGATTCCGAAAACAAGTACCGGCAAGATTCAGAAGTTCAAGCTGCGTGAGATGGCGAAGGCGGTTTGACACCCGCGCGCGAAAGAGCGTGATCGGCCTAATTTGAATCGTCATGCCCGCGCATAGCCGTTCGAAGAACGGCGTCGCTTCGCACATGTGAGAAGCATCGCTATGGGACTGGAGCTCGGCGCAACACCTCTCCACCGTCATGCCCGGCTTTATGCCGGGCATCCACGTCTTTCTTCTAATGGTGCCGTAGCAAAGCAAGACGTGGATGGCCGGGACAAGCCCGGCCACGACGAACTGAGAGACTTCGCTACACACTCTGCGCCATGCCCGCGCATAGCCG
>DATEKG010000335.1:0-4587 GCA_035277565.1 Pseudolabrys sp.
TTTCAATTCCTCAGCCTTGCTCGCCGCCAGCACCACATTGGCGCCGGCACCTGCAAGCGTCTTCGCTGCCAGGGCGCCGAAAGCGCCCGATGCACCGGCGATAATGGCTGTCTTGCCCCTGATGTCGAAGAGCGACAGCGGATTTTTCAGGAATGCGTCGGACATGGTGTCCTCCCCGTATTTTCTTCGCCATGGCCTGGCCTGTCCCGGCCATCCACGTCTTACTTGCGAGTGTCCTCAAGGCGTGGAAGTGACGCCTTCGGCGTCACTTCGGCGCAGCCACCGCCACCAGAATGGTGCAGACGCTCTTGCCACGGTTGACGATCTCGCGGTTCTCGTTTGGCGCGATGAAAACCGTGTCGCCCGGCCCGGCAATCTCTTCCTTGCCGCCGGCGATCACTGTCAATTCACCTTTGAGGACGTGGTAGATTTTCTCCGGTGGTGAGCCATCCGGCCCGGCACCGCCGCCGGGCTGGAAGTGTGAAATTCCGAAGACGAGGGTTTGCGATCCGCCCATCTCGGCGCCGAAAATACGCAGGGATTCATAGTTGCGATGGTTCGGCACCTGATACGGCTTCGCCTCGCTGAGTTTGCGTACGATCATTAGAATTTCCTCCCGCGCTCGATGCGATATTTGCCGCTGGGATCGGCGATGGCGACCAGGCGCACGATGCAGCCGTCGCCTCGATCCCAGTTCCACGGGAAATAGGCGAAGGTGCAGCGTTTCCCCGTGACCTTGTCGATATCGCCGCCGACATTTTCGATGCCGAGAATGCCGTTGTTGAAAAGGATGCGATGTACCGGCTCCCAATCGGGGAAGTCGTCCTTCCAGTCTCGGCCGCCGGACCATTCGCGGTATTCCTCGGCCAGATGCGGGTGTAGCGGGCCGTTGCGCTGCGGCCCGATGGCCGTCGCCAGCGGATGGTCGTTCGCCTGCGTGTCATGACCGACCACTTTGACCTTTTTCTTGACGAACCATTCGCCGGCCGAGGGCACAAAGCCCGGTGCTCGGCAGAAATAATCTTCGCTGTCTTCGTAGAATTTGTGCCAGCCCGTGTTGACGATAACCACGTCGCGCGGCCGCACGATCTTGCCGCATGCGTTTTCGAGATCATCGCCGGTGATCGGCTCCCATTTGTTTTTCGGGATCGACACGACGATGCCGGAGCCGAAGAAGTGCGGCAGCGGCACCTCGTCGATGAAGGGCGTCCCCTGAACGACATGGGCCGGCGCATCGATGTGGGTCGTGTTGTGCATTGAGGTCGTGATGCGTTGCGACAGCACGCCCGATTTCGCCATGTAGTGGATACGCTCGATCTTGACGTCCTCGAAATAGGGCCAGTTCGGCGATTGATAACCGAAGCGGTGGGACAGGTTGTAGAACTCGAGTCCCATGCTGTTTTTGAGATTTTCTTCGAACATCACGCCGCGAATTCGTTTGGCCACGGCAATCCTCCCTTGCGGTACGCGCTTTCGCGCTTTTTTGCGGACAGTCGGCGGATCGCAGCCGTTCAGGCGGCTGCGGAACTCATATGAGCCTCCAGGGACTTTTTGGTGGAGATCAGGCGCTCGGTTATCAGCGCCTGCCTGTCGGCGAAGCGTTGACTCGGCACCGGCACTGAAATCGCGACCGCGTTTCCAAGCGGATCATGCAGGGCCACTCCGACCGCGCAGATGCCGAGCGTATGTTCTTCGCGGTCATAGGCAACGCCGAGGCGGCGCGCGGCTTTAAGGTCGGCAAGCAATGCATCGAGGCGGGTCAGCGTTTTTGGCGTCCTGGCCTCGTAGGCTCGGCCGATCAGGGCCTCAATGGCCCTATCGGCCAGCTGGGCCAGATAGGCCTTTCCATTCGCCGTGCAGTAAAGCGGAAAAGTGTCGGCGACGGCGGACACGGCGCGCAGGCGCTGCGATCCGATGACCTGATCGATGAAAACCAGATGGTCCTTCTTCACCGTCGAAAGGTCGACGGTCTCGTGCAGCTCCTCCGACAGCCGCTCGAGAAAGGGGCGCGCAGTGGAGATGAAGTCACTTCGAACCGAAGCGGCCAGGCGCAAGATTGTCGGGCCGAGGCGGACACGGCCATTCGGTGTCGCGGCGATCACCAGCTTTTCGGTTTCAAGCGCAGCAACGATGCGCTGCACGGTCGAGCGGGCGAGATTTACGCGCTGGGCGATCTGGCCGAGGCTGAGTCCGGTATTCTCTTCTTCCAGGGCCCGCAGGATCGTCGCGGCCCGCGCGATCACCTGGACCTGACTTTTGTCATTGGGAACGAGACGGTTCATGACGCTTACCCGAACCAGACAGCCGCCTTGCATCGCGGGACACGTTAGCCCAAAATCCGATACAGTAAAAAGGAAAAGTAGACAGCTTGCCGCCGTGAGGAGGGCCGCATGGTCAAGAAGATTGCGCTCGAAGAGCACTTCCTCGATCCGGCCACCGAGCCCTACTGGCGGCCGACCATGGTGGATGTCGCCCCCGCCAAGACCGAGCAACTTTATGCGCGCCTCACGGATTTCGGCGAGCAGCGGCTGAAGATGATGGACGAGACGGGCATTGCGCGCGCGGTTTTGGCGATCGCCGGGCCCGGCGTGCAGGCCGAGCGAGAAAGCGCGACGGCGATAAAGGCGGCGCGCGCCTCCAATGATTTCCTTGCCAGGGAAATTCAGAAACGTCCGGATCGCTATTCAGGCTTTGCGCATCTCGCCATGCAGGACCCGAAGGCTGCCGCCGATGAGCTTGAACGTTGTGTCCGCGAACTGAAGTTTCGCGGTGCCATGATCAATGGTCACACCAACGGAAAATATCTCGACGACCGGTCTTATGATCCGTTCTGGGAGCGCGCGGCGGCGCTGAACGCGCCGGTCTATGTTCATCCCGCCGATCCCGTGGCCCCGGTGCCTGTGCTCGCAGGCTATAACGTTCTGGTGCGGCCGATGTGGGGCTGGGGCTTCGAGACCGGCTCACATGCATTGCGAATTATCTCGAGCGGCGTTTTCCATCGTTATCCGAAAGCCAAGCTGCTGCTTGGCCATCTCGGCGAAACCTTGCCGTTCCTGCTCTGGCGCTTCGACAGCCGTTCGAAGCCCTACGGCTGGAATTTGCCGAAGCCGCCATCGCAATACATCAAGGAGAATGTCTGGGTGACCACGTCGGGCATGTATGATGGCCCGCCACTGCACTGCTCCCTCGACGCGCTGGGACGTGATCGCGTGATGTTCTCGGCCGACTATCCGTTCGACGCCGAGGGTTCGGGCCCGTTCATGGACGGCATCGCGCTCGATGAATCCGTCCGCGCGGATGTGGCCCACAACAATGCCGCGCGTTTGTTGAACCTCTGATTTGTTATCCTAGCGACGGCAGACGTCACTTCGCTTCAATGACCCTGACCGGCTTGCCATCGAGCCAGGCGCGAATGTCCTCGACGATGTCCGGGAAATATCTACGGTAATTCTGCTCGCTCACATAACCGAGATGCGGCGTGATCACGACGTTATCCATTTTCCGGAATGGGTGATCGAGCGGTAGCGGCTCGACGTCGAAAACATCGAGTCCGGCGCCGGCGATCGATTTTGCCTGCAGCGCCGCGATCAAGGCCTTCTCGTCGACGATCGGACCGCGCGAGGTGTTAATCAGGTAGGCGCTCTTCTTCATCAGGCCCAGTTCTTTGGCGCCGACGAGCCCGCGCGAACGGTCGCTCAACACGTTATGAATTGTCACGAAATCCGAATTCCGGAACAGGTTTTCCTTCGAAACCAGTTCAGCGCCCGCTGCCTTTGCCTTGTCCGCAGTCAGGTTCTGGCTCCAGGCGACGATTTTCATGCCGAAAGCCTTGCCGACTGCCGCCGATCGCTGCCCAAGCTTGCCGAGCCCCAGAATGCCAAGCGTCAGCCCCTCGAGGTCGCGGCCAATAGTAACCTGCCAGGACCGCCCGGCCTTCAGTCGTGCGTTCTCAAAACCGATGCGGCGGGTGAGCTCGAGCATGAGGCCGAAAGCGATGCCCGTCGTTGGACTGCCGGCCCCGTCCGTTCCGCAAACGGTAATGCCACGTTCGGCGCAGGCCTTCACGTCGAAGGAATTGTTACGGGCGCCGGTCGTGATCAGCAGCTTCAGATCCGGCAACGCCTCAATCACCTTGCGCGGAAATGGCGTGCGCTCGCGCATTCCGACGATAACGGCAAATTTCTGCAGGGCCTTGATTGCCTCGTCCTGGCTGGCGAATGGGCTGTTGAAGACCTTTATGTCGACGTCCTCGGCGATCGTCGACCAATCGGCAAACTGCATCGCAACGTTCTGGTAATCATCCAGAATGGCTGCCCGAACCATACCCGTCATGCTCCCTCAATGTGTCACGCCCTGCGGCGCGCCAATTTAGGGCGGGCGGACCGAAAAGATAGGGGGTATCAGGGCTCGGGGTGGCCGTGCTTGGCGCGCCATGCCGGGCCTGGTCCGCGCATATAATGCAGTTCCGGCCGATAGGGGCGGACCGCATCCCGGGTCAGTTCGCGCCAGAACGCGCCAAAGAAGGTGCCGACCGCGACAAACGGCCGAGGCAGCAGCGCAATTGCGGAACCGGACAAGGTCAGGATT
>DATEKG010000336.1:0-2408 GCA_035277565.1 Pseudolabrys sp.
GACGAACGACACGCTCGTGTAGATCATGTCCGGATAAAGGTCGCGCGTCTTTTCGATAAAGCGCGCAGCCGCCCGATAGGTCGGCACCATGACCACGGCCTTGATCGGAATGCGGCTCTTCTGCAGCTGGCTGACCGCCTCTTCGACATCAACCGTGTTGCGCTGATAGCCGAGGCGAAGAACCTTAACGTCGTCGGCGTGCAACTGGCGCATGGCTTTCGTGACGCCGGCAAAGCCGGAATCGCCATAGGCGTCCTGCTGCGCAAAGACCGCGATCTGGTTCGGCCTGATGTGCCTGACCTTCACGAGATAGTGGACGATCGCCTCGGTTTCCTCGGCATAGCTTGCACGGTAGTTGAAGACATACCGGTCAGGCGGATCGCTTCTCAGCAATCCGGCGCCTGTAAACGCGCCGAAAAAGAGCATCTTTCGATCGAGCGCATAGGGAAGCGATACGACAGCTGTCGGCGTCCCGACATTCCCGACAAGACCGAATACCTGCTCCTTGTCGTAGAGGTCTTTCATCGCCGCCGGGGTTCGCGTCGGATCGTAGCCATCGTCTGCGACGGCGAGCTTGAGCTGTCGCCCGGCAACGCCGCCGGCGGCATTGATGGCACGAAATGCCGTTTCAATGCCGAGCTTCATGTTCTGGCCGAGCTCTTTCGCCGGGCCGCTGAATGGCGCGGCGATACCAAACTTGATTTCCGTATCGGTTACGCCACGAACCAGCGCCGCGGCCTTCTGCTCCTGCGGAGCTGCCGGCCACGCCGTCAAAGTCGCCTGCTGAGGCGCTGCGGGAGCGGCCTGCGGCTGCGACGCGAGCGGCACAGCGCTGCCGGCCGCTGCAACCGCCGCACCGGCAGCGGCTGGCCTCGCCGGCGAAGGTTCGGTGGTGTAAGATTGCTGCTCTGAAGTTCTCGGCAGCGCCGCTGTCCTGGCAGGCACGGGCCGCGAGGCAGGCGCCTCCGCCGTCTGCGTTTCCGTGTTGAGGAAGGTGCGCGCTGATTGCGCCAGAGGCTTCGCAAAAATAATCAGCAATGCGGTGAGGCCCGCAACTCCGACAACTGTCGCAATCCTTCCGACCAATGACATTTTTCCATCTTCAAGTAGCGGCGGAGGCGGAACCTGTTCCGCCCACTGCGAATATTCTTCGTTCTGATATTGCTGTCTGCTTGTCTGGTATGGGTTGCGAGCACCTGGCGAAGTAGGCGCCGAAGAAACAAAAGGCTGTTCGGGAACGGCTTTGGGATGAGTCTGCTCGCGATGATGTTTCGGGATGTACTTGGTATGATCAGAAAGCTGGTCGTCTCGGATCGGACTGTTCATGTATTCCCCCCTTACGCGCGACAAAATGATCGAACTGGAATTCGATCACACTGCTGGGACGCAACTCAAGAACTTAGCACCACGCAACAGCAAACTAGGGTACGACCGTACCTAGGGCGGCGGCAGTAGGTATCTTTGCGGTGCCTCGATCTCGTCATCGAAAAGCTTGAATTGTTCCGGCTAAGACTTGACCGCGTGGACGGGTCGGCGGTGGATTGATACCTTCGCGTCACGAGAATTGTGCGCGCGTTCGCTTTTCTGGCAGCAGCGCAAAACTGCGATGCGCGAGCGCAAATGCAAGAGCAGTTGCAAGAGCAGCCTATCGGGGGCGGCCGATGCTCATGGTCGCATCTGCCTTGCGCCCTGGCGACATATCCACCGGACCCCATTGTGATTTCCTATCAATAATGGAATTTTATCTGCGGCTGTCTGGAACCGGTCGAGCGCTGCGTCCTTAATGTAACACTCTCACGGCTGCGTTTCCCAAAAGCCGTCAGGAACATCGACCGGGCTGCCGACGTCCGGTATGCCGGTATTGCCGGAGTGCCTGTAGGGCGCTTCGAAAAAAGAAGGGCCGCGTTTTTGAAATACGCGGCCCAAGTGGGAGGCCACCGGCGGGGGTGACCGCCGGTGGCCGACAACCACGAGATTGCTCGAGTAAGTTATTTTTGTGACGCGTCGCATTGGACTCATAAACAAGCGCTCGTCCGTCGCTGCTCGCTTTTGCGCGCGCGTCGTATTTTTGCTTCGCCGGCAATCACGGAGCCAGCGATTTCAATGCACGGACGGAAGCCGCGACCGCGCGTGGCCGCGCTCCCGCATCGCTCTATGGTCCCCCCATCGGCTCCATTGACTTCGCGGGAACACCTCCGCATAAAACCCACGAATCCCGACCGGCCGGCAGGCGAAGCCGATTTATCTTTCGAGATCAATGCGGTGTGACGGCTTCGGGGGAGTGTCCCGAGCGGCAAAGGGGGCGGACTGTAAATCCGCTGGCTATGCCTTCGTAGGTTCGAGTCCTACCTCCCCCACCAGCCTTCGCTCGCTTCGCGAGCTACGGCTCGGCAAGCCAGCCTCCATAC
>DATEKG010000337.1:0-6884 GCA_035277565.1 Pseudolabrys sp.
CTACAGGCTCGACTATCGCGGGCATGAGCCCGCGCCGAGCACGGCGTCGCAGACGGCCTGGGCGCTGCTGGGACTCATGGCCTGCGGCGAGGCCGCCCATCCCGCGGTTGCGCGCGGCATCCGCCATCTCACGCACAGCCAGACGGACGCCGGCTTCTGGGACGAGGAACGGTTCACGGCGACCGGTTTCCCGCGCGTGTTCTACCTGCGCTATCACGGCTATCGTAAATTCTTTCCGCTGTGGGCGCTGGCGCGATACCGGAACTTGACGGCGGGAAGAAATGCGCCCGTCACATACGGAATGTGACGGTCAGCGATTTGACAAATCGAGCCGCGCTTTTTGCGCGCGGCTGAGCTTGCCGTAGAAATCGTCGAGCGCGATCTGCACATTCGTTGCCGCATAGTTCATGGCCGTCAGCTGGTCGTCGGCGCCGTCCAGACGCGCAGACGGGTCGGCAGCAACGGGCCTGGCGCAGGAGGCAATGAGAAGCCTGGCCATGTCGGACGAAACCTTGTGCAGGTTTTCAAGACCTGCAGCCTGCTCCTTGTTTGGCCGCACCTTCATTTCGATTTCCTTGATCATCCGTTCGGCGCTTCCAATGTTTTCCGACGCGCAGACCTGCTGCTGCTTTTCCGGGCTGCCGGCCGGGGCCTTCGGATCGGACAGCGCGACGGTCTTGACCGGCCCACCGGTCAGGCTGCTTTTCTGGGTTTCCGTCAGCGAAGCGTAAAATCGTTGCAGCGGTTCGCGCAACGCCATGCCCCCGTCACGCACCGTCCAGAGCATCTGCACGAGCGCGCGCAGACGGTCCGGCGCCGCAAGCTCGCCGCCATTCTGGCACGCGCTTCTCAGGCCGTTTGCGGACTGGTTGACCGCCGCCTGCAGCTTGTCGAGGCTGTCATGTTCGGCATTGGTGAGCTGCAATATCTGCTCCAGCCGCGTCGAAGGCCAATTGTCGGACGCCTGTCCCGGATCGCTGCAGCGCGTGGTGGCCTCGGTGCTGGCATCGTTCTTTGCAGCGCCGGTGGTCGCCGACCGCGCCGATGGGTGCGGCAGCGCGAAACGGCCGGTGATCGTGTCGGCAATGACATCGAAACCGCGCCCGCGAATCCGGGCGGCATAGTCGGCCGGCCAGAGGCTGAAGCCGATGACCTCCTCGTAGGCGCCGGGCCACGCCGCGGGTCCGGCGCGGCCAAGAGGGGCTGCAGCATTGGCGGGCGAGACTTCGCCGGCCGGCGCCGCCGTTGCCGCGCGCGGCGCCGCGTGCGCGGCACGATGGCGATGGCGCGGGTGGCGATCAAAATGTCCCAGCATGTGACGGAAGGGGCGGGTCATGCCGCCGAGAATGCCTTGCGGCGAAAATTGCGCCTGTGCGGCTTCGCCAATCGGCACCGTCGCGGCAACCACGGCGATGAGTAGAACGGCGCGCCCGCGCATGGCCGAATCCCGAATACCGGTTAACTGCAGACGTCCTGTCGTTACATCCAACGGAGCGGCAAGGGTTAAGGTTCCATCCGCGCGGCGGCCGGTCCGGCTTTATCCGGCCTTGGCCAGTTCGGGCTTGCTGCGCGTCTCCTGAATTTCCTTCAGTTTCCGCTCGACATGTTGCGAGAACACGTATTGCGCGGGCCGTTGATGCGCGAGCGGGATATCCGGTGTCATGGTGCCTTCGGTCTGCACGCCGCGCAGGGCCACGCCCATGGCTTTGAGAGGATGCGCGATTGCATCATTGACCGCCGAGGCTTCATAGCCGCAGTGCACCATGCAGTCGGCGCATTTTTCGTAATTGCCCGTGCCGTATGAATCCCAGTCCGTCTCGGCCATAAGCTCGTCGAACGTCCTGGCATAGCCCTCGCCGAGCAGGTAACAGGGCTTCTGCCAGCCGAAGATCGTCCGTGTCGGATTTCCCCAGGGCGTGCAGTGATAGCGCTGGTTGCCGGCGAGGAAGTCCAGGAACAGGCTGGACTGGCTGAATGACCACCGCGTGGCGCCCCGTCCGCGGAAAATCTCGCGGAAGAGCTGCTTGGTCCGGTCGCGGTTGAGGAAGTGCTGCTGGTCGGGCGCGCGTTCGTAGGCGTAGCCGGGCGAAACCGTGATGCCGTCGACGCCCATGTCCATGACCGTATCGAAGAAACGCGCGATCCTTTCGCCGTCGGCGTTATTGAACAGCGTGCAGTTGATGTTGACGCGGAAGCCGCGCTCCTTGGCGGCCTTGATCGCCGACACTGCGCGGTCATAGGTGCCCGGCTGGCAGACGGATGCGTCGTGCAGCTCCCGGTCGCCGTCAAGATGCACGGACCAGGTGAAGAACGTGCTCGGTTCGTATTGCGACAGCTTCTTTTCCATCAGCAATGCATTGGTGCACAGATAGACGAACCTGCGCCGCGCAATGATGCCGCGGACGATGTCCGGCATCTGCTTGTGGAGCAGAGGCTCGCCGCCGGCAATCGAAACCACCGGTGCGCCGCATTCGTCGACGGCGCGCAGCGCATCGTCCACCGGCATGTTCTGGTGCAGAATGGGATCCGGATAGTCGATCTTTCCGCAGCCGGCGCAGGCGAGGTTGCACCGGAACAGCGGTTCAAGCATCAGCACCAGCGGGTATCGCTTCCGGCCGGTCAGGCGCTGACGGATGACGTAACTACCGACAAACAGTTTCTGAAGAAGAGGTATGCTCAAGACCCACGTCCCTGCTAATTGTCTTTCCGCCGTCGACATCGAGGAGGTCGACCGGTACACGGAATTCGATATGTTCTTCCTGGCCGGGCAAAGTAAAGACCTCGACCGGGGTGACGGCGCGGAGTGCATTTATCACATTCCGCACCATGACTTCAGGCGCTGATGCGCCGGCTGTTATGCCGACCACGTCGACATTGTGCAACCATTCCGGCCGGATTTCCGCACCATTGGCGATGAGATAGGTGGGAATGCCGGCCTCGACGCCGATTTCGCGGAGCCGGTTGGAATTGGAGCTGTTCTTGGCTCCGACAACAAAGATAACGTCGACGAGCCTGGTCAGTTCGAGCAGCGCAGTTTGGCGATTTTGCGTCGCGTAGCAGATATCCTGTGTCCCCGGGCCGACCACATCCGAAAAGCGGCGGAACAGGGCTGCGATAACTCCGCGCGTATCGTCGACGCTCAGCGTCGTCTGCGTCACATAGGCGATCGGAGTGTTTTCGGCGAGATCGAGCGCCGCAACGTCCTCTTCCGTCTGCACCAGGATGACAGGGCCGGGAATCTGCCCGAGCGTTCCCTCCACTTCGGGATGCCCGGCATGGCCGATCAGAACCACGGTGCGCCCCTGGCGCAGGTAGTGGCGGCCCTGCGCATGCACCTTCGACACGAGCGGGCAGGTGGCGTTGAGGACACGCAGACCACGCTCCTTTGCTTCGCCCTCGACCGTTTTTGCAACGCCGTGCGCGCTGAAAATGGTGATCGCATCGGGAGGGACCTCCGACAGGTCCTCGACAAAGCGCGCACCGCGCGCCTTCAGCGCGTCGACGACCCACTTGTTATGGACGATCTCGTGCCGGACATAGACCGGAGGCCCGTATTTTTCGAGCGCGCGTTCGACGATTTCGATCGCCCGGACGACGCCCGCACAAAACCCGCGCGGTTTTGCAAGGATAACCTTCACACCGCGCCTCCGTTGAGTTTGTTGTTTCCCGATTGACGCCGCCGCTGCGCGCGGTCGGCAAGAAAAGCAATCTCGGCCGGCTGAAGTTCGGGCGCGTGCTGCGCGCCAAAAACTTCGAACACCTTCGTGACGATGCCGTTCGCGTCAAGCCCGGCTTTCGCATACATCGCCGGCGGCGAGTCATGATCAATGAAAATGTCGGGCAGGACCATGCTGCGAACCTTGAAGCCGGGACGTTCAAGTGCGCCTCGCTCCGCCAGGAGCTGCAGAACGTGAGCGCCGAAACCGCCGATCGCGCCTTCCTCGACTGTTACAAGCAATTCGTGCTCGCGCGCAAGGCGAAGAACCAGGTCACTGTCGAGCGGCTTGGCGAAGCGGGCATCGGCGACCGTGGTCGAAATACCGTGCGCGGCAAGCGCTTCCGCGGCTTTCAGGCACTCGGCCAGGCGCGTGCCCAGCGACAGGAGCGCGACGGTTGAACCCTGTGTGATGATCCGTCCGCGCCCGATTTCGAGCGGCACGCCCTCTTCGGGCCGTTCGATGCCGACGCCGTCCCCGCGCGGGTAGCGCAGGGCACAGGGGCGGTCGTTGATGGTCACGGCGGTCGCAACCATGTGCACGAGTTCGGCTTCGTCCGCCGCGGCCATCAGCACGAAATGCGGCAGACATCCGAGATAGGCCAGATCGAACGAACCTGCGTGCGTGGGGCCGTCGGCGCCGACCAGCCCGGCGCGGTCCATCATGAAACGCACGGGCAATTTCTGTATGGCGACATCGTGCACGACCTGGTCATAGGCCCGCTGCAGAAATGTCGAATATATGGCGACAAACGGCTTGTAGCCCTGCGTGGCGAGCCCTGCCGCAAACGTGACGCCATGCTGTTCGGCGATTCCGACGTCGAATGCCCGTTCCGGGAACGCCTTTGCGAAAATATCGACGCCGGTGCCACCGGGCATTGCCGCGGTGATCGCCACAATGCGGTCGTCCTTCTTCGCTTCCTTCACAAGGCTTTCGCCGAAGACCTTTGTGTATGACGGCGCGTTCGAGGCTGCCTTATGTTGCTTGCCGGTCGGGACGTCGAACTTGACGACGCCGTGATATTTGTCCTGCGACGCTTCGGCAGGAGCGTAGCCCTTTCCCTTCTGGGTGCGCACGTGCACAAGGAATGGTCCGTTGTCGGCGGTGCGCACATTCTCGAGGACCGGCAGCAATTGCCCGAGATCATGACCATCGACAATGCCGATGTAGTAGAAGCCGAGCTCTTCGAACAGGGTGCCGCCCGTGACAAAGCCGCGGGCGAGCTCCTCGGCGAGCGAAGCCTTTTCCTTGAAGAACTTCGGGAGGTGTCCGGCAAACTGCTTGCCCATGTCGCGCAGCGACATGTAGGCCGGACTCGAGAGCAGCCGTGTCAGATAATTCGACATGGCGCCGACGGGCGGCGCGATCGACATTTCATTGTCGTTGAGAATGACGATGAGACGGCGGTTCATCGCGCCGGCATTGTTCATCGCTTCGTAGGCCATGCCGGCCGAAATCGCACCGTCGCCGATCACGCAGATGACATTGTGCTTCTCGCCGGCAAGGTCGCGTGCGACCGCCATGCCGAGACCGGCCGAAATCGAAGTCGACGAATGCGCTGCGCCGAAGCAGTCATATTCGCTTTCCGAGCGTTTGGTGAATCCCGACAGGCCGCCGCCGGTGCGAATCGTGCGGATGCGGTCTCGCCGGCCGGTGAGAATCTTGTGCGGATACGCCTGATGGCCTACGTCCCAGATGAGCTTGTCAGTGGGCGTGTCGAAAATGTAGTGCAGGGCGACCGTCAGTTCGATGACGCCCAGACTCGCTCCCAGATGTCCGCCGGTGACGGCCACCGCGTTGATGGTCTCGGCGCGCAGCTCATCGGCAACCTGCTGGAGGTGCCGCGCATTGATACGGCGTAAATCAGCAGGACTCCTGATGGAGTCGAGAATGGAGGGGTTCGAATTTGTCAGGAGGTCATCATTGGGCGCCGTCATGCTTTAACTGTCCTTCCCGAATGAAACTGAGGCGCTCGCGTCCTGGCAAAGCTTCACGTAGTTATTGTTGTTGCCCGATACGAGCTTTGCCGGCTTCGCCACGAAGTCTCTCAGTCTGCGTCAATAATTGACAAGAACAAAAGTTCCAACCCGAAAGAATTGAAAATGATGCGTTCAAGCGCAAGTGGGGCCGCTGATATTTTAGCCGGAAGGCATACCTAGCATGTTGTCGTCATGGGTTACCTCTGTTGTCCGGTTCTGCACCCGATTTCCTTGGCCGATCATTGCCTTAGCGGTGATCGGCGCGGCGGCCTCGTCGGTCTATTCCGCCCGCCATTTCGCCATCACCACCGACATCAACAAGCTCATTTCACCTGATCTTGACTGGCGGCGGCGCGAAGCCGATTTCACGAAGGCATTCCCGGGCCACTTCGGATCAACGCTCGTCGTGGTCGAGGCTCCCTCCGCCGAATATGCCGCACGTGCCGCAGCCGATCTGGCCGCTCGACTAAAGTCGCAGCCGCAACTGTTCCGCTCCATCGAGGATATTGGAGGCAGCGAGTTTTTCGCGCGCAACGGCCTGTTGTTTCAGTCCACCGAGGACGTCGCGCGGACAACGAAGGGCCTCTCCCAGGCGGCCCCGCTCGTGAGCACGCTTGTCGACGATCAAAGCCTGCGTGGATTGACCCGCGCTCTCTCGCTTGGACTCGTCGGCGTCCAGAACAAGATGGTCACTCTCGACGGGCTGACGCGTCCGCTGTCGATGGCGTCGAAGACCGTGGAAGACGCCCTGGCCGGCCACCCGGCGTCGTTTTCCTGGCTCTCGATGCTCAACGGGGTAGATCCCCAGCCGGGCGACCTGCGGCGGCTGATCGAAGTGCATCCCGTGCTCGACTATTCCGCACTGGAGCCGGGCAAGGCGTCAAGCAATGCCATCCGACAGGCGGCAAACGACCTGCAGCTTGCACAGAAATATCAGGCACGTGTGCGGCTGACCGGCTCGGTGCCCATGGCCGACGAGGAATTCGCCACGGTTCAGGAAGGCGCGCTCGTCAACGGCATCGGTACGGTCATCATTGTGCTGACCATTCTGTGGCTGGCGCTGAAATCCGCTCGAATTATTGTCGCGGTCTTCGTCAACCTGTTCATCGGCCTGGCTTTCACCGCGGCGCTCGGATTGGCCATGGTCGGGGCGCTGAACATGATCTCTGTCGCCTTCGCCGTGCTGTTC
>DATEKG010000338.1:0-5257 GCA_035277565.1 Pseudolabrys sp.
GGCCTCCAGTCGGCGACCGCGAAGGCGCCCCAGGCCATCAGCAGCCCCATCACATCTCCGAAATTGTGTCCTGCATCCGCAAGCAAGGCGAGCGAGTTTGCCGCCAGGCCGTAAATGACCTGCGCGACAACCAGCGCGAGATTGAGGCCGGTCGCAATGGCAAAGGTTCGGCCGAAATGACCCGGCTCATGGCTGTGCGCATGGCCGCCGTGAGTATGGCCGTGATGGTGTCCGTGGCCATGATCGTGGTTCGGCATCGACTCTCCTTGAGTCGAAGCTAGCGCGTCTTCAAATGAATACTAGAACATCAAACCCCGGCCGCCCCGCCATCGGCGCGAGGGTCGTGCGCGCCCTCCAATGTGCCGTCGGGGTGCAGGACGGCAGCGCCGGAATGACCCATCGTGTCCGAATAAGCATCGTTGAGAACCGCTATATCGTGGCCTGCCGACATCAAGCGGTCGATCAGACCCTCATCGAAGCGTGATTCCATGCGCAGGTTCGTGATCGTCGAGCCCCAGGTGCGGCCGAGCAGCCAGCGCGGCGCTTCGATCGCTTTCTCCAGCGGCTGCTTGAATGTGACATAGCGCGTAAACACGGCCGCCTGACTCTGCGGCTGACCATCGCCACCCATTGTGCCGTAGGCGAGAATGCGCCCATCCTTGAGCATGGCGAGCGCCGGATTGAGAGTGTGGAATGGACGGCGCCCGGGCGCCAGCGGATTGAGCGCCTTCGCATCGAGCGAGAAGCTGGCGCCGCGGTTCTGCATCACAATGCCCGTCTTCGGCAGCACGCAGCCCGAGCCGAATTCCCAGTAGAGCGACTGGATGTAGGAAACGACAAGACCGCTCGAGTCCGCCGCCCCCATCCAGATTGTATCGCCTTCGCCAAAAGGTGCCGGCCATTTCGCGGCCCTCTTGCGGTCGATTTTTGTCGCATCCGCATCGAGGAAGGCGGGCGACAGGAAGCTGTCGAGGTCGGCGCTGATTTTGTCCGGATCGGTGATCACCCGGTCGCGCACGCGGAAAGCCCGCTTGGTCGCTTCGACGATGCCGTGGACATGGTCGAAGCCTTCCGCCTGCGTCACGCGCAACCGCTCGAACAGAGCCAGGATGATGAGCGATGCGAGGCCCTGCGTCGGCGGCGGCGAATTGTGGAGCGTGCCGGCCTGCGTCGTCACGCTGAGCGGCTCCGCAAGAATGGCGCGGCAGTTTTCGAGATCGGCACGCGTGACCGGGCTGCCGATGCGGTCGAGATCGGCGGCAATTTCGCGTCCGACATCGCCGCGGTAAAAATCGTCAAGCCCGGCATGGGCAAGATGCTCAAGCGTGGCGGCGAGCGCCGTCTGTTTGAGCCGGGCGCCCACGTCGGGCACCTTGCCGTCGAGCAGAAACGCATCGCGGAAGCCAGCCGCCTTGTCCATTTCGGGCAGCTTTTCCGCCGTCAGCCGCGCCTGGCTGCGCGTGACGACATAGCCGTTGCGCGCATACCCAATTGCGCCGGAAAGGATCACCGCGGGCGGCAGCTTGCCGCCATGCGCCCGCGCCAGATCCGCGGCCAGCATCCAGGCAGCGACCGCCGACGGGACCGTCAGCGCGGCGAGGGGGCCGCGCGCCGGAATTTCGTCATAACCGGCATCACGATAGAGCCGCGGCGTCGCCTTCGCGCCGGCGCAGCCTGCGCCCATCAGTGCCCGCACCCGGCCGGATGGCTCGCGCACAAGCCAGAAGCCGTCGCCGCCGATGTGATTCATGTGCGGATAGACCGCAGCGATCGAGGCCGCCATGCCGAGCATGGCTTCGACCGCATTGCCGCCTTCGGCAAGGATCGCCCGGCCATCCTCGACGGCCGCCGCATGCGGCGCACTGACGACCCCGCGCCGATGTCCCGCGCTATGCAGATTCATTCAAGCCCCCGGGTCGCAAGAAATACATCTGACAATGCTTTGTCTTGAAGGCTCCGCCCGCCTCCGGCCGAAATTTCTAGTCGGGCGTGAACCAGATGGCGAGTCCCCGCTTTCCTTCACCCTCCGCTGTCCCTGCCGGGGAGGGTAGAAGACGAAGTTCATTGCTCGTCTCTCAAAGGAGCGGTGCGTCTTGAAGGGCGAGGAGCATCCGGCATCCTTCGAGACGCCGCGTTGACGCGCGGCTCCTGATCAGTTGTCCAGTCCGCGTTTCCTCAACAGTGCATCCGCGGTCGGCAGCCGGCCGCGGAACGACTTGTAGGCTTCGGCCGGATCCCGCAAATTTCCCGCGCTGTACACGTAGTCGCGCAGGCGCTTCGCAGTCGCCGCATCGAAGGCATCGCCCGTCTCTTCAAAAGCCGCGAAGGCATCGGCGTCGAGAACTTCCGACCACATGTAGGAATAGTAACCCGCCGCGTACCCGCCGCCGGAGAACAGGTGCTGAAAATGTGGGAGCCGGTGGCGCATCACGATCTCCGCCGGCATGGCGATGCGTTCGAGATCCTTGCGCTCGAACTCCGAAACGTCGAGTGAGGCCGTGTCGGGCAGCGAATGCAGATCCAGATCGACCAGCGCGCTGGCCGTATACTCCACCGTCGCGAATCCCTGGTTGAAGGTCCGCGTCGACAGCAGCCGATCGAGCAGCGCCTTGGGCATTGGCGCGCCCGTGCGTGCATGACGCGCAAACTTCTGCAATATCTCCGGCACCTCAAGCCAGTGCTCATAGAGCTGCGATGGCAATTCGACGAAATCGCTGGGGACGGCAGTGCCTGCAAGCAACGGATAGGTCACATTCGACAGCATGCCGTGCAATGCGTGGCCGAACTCGTGAAACAGTGTCCGCGCATCGTCAAATGACAGCAGCGCCGGCTCGCCGGCCGCCGGCTTCGAAAAATTGCAGACGTTCACAATGATCGGACGGATGTCGCCGGACAATTTCTCCTGGTCGCGCAGCGACGTCATCCAGGCGCCGCTGTGTTTCGACGATCGCGCAAAATAGTCGCCAATGAACAGGGCAAGCTGGTTGCCCTGGGCGTCGGTTACATTCCAGGCGCGCGCGTCCGGATGGTAAAGCGTCAGCTTTGCAGGCTCGAAATTGAGCCCGAATAGCCGGTGCGCGGTTTCGAATGCCGCCTCGATCATCTTCTCGAGCTGGAAATACGGCTTGATCTCCGCCTCGTCGAGGTCGTAGCGCGCCTTGCGAAGCTTCTCCGCGTAGTAGCGCCAGTCGTGCGGCGCGAGGCTGAAATTTCCACCCTCCTCCGCAATCATCGCCTGCAGATCGTCTCGCTCGGCGGCCGCCCTGGCGCGCGCACGTGTCCAGACATTGTCGAGGAGGTCGCGGACTGCGGCCGGCGTTTTCGCCATCTGGTCGTCGAGCCGATAGTCGGCGAAATTCGCAAAGCCGAGCAGCCTGGCGCGTTCCGCCCGCAGCGCGACCATTTCCGCGATCAGGGCGCGATTGTCGGTGGCGCCGCCATTCTCGCCGCGGCGCGTCCATGCCTGAAATGCCTTTTCGCGCAGATCGCGACGCGAGGAAAACTGGAGGAACGGCTCGATCGAGGACCGCGCAAGCGTGATCACATATTTGCCCGGATGCCCGCGTTCTCCGGCCGCCGCGCGTGCTGCCTGGCGCGCGAAGTCGGGTAGCCCGACGAGATCGGACTCCTCCAGTACCATTGCAAACGATTTTTCGTCGGCGAGCACATTCTGTCCGAACTGCGTACCCAGGCTCGCCAGCCGCTCGTTGATTGCCGCGAGGCGGTCTTGCGCGCCTGGCTCAAGTGCCGCGCCGGCGCGGACAAAACGCGTGTGATAGCGGTCGAGCACGCGCGCCTTTTCGGCGTCGAGCTTCAGCCTGCCGCGCGACGCATGAATTTCAGCAATGCGCGCGTAAAGATCGCGATTGAGATAAAGCGCGTTGGCGTGCCGGGCCAGCAGGGGCGAAATATCACGCTCGATGCTCTGGATCTCGTCCGAAGTATCGGCTGCGGCCAGGACAAAGAAGACATTCGAAATCCGCTCGAGGTTGCGGCCGCTCTTCTCCAGCGCAATGATGGTGTTTTCGAAGTCGGGTGCCGCGGTGTTTGCGGCAATTGCGTCAATCTCGGCCCGGTGTTCAGCCAAGGCGCGATCGAAGGCCGACAGGAAATGTTCAGGCCTGATGGCCGCGAAGGGCGGCATGCCGAACGCACCCGTCCAGCTTTCAAGAAGGGGATTGTGGCTTCCGGCTTGCGATGTCGCAGGTGTCGTCATTGGCCTTATGGATATAGGCGGCCTGTTCGGCAAAAGAAGATATGTGAATAGGGCCTGGGTGGCTCAGCCGGCGACACATTTCCTGACGAAGTCGCGGCGCGCCTTGAGGCGCAGCTTTTGCTCATTCGCCTGTCTGTTGCAATCCGCCCGCCTGGCCGATTCCCGCTCGAGCTGTTCGCGCCGTTCCTGGTTGCGGACCTTCTGGATCGCCTCCCACTCCTCGGCGGCGATTCCTCTTTTCACGCGCCGCTGCTCGGCGGCTTCCTTCTTCGCGGCCACCTTCCGCTCGCCCTGGCGCTCCGCCATACATGTCCGCATGAACTCGGCTTTGTTTCGCCTGGCAATATTGTGCTCCTGCGCGCGCTTGAGGCACTCCTCATTGTCCTGACGCCGTAATTCCCGATTATTGGCCGGCAGGGCGTCAGACGCGGCCGTCTGCGCCATGGCCCCCTGGCAAAAAACAAAAAGCGCCGCCAGGATTGTGAAAATGGCCGAGATGCGCATCTCCGAACTCCACGACAGAATTGGTCCGATCAACCGGCGATAATGCGAATGCGAGGCTAGCAGAAGAGCCTGTCCCGTCCATAGCCGGATTGCGCGGGGGATCTGGAATCATGCGCCGCCGCCTCGCAGCGCTCTCAGTGCATTGAAGATCACCGCGACGTCGATGACTTCCTGCAAAAGCGCGCCTTCCACCGGCGCAAGCAGGCCGAATGACGCCGCCACCATGGCTGCAATCGAAAGCCCGAGTCCGGCAAAGACACATTGCAGGGCGATGTGGCGTGAACGCCGCGCGATCCTGATCGCCGGGATCACATGATCGAGATAATCGACCAGCAGGACCACGTCGGCTGCCTCGGCCGATGCCGCCGCCCCTTTTGCTCCCATGGCCACGCCGACATCGGCGGCGGCAAGAGCAGGCGCATCGTTGACCCCGTCCCCGATCATCATGACGGGGCCGTTCTTGCGTTCGGAGAGCACGACAAGAATCTTCTGATCGGGCGTGAGCTCGGCGCGCACGAGATCGAAGGAGAGGCCGGC
>DATEKG010000339.1:0-2500 GCA_035277565.1 Pseudolabrys sp.
GCCGTGAATGCGCGCGACCGGATCGGCAAGGGGCCTTGGGTGAACGCGAAAGGTGTAACGATCGCCAAGGACGTCGCCGAATTGCACGGCGCGAACAACCTGACCAAGCAAACGGCGCTCACTGAAAAAGGTGAAATCAACAACGGTCGCGGCGATAAGCCGAACAAACATGACATTCTCACCGGCTCACAAGCAGATGGTACCGCGTTTCCTGCGGGTCAGGATCGCACATGCGGTAACTGGACAAGCAGCACACAAGGCGCCGCGATGCTCGGCCACGCGGACCGTACCGGCCTGTCGGAAGACCCGCCGCAGAAATCGTGGAATTCATCCCATCCGTCGCGCGGGAACGACGGCGGCTGTTCCCAGGCCGACCTGACGAGCACCGGCGGCGCCGGATTGCTCTACTGCTTCGCCGTGAACTGATTGCAGTTCGGATAGCGGCGCGCCGGCGCGGCAGCGATTTCGCTGCTTCGCCGGCGTTGCTTTTATAGGTGGCGAAGCCACTTGAAGTAAAAACTGAACATGGGTCAACTTGGGGCTCCGTGGCAGCCGAGAGCAACCCATGCGCTATCAGCTTTATTACTGGCCGGAAATCCAGGGACGCGGTGAATTTGTGCGACTTGCGCTCGAAGACGCCGGCGCATCTTACGAGGATGTCGCACGCAAATCCGGCGGTGTGGACCGCATGATGGCGATGGTAAGCGGCGCACGCGAGAAACATCCGCCATTCGCCCCGCCGTTTCTCAAGGCCGGCAAGCTCGTGATCGGGCAGACCGCCAATATCCTCTACTACCTCGGGCCGCGGCTGAAACTTGGCCCGCGCGATGAGGCTGGCCGCCTGTGGCTGCACCAGTTGCAGCTCACGGTCACCGATTTCATCAAGGAAATCCACGATACCCACCATCCGGTCGGCTCCGGTCTCTACTACGAGGACCAGAAGCCGGAGGCGAAACGCTATGCGGGGAACTTTCTTGAAGAGCGGGCCCCAAAATATCTCGGCTATTTCGAGACTGTGCGGTCCAAAAGCAGGGGGCCGTTTTTGCTGGGCCGCGGAATCACTTACGCCGACCTGTCAATGTTTCAGCTTATCGAAGGCTTGCGCTACGCGTTTCCCGTGGCGATGAAGCGCATTGAGCGCGAAGTGCCTGGCCTGGTCGATATTCATAAGAGGGTCTGCGTGCGGCCCGGCATCAAGGCCTATCTCGCCTCGCCACGCCGCATCGCATTCAATGAAATGGGGATTTTCCGCCAGTACGCTGAGCTGGATGAGTAGCCGTGAAGCCCAGAATCCGCTTTAACCACGCGCCTCGAGCGTCTTGCCGGCTGCCATCACCGGCTTGGCCGAAATGAGCGTGAAGGCAATGACGCAGGGCTCCGTCCCCTTGTTGATCCAGTTGTGAATGGTGCCGCGCTGGACCAGGACGTCGCCTGCCTTGAGGTGGACAACGGCGCCGTCGACGTCCATGTCGATCTCTCCCGACATCACCACCGCATAGTCGATCGAGTCGGTGCGATGATTGCGCGGCGCGACGCCTGGTCCGAAGCTGACAATACGAAAAACCGTTCCGTCTGGAATCGTCGTGCCGATTTTCTTGCCGGACGGGTCGTCGCTCCCGTCATTGTCGACGGGAAAACCTTCGCTCGACCAGATGACGCTATAGAGTGCACCGGGACGCTGGGAGGTCACATTCTTGACTGTCTCGTCGATCAGCACCTTCGCGCGTCCATTCTCGTCATGTCCCGTGACAACGCGGCGAATTTTCAGACTCATTATTCTCCCTCCCTCCCAGTTCCGTTGAGATCGTCACCGCCGGGCTATCCGGTCGGCAGCGCCTTACGCGTTGACTCGTGATAGAGCAGGAAAATGCCTGAGCCAACAACGATGGCCGAGCCGCCGAGCAATGTCAGCGTGGGGACGTCGCCCCAGAATACAAACCCGAGCGCGGCCGACCAGACCAGCATGAAATAGTAGAACGGCCCGACGGCCGACGGGGGCGCAAGTGACAGGGCGCGCGTCCACCAGTATTGGCCGAGCGCGTTGATGACGCCGTTGGCGATCAGCGCGGCCAGGTCGAGCGGCGCCGGCGGCAGAAAGAAAAACGGCAGTCCCAACGCGAAGAACAGGGTGAGAAAGATCATCTGATACATCGTCAGCGTTTCGGCCGACTCGGTCGTCGTCATGCCGCGGACGGCAGCCGTCACGCTGCCGAACAGCACCGCATTCGCGAGCGCGAAGATCGCGCCGGTGCGAAAGCTGTCTGCGCCCGGCGCGGCGACCAGGATGACTCCAAGGAAACCCGCAACCAGCGCCGCGCCCCGCGCCGGGCCGACTTTTTCCTTCAGCCAGATCGCCGCAAACAAGGTTGCAAAGAGCGGCGAAGAGAAATTGATCGCAACGGCGCCCGCAAGCGGCATGAGGCCGAAAGCGATGATGATCAAACTCTGTGCGGTAGCCTGCGTGACGCTGCGGCCGAAATGGTCGCGCAGGCGGTTCGTG
>DATEKG010000340.1:0-18805 GCA_035277565.1 Pseudolabrys sp.
GCGGATGAAGATAGAGGTGCAGGCCGCGCGCGCTGCAAAACTCGGGGTGCCGCTTCACGACAAGCTGGTCGGCTATCTGCCGCACTACGCTCCATTCGCCGCGCGATGGCACCAGGTGTTCAACATGCGTGACGCCAACCCCGTCCTGCGAAAGGCCTCGCAAGTGCTCGCGGGGTTTTCGTCGCGGCGCAGCCTGCCGAAATGGCGGCCCGACACATACCGGGACCGTTCCGACTGGCGCTACAACACGGGAGAGCAGGATACGCGGGCGCGTGAGGTCGTTCTTTTCGCCGACACGTTCAACCGCTATTTCGAGCGCGAAAATCTCGATGATACATTGGCTGTGCTGGCAGCGGCCGGTTATCGTGTTTACGCGCCGTTGCCGGAGAATCCGAACGAGCGCCCGTTATGCTGCGGCCGTACGTTTCTTGCGGTCGGCCTGGTCGAAGAGGCGCGGCGCGAAATGCAGCGCACGCTTGATGCCCTTGCCCCTTATGTCGCCCGGGGGATACCCGTCGTCGGACTGGAGCCCAGTTGTTTGTTTACTTTTCGCGACGAGATGTCCGCGCTGTTCAAGGGCGAAGCCGCCAATGCTCTGGCAGCCAATACTCTGCTGCTCGAAGAGTTCATCATGCGCGAACACAAGCAGGGCCATTTCAACCCCGTGCTCGCGCCGATGCCCAAAAAGGCCTTGCTGCACGGGCATTGTCACCAGAAGGCGTTCAACACGATGGGCGCAGTCGAGGCCTCGCTGCGGCTCGTTCCGCAGTTGTCGGTGGAGACAGTCGAGTCGAGCTGCTGCGGCATGGCCGGCAGTTTCGGCTACGACGCCGCAACCATCGATGTTTCTCTGAGGATGGGCGAGCTTTCGCTGCTGCCGGCCGTGCGCAGGGCGCCATCCGACGCTCTCATCGTTGCCGACGGCACATCCTGCCGCCACCAAATTCACGACGGCTGCGAACGGGAGGCTATCCACGTTGCCCGCGTGCTCAAGATGAGTCTCGACGCGTTACCGAGTGATTGAGAGGCCTGCCAATGCCGGACAAGCTCTTTCCCACCAGTCTGGTCGGTTCCTATGCGCAGCCCGACTGGTTGATCGACCGCGCCAGGCTCGCGGCCAGATTTCCTCCGCGGGTACGCGCGAAAGAACTTTGGCGCGTTGCGCCGGAACATCTCGAGCAGGCGCAAAATGACGCCACGCTGCTCGCGATCCGCGATCAGGAGCGGGCGGGTCTCGACATCATTACCGATGGGGAAATGCGGCGCGAAAGCTATTCGAACCGGTTCGCGACCGCGCTCGAGGGCGTCGATATCGACAATCCGGGAAGTGCGCTCGATCGCTCGGGCCATCCCAATCCCGTGCCGCGCGTGACCGGTAAGGTGCGCCGCCGTCACCCGGTTGAGGTCGGGGATGTAAAATTTCTGCGCGCGAACACCGGCAGAACAATCAAGATGACCGTGCCCGGCCCGTTCACCATGTCGCAGCAGGCCCAGAACGATTTCTATAAAGATGAAGAGGAAATGGCGCTCGACTATGCGGCGGCCGTGAACGCGGAAATCAAGGATCTTTTCGCTGCCGGCGCGGACATCGTGCAGATCGACGAGCCCTATATGCAGGCGCGTCCTGAAAAGGCGCGCAAGTACGGCCTGCGTGCGCTGAACGCCGCTCTCGAGGGGGTCAGGGGGCAAACGGCCGTGCATATCTGTTTTGGTTACGCCGCCATCATTCATGTGCGGCCCGAGGGTTATTCGTTCCTGCCCGAGCTTTCCGGCTCGCCGGTCAATCAGGTTTCCATCGAAACTGCGCAGTCGGGGCTTGATTGTGCGATCCTTGAAAAATTGCCGGACAAGACGATCATTCTTGGCACGCTCGATCTTTCCGACATGACGGTCGAGAAGCCGGAAACAGTTGCCGCGCGCATCCGCCGCGCCTTGCCGCATGTCCCCGCCGAGCGAATCGTCGTCGCGCCCGACTGCGGCCTGAAATATCTTCCGCGCGAAATTGCATTCGGAAAAATGTGCGCCTTGGTCGAGGGCGCCGCCATTGTTCGCGCCGAGCTGGCAAAATGAGTTCATCGCTGGGCAGGCTTTTCCCGACTTCCCTTGTCGGCTCGTATCCGCAGCCGGACTGGCTGATCGACCGGGCGCGTTTGTCAAAAATGGTGCCGAGAGTGCGGATGAACGATCTCTGGCGCGTCGACCCCAAACAGCTCGAGGCCAGGCAGGACGAGGCGACGCTCCTGGCGATTGAAGAACAGGACCGCGCCGGGCTCGATATCATCACGGACGGTGAACAGCGTCGCGAAAGCTATTCCAATCGCTTTGCCACCGCGCTCGAAGGAGTTGATACGGAAAATCCGGGCTCGACCCTCAATCGCAGCGGCAGACCGATCCCGGTTCCGCGCGTGACGGGAAAAATACGGCGCAAATATCCAGTCGAATTGCGTGACCTGCAGTTCCTTCGCGCGAACACGAAAAAGCCCGTGAAGATGACTTTGCCCGGCCCCTTCACGATGTCGAAGCAGGCGCAGAATGAATTCTACCGGTCCGACGAAGCCATGGCGCTCGACTATGCCGCGGCGGTCAATGACGAAATCAGGGATTTGTTCGCTGCCGGCGCGGACGTCGTGCAGATCGACGAGCCGTGGATGCAACAGCACCCGGACAAGGCGCGCGAATATGGGCTGAAGGCGCTCGACCGCGCACTTGACGGCATCGCCGGGACGGTCGCCGTTCATCTGTGTTTTGGCTATGCCGCGGTCGTGCATGAAAAGCCCTCCGGCTATTCATTCCTGCCGGAGCTCGAGACGTCGAAAGCCGCCCAGATATCGATTGAGGCCGCGCAGCCGAAGCTCGACCTTTCGGTCCTGGAAAAACTGCCTTCCAAGACGATCATCCTCGGGGTGATCGACCTTTCCGCCGTGGCTGTTGAGACACCGGACGTCGTCGCAGGACGCATCCGCGACGCGTTGCAGCATGTGCCCGCCGAGAGAATCGTGATCGCGCCTGATTGCGGCATGAAGTATCTGCCGCGCGAGATCGCTTACGGAAAAATGCTGGCGATGGTGCAGGGCGCGGCAATAGCGCGAGCGGAGCTCTCGCGCTAGCCGCCGTAAAACAGGTTGACGAGGCTCATCGGCACGAATGGCACATAAGTGCACAGCGCAAGCACTGCGAGGAGCGCCGCAAGGTAGGGAATATTGTCTTTGGTTGTCTCCCATATGTCCGCCTTGGCGATTGCGCAGGCGGTCATAAGCACACTGGCGACAGGCGGCGTCTGCTGTCCGATGGCGAGGTTGAGAGTTACCACGAGGCCGAAGTGAATCGGATCAATGCCGACGGCATTCACCATCGGCATCACGATCGGGATCACCAGAATGATCGCTGCGGCGGAGTGAAGGAACATGCCGAGAATCAGAAACGCGATGTTGAGCAGCAGCAGCACGACGTATTTGTTGTCAGTTACGGTCGTGATGGCGCGCCCCAGCGCTTGCGGCAATTGAGCCTCCGTGAGGAAGGTGCCGATCAGGGCTGATGCTGCAACAAGAAGCATCACGACTGCAGTCTGGATGCCGCCGTCAATGCAGGCTTTTTTCAATTCGCGGAAATCGAGGTCACGGTAAATCAGGCCGCCCACGACGATCGCGGCAACGACGGCCATACCGGCGCCTTCCGTCGCGGTGACAATGCCACCGAAAATGCTGCCGAGGATCGCAATCGGCAAGATGAAGGCCCATAGCGCCTCCTTGAACGTGCGCCAGACTTCAGAGAGGCGGAAGGCCTGCTCGCGCGGAAAATTGTATTTGACGGCGTGGTAATAGGCCGCCCCCGCCATGGCCAGCGCGCCGATCAAGCCGGGAATGATGCCCGCGACAAAGAGCTTGACAACCGATGTCTGCGCCATCACCGCATAAAGGACCATCGGAATCGACGGCGGAATAATGATGGCAAGACTTGCGGCAGAGGACATTGTTGCCGCCGCGACTTCTTTGGAATACCCGCGGCTCTTCATTGCCGGGATCAGGATCGTGCCAAGCGCCGCGACATCCGCGACCGCCGAGCCGGAAATTTCCGCGAAAAACACCGATGTGCCAATCGCCACCATGGAAAGGCCGCCGCGGATCCAGCCTACGACAGCCGTGGCGAAGGCGATCAGCCGGCGCGATATCGATGACGCATTCATGATCGCGCCGGAAAGAATAAACAAAGGTATTGCGAGCAACGGGAAGCTCGAGGCGCCGTCATACATCTCGAGCGCGAGATTGGGCAGCATGTGCGGCCCCTGAATGAATAGGATCGCGAGTGTTGCGACGAATCCAAGCGCGATGGCGATGGGAACGTTAAGCACGGCCAGGGCCAACATCCCAAACAGCATGAGCGCAATTGTCACCGGCTTTTCTCCGGAGCCGCACTCAGATCCGGCGCGCCGTGCGACATCGCCTCAATTGCTTCTGTATCGATAAATCCTGAACCTCGCGCGTCCCGCAGCAGCTTGGGTATGCGCAATGCTTCAGCGATCACAAACAGCGCAGCTCCGATTGGGACAGCGGAGGCGGTGACGCGTTGCGGCATCCACTCGAGGCTGACGAGATTGTCACCGCCGAGAACGATCAGCACCTCGACGCCCGTCCATGTGAGCATGATAAAAAAGACAAATACGACAACTTCCGCAAAGATCGTCGCGATCAGGCGGAGCCCTGGCGGCATTGCGTTGACAAAGCCAGGCACGCCGATATGTGCGCCACGCAAGGCGGCAAGCGCCGAGCCATAGTATGTAAGCCAAACCAGCCCGACCGAAGCAATCTCGTCGTACCAGGACAAAGAATAACCGGCGTAACGGAAACAGAATCCGGCGATTACAAGGGCTGTCAGCGCAGTTACCAAAATAACGACGATGGTTTCCAGCAGACGTTCAAAGCCTGCGCGTATGCGGTCGAGATTCAAGGTCAGTGTCCCCGAAATGAAGGCCGCCCGGAGGCGGCCTTGCAGCCCTGCGTTTGCTTACTTTCCCAAGGCGAGTGACTTGTCGATCAGCTCCTGGCCGCCGGGAATGTCTTTTGCGAACTCATCATAGATGGGTTTGCTCGCCTTGATGAATGCATCCTTGTCGGCATTGTTCACCTGCATGCCAGCGTCTTTCAATTTCTTGAAAAGACTCTCGTCGAGACCCGCAGCGATCTTATAGACAACGGGCTGCATTTCGATCGCGGTGTCCTTGAGGATCTTCTGCACGTCGGGCGGGAACTTCGCCCAGCTCGCACCCGCTGTGACATAAGCGGGCGTATAGACGTGATCAGTCATCGACAGATATTTCTGCACTTCATAAAACCGCGCGGGATAGATTTGCGCCAGTGGATTTTCCTGCGCATCCATCACGCCTGTCTGCAAGGCAACGAACACTTCGGAGAAAGCAAGCGGGCTCGGGTTCGCCCCATAAGCCTTGAACATCTTGACTCGCCAAGTGCCGCCGGGAACACGAAGCTTCAGTCCTCGCAGATCTTCAGGCTTTACGATCGGATGCTTGTTGTTTGTGATCTGCCGGAACCCGTTCTCCCAAATTGCGATAATGTGGTAACCGGATTTTTCGGCGAGCGGGATGAGTGTCGGGTTGACGATCTGGTCACGAATCTTCGCCATCTGCACGCGATCCTTGACCAAGTATGGCATTTCGAAGAGCCCGAAAGCCGGTATTTGCGATGACATCACCGTCGACGGAAGCGCAAGGTCGACTGTTCCAAGCTTGAGCTTCTTCATGAGTTCGCCGTCGCCACCGAGCTGGCTCGATCCGTACACGACGACTTTTGCCTTATCGCCCAGCTTGGCATTCGCCCGCTTGGCGAATTCCTGGGCGGATTGGTCGAATAGCGAACCTGGTTCGCCGACATGGCCAAATTTGATTTCGGTTTGCGCAGCGGCAGCGCCAATCGAAATTATTGAGGCAAAAATGAAAGCAGTCAGAGCTTTTGCAGGCGCCATGGAGTCCTCCCGGAATTTATGGCCTGCAAATTGGACCTGGAGGGCCTTTTGCGGCCGTTTTTATAGGGCTATCAATGCAAACCTTCGAGGTTTCCGCAAGATAGCGAATCGCCGCTATTCCGCCGGGCCGGGCTCGGCAGCGCGCCGGCGGCGTGCCGACGTCGTCCTGCGCACCATCGGCATTGCAAGACGCGCGAATGTCGGGATCACGAGCAGACTGCAGATCGGCGACAGCAGCATGCCGCCGACGATCACGCAGGCAAGGGGCTGCTGAACCTGCGAACCGATACCGGTCGAAAAGGCGGCCGGGACCAGTCCGATGCAGGCGGAGAGGCCGGTCATGAAGATCTGCCGCATGCGTGCCCGTGCGGCGCTCAAAATGGCGTCGTCCTTTCCAAGCCCTTCATCCAACCGGCGCCGGATGTAGGAAACGAGCAGGATGCCGTCCATTGCCGACACGCCAAACAGAGAGATGAATCCGACGGCGGCCGAAACGCTGGCATTCAATCCGAAGAAGTAGAGTCCGAGAATCCCGCCGCATGCGGCAAATGGAATGCCCGACAGGGCCAGCAGGCTGTCGCGGACGGAATTGAACAGGCTGTAGAGAAGCGCCATGATCAGAAGCAGGCTCAGGGGAATGATGACCGCCAGCCGCTTCTTGGCCTCGACCAGCGCGCCGAATTCGCCGGACCATTCCATCCGGTAGCCCGCCTTGAGCGGCACGTTCTTCGCAATGCGCGCCTGGGCATCCGCGACCGTCGATCCAAGATCGCGCCCGCGAACGCTGTATTTTATCGGCACAAAACGTTCGGTGTTCTGGCGGTAGATATAGGCGGCTCCGGTTTCCAGCCTGACTTCCGCAACGTCGCCGAGGGCGATGTAGGTCGTAGGCGATTTGGGATCGGAATTCGGCAGCGCAACAGGAACGGAGCGGATGGCATCGATATTGTCGCGATATTGCGGGGCGAGCCGCACCGTCAGCGGGAAGTTCATCTCGCCTTCGTAGACGCGCGTGACCTCCTGGCCGCCAATCGCCGCCTGAACAACGGTGTTCATGTCGCTGACCGTAATGCCGTAGCGCGCCGCCTTGGCGCGATCGACCTGGATCACGAGATTGGGCTGGCCGAGCAGATTGAAGGCGCCGGGGTCGGTCACTCCCGGCACTTTGGCCAGTTCGTCCTTGACCAGCTTCGACAGGTGCTCGAGTTCGGCAAGGTCGGGGCCGAAAATCTTGACGGAGTTCTCGCCTTTAACGCCGGAGACGGCTTCCTCGATATTGTCCTGGATATATTGCGAGAAATTGAAGTCAATGCCGATGAACTCGCTCTCGAGCCGCGTGGCCATGTCTTTCACGAGTTTCGGCTTGGTGAGTCCCGCCGGCCATTCCTCGAACGGTTTGAGGGGCACGAAAAATTCGGCGACGAACGATCCGTCCGGATCGGTCGCGTCTTCGCCGCGGCCCTGCTCGGATACCACGGTGCGCACCGGTGCGTAGCTGCCGATCACGGCGCGGATCTTGTTGACGGTCTCGCGCCCGGCCTCGAGCGTGATTGTCGGCGGGAGCAGGGCGCGGACCCAGAGATTGCCCTCTTCCAGTTTCGGCAGGAATTCGGTGCCGAGCCGCATGCCGAGCCCGCCGCACACGACCAGAAAAGCAACTGCGATCATCGCCGCAAATCTCGCGTTCCTCACGGCGAGGACGAGCGCTTTCTCATAGACGCTGCGAATGGCGCGGACGAGGTAGGTTTCGATCTCGTCAACCTTGCCCGGCAGCAGAAGCGACGACACGACAGGGGTGACGGTGAATGTCGCGATCACGGCACCGAGCAGCGCATAGGCATAGGTGCGTGACATTGGTCCGAAGATCTGACCTTCGACGCCCTGCATCGTGAAAAGCGGCAGAAATGCCGCAATGGTTATGATGACCGAGAAGAGAATCTGCTTGTCAACTTCGACAGCCGCGGTGAGGATTCGATTCAGTTTTTCGCTGAGCTTGCTCTCCGGGTCGGCGAATGTGCGGTGAGTATGATGGGCGAGGTGGCGAAAGATGTTCTCCACCATGATTACCGTGCCGTCGACAATGATACCGAGATCGATGGCTCCGACCGACAGGAGGTTGGCCGAGTCGCCGCGCAAGACCGTGATGATGACGGCGAGAAACAGGGCAACGGGAATTGTTGCCGATACGATCAGGGCGCAGCGCAGATTACCGAGAAATACCCACTGAATGAGAAAGATGAGGGCGATGCCGAACAGCATGTTGTGCATCACGGTCCGTACCGTGATCGCGACAAGATCACCGCGGTCGTAATACGGCTCGATCTTCACGCCCGGCGGCAGGCTGCCGTCGGTGTTGATGCGCTCGATCGCGGCACGCACCCGGGTCACAACGTCCATGGTGCGTTCGAGCTTCTGCATCAGCACGATGCCGAAGAGGATGTCATCCTGATTGTCACGGCCGGCAATGCCCAGGCGGGGGGTAAAGCCGACCTGATTGTGTGCGACATCCGATAGCAGCACCGGAAGTCCGCCCTGCTGACTCACTACGATATTGTCGATGTCGCTCAACGAGCCGAGCGCGCCAACGCCGCGTACATTGACCGATTGTTCGCCGACCGCGATGGTGCGTCCGCCGACATTGGCGTTGCTCGTGGAAATCGCATTGATGATCTGCGGCAAGGTAAGACCATAGGCGCGCATCCGATCGAGATCGATTTCGGACTGGTATTCCTTGGTTTTCCCGCCCAGCGGCGAGATATCGGCGACTCCGGGAACAATGCGCAATTTCCGCTCGACCACCCAATCCTGGACGGTCTTGAGCTGGATAAGGTCCATGCCTGGCGGACCCTTGAGCTGGTAGCGCAGGATTTCGCTGATGCCGCCCGCGGGTGAAATGACCGGCGTGACAACGCTCGGCAGCGTCGCGTCCTTCAGGCGATTGGTGACCTGCTGCCGCACGAAATTGTAGTCGCGGCCATATTCGAACTGCAGCCGGATAAAGCCGAGAGCGAAAACCGTATTCGAGCGGATGTAGGTCAGGCCCGGCGTGCTTGCGACCGCGATCTCGAGGGGGATCGTGACATAGCGCTCGACCTCCTCGGGGGACTGTCCCGGATATTGCGCGATGATCTCGATGATCGGCGGCGCCGGATCGGGATAGGCTTCGACATTGAGGGTGGTGAAGGCGGCATAGCCTATGCCGATGAAAGCCGCGTAGGCGACCAATGCCAGTGGCCGCCGCGACAGGCAGAACGCCATAAGACCGCGCAGCATGAGCGATCAGCTTCCCGCCGCCGCACGGTCGACGAACAAGCTGCCTTTGCTTACGACGGATTCGCCAATGCGGAGACCGTCCGTGACCTGAATCATCTGTCCGCTTGACAATCCGGTCTTGATGTCGCGCCGCTCGACCGACTTGTCGCCGCGAGTAACCCATACATGGGTGGTCTTGCCGTCATAGATGATCGCTTCCGAGGGGATGGCCGGCGAGCTGTCGCCTTCGCCGGTCAGTATGTTCACGCTGGCGAACATTTCCGGACGCAACAGATATTTCGAGTTGTCAATCGTTGCGCGCACCAGCAGTCGCCGCGTACCGGTGTCGAGCGATGTGGCGACATAGGAAATATTCGCAGAGAACACGCGGTCCGGATAAGCGAGAACGGTAAAGTGCAGTGCCTGGCCGACATGTACATTGGGCGCATCGGCCTCGCGCACATAGGCGATGAGCCAGACGGTCGACAGGTCGCCGATGACGAAGCTCGGATCGCTGGCGTTCGTGTTTTGCGACGATGTGTTGATGTATTGGCCCGGTCCGACCTTGCGCTGGATCACCGTGCCCGCGATCGGCGAATAGATCGTCATGTGCGGACTGACTGCGCCGGTGTCTCCGAATTTCGTGATTTCATCGTCCGTCATGCCCAAGATGCGCAGACGATTGCGCGAAACCTCGAGCGTAGTCTGGGCGGAGCGCACGTCGTTTTCTGCCGCGCGTGCGGTCGCCTGAGATGTCTGGAGATCGCGCAGCGGACCGGCGTGCGAATCGTATAGCGTTTTGTTTTGCTGCTCGACGATCCTGGCGAGTTCGAGCGCCGATCGCGCCTTGTTCAGATTGGAAATCGCCGAAATAAAGTCGTTCTGGGCCTGCACCATGTCGGGTGCTTCAACGACAAAAAGCGGCTGACCGGCTTTTACGGTGTCCCCCGGTTTCGCCAGAAGCCGGGTGACGCGGCCGGAATACGGCGAAAACACAAGAGTCGAGCGATCCTCGTCGACGCTGATTTTGCCTTCGGTCAGCCTTTCGGTCCGGAAGATGACATTGGTCACCGGTGCGGTCGTCAGAGCCGACCACTGCTTGGCCGTCGGATAATAAAGAGCGCCGTCGCGGCGGCCCTGGCTTGCCTCGTCGGGGATCGCGGCATTCTCGGTCCGCTGTGCATGGGTCGTGGCGGCCACCGCGAGCCACGTCCCGACAATCAGCGCAGCAATAGCTGTCGCCACGTTGCTTGCGCTTGCCCATGACCGCAGCGGGAGCTGCGTCATGATCGTGTTGGCGAGGCGATGCAAGGATGTCGTCCTAATTGCCTTCAGTCGCGAGTTATAGTGAATGGACGGCGCAGTGCGGCATTACCACGGCATAAAGAATTTGCTCGCAGTAAACCCCGTCGGGCCGTTCAGGCCCGAAGGCCTTACGAGCGCTCGTTTGCGCGCCATTTGGCCGCAGCTTTTTGCTCCACAGGGCGTCAATTGCAACGGACGACTCGCCCGGTATGCTGGGTCTTGGTGCAATGCGAAGAATGATGCGGCAGCCGGCATGAAATCAAGGCGTTGGCCTATTTTCTGGCCGTTTCTGGCGGCCGTTTCCGGCATTACTGTAGCGCCGCTGTGGGCGCAGGATGCGCCGGACAAAAACGGGATTACCCAACCATCGATTGCAACGAGCCTGCCTCACAATGGCGACCCGTGGGGAGTGCGCAAGCGCCTTAACGATCACGGTATTTCGTACAGCCTAATCTATACGAACGATGTGCTGGGCAATCTGTCCGGCGGCATCAAGCGCGGCACCCTCGATCAGGGCAAGCTGGAAACGCAGATCACGGTCGATCTCGAAAAGCTGGCCGGCTGGAAAGATTGGGCCTTCTATACGAACAACTTCCTGATTTACGATTCCGGCCGCATCCGCCGTGACTATGTCGGCGGCATGAACACAATCGCTGCGATCGAAGCGACTCCGACGGCCCGCCTTTCCGAACTCTGGCTCGAAAGAAAATTCCTCAACGGCGCGGCGAGCTTCAGGTTTGGTCAACTCGCCGCGGACAGCGAATTCTTTTACAGCGATTTGAGTGTGATGTTCCTGCAGAGCGACTGGCCGACGATCGCGGCGGTCAATTTGCCCGGCGGCGGCCCGGCCTATCCGCTCGCGACGCCTGGCGTGCGGCTGAAGTTCGATTTCGGCAAGGACACGTCGCTGCTCTTTGCTGCTTTTAACGGCGATCCGGCCGGGCCGTGTTCCGGCGATCCCGATACATGCAATCGCTACGGCCTGAACTTCCGGCTGCGCGATCCGGCACTGCTCATTGCCGAAGCGCAATTCCGCAGCAATCAGGGCAAGGATGATTCGGGTCTTGCGCAGACGCTCAAGCTTGGCGCGTGGGGCCATCTCGGCAAGTTTTCCGACCGGCGGTTCGACAATACGGGGATGCTTCTCGCCAGCCCGCTGAGCAGCGGTACACCGCTCATGCACCGAGGCGATTACGGAATTTATGGTGTGATCGACCAGCAGCTTTACCGGCTACAGGGCGGCGCGCCCGACAGCGGCATTTCCATTTTCAATCGCTCGTCGATCAGCCCGTCGGATCGCAATCTTGTCGATATCGAAATCGACAGCGGATTCATATTCGCGGGAATGATCCCGGCTCGGCCCGATGACAAATTCGGCGCCAGCGTCATCTACTCTCGCTTTTCAAATCAGGTGCAGGCGTTCGACCAGGACCGGATCAATTTCGGCAATCTCGTTACGCCGCCGCGCGACTACGAAACCAATCTCGAACTCACCTATATCGCGCAGATCGTGCCCGGCTGGACGGTGCAGCCTGTCTATACTTTCATCTGGCACCCGAGCGGCACCGGCATCCGTTACCCCGATGCGCAGGTTGCGGGCGTGCGCACAATCATCAGGTTCTGAAAAGCCGGCGCTCTGACATCCGGCAAGACCTTACCTCCGCGCTGTTATTGGCCGGGCCAGTCCGGCGAATGCGCGTGCTGGAAAAAAATAATAGGGCAAATTTTTGGCAAGTGTTGCTTCGCTCATGGACGATTCTTTGCCGCAATTGCTCTGTTGTTTTGCGGAGCAAATTTCGGGGAAGCAGGGTGCCGGGCGCGCGCGCTACAAACCTACTCGTCAAAATCGAAAGGCGCTTGCTTCGCGCCGCGATGTGTTCGATCTGCGCCGGGATCGCGACACTGTTTGTCGCATTGTCCCTGGGATCGGGAGGGGCTTACGGAATCCAGACCAGCTACTCCGAACGTAAATCCGACCTTTCGGGGATTTCGGTCATTGAAAAAAATCATGAGATCCGTTTGGGAACCTCCGATGAGCCCGTTCCCAATTCGGAAACAGGCGTCACAGATTCGGCTGTTGAACAAAATCCGGAGCCGCCATCCCTCGTACAAGACGATTCCACTTTTTTCGATCGCTTCGCCGCTGCCCTCGACAGCGCACCCGAAAGAACTGCGCGAGGAGACGACACCCGTGAAGCCAATAACGACCCACTTACGCTTGAGATAACGGCGCCGCTTCCGCCCCCACCGAAAAAGCGCCTTCGCGTTGCGGACCTCCCGAAGGCCTTTGCCCCGCCTCCTGACGCCAATGGTCACACCGCAATTTACGATATCGCCTCGCATGTGGTTTACCTGCCCAATGGACGCAGGTTGGAAGCCCATTCCGGGCTCGGGAGTCACCTGGACGTTGCTCGCGACGTCAACCTGAAAGGTCGCGGGCCAACCCCGCCGAATGTCTATGCCCTCACTCTGCGCGAGCGGCCTTTCCACGGCGTTCGTGCCATTCGTCTAATCCCGGTTGGCGACGGCGACATGTTTGGACGGGACGGGATGCTTGCGCATTCCTACATGCTTGGGCCCGACGGCCAGTCGAACGGGTGCGTGTCTTTTCGCGATTATCCAGCCTTCCTGAATGCTTTCCTGGCGGGTGAAGTCGACCGACTTGTTGTCGTCGACAATCTTGCGAGCACGCACAGTCCGGAAACTGATTCACGATCGCTGCCGGATATCATCAAAAACATGTTCACGCGGTCCTAGCGAGAAACGCAGCTCGCCGCTGAACAGGCGCCGATCTCAATCGTTGAAAATCAGTAGTCGCAAACCTTGATGAGGTGCACATTGCCCCAGCGGTCATAGCGCTCGACCAGCCGGCATTCGCGATAGGGGGTGACATAGACCGGTGCGGTCGACGCGGCGGCGGCACCGATAATCGCGCCAGCGGCAAATCCGGCTCCGACGCCCCAGCCCCAGCGCGGATGGGCTTGCGCGCTGCCGCCGGTGACGGCGAGGGTGCAGGCGAGCGTGAGGGCGGCGAGCGCAACGGCTGTGATCTTTGACATGGTCATGGCGGTCTCCATCCTTTTGAAATTGGTGCAGCCGTCGATGGCTGCGATACGGGTTGGTCGCAGCAGCGCGTGGAAAGGTTCAAAGCCGCCGGCAAACGGCTTGTCCCGGCGGGGCGGCAGTGACAGGGTGGGTCAATGGGCAGACTGACCGCTATTTTATTGAGTTTTCTTGTGGTTCTGGCCGGCGCCCGGGCGCAGCCATTGGACAAGGTCCGCTTTGGCACCAATTGGCTCGCGGAAGCCGAACATGGCGGTTTCTACCAGGCGGTCGCCGATGGCACCTACAAGAAGTACGGGCTCGACGTCACGATTGTCCCCGGCGGGCCCAATATCAACAACCGCATCCTTCTGCCGGTCGGCAAGCTCGATTTTTTCATGAGCGCCAATTCGCTGCAGTCATTCGACGCCGTCGAGCACGATATCCCGACCGTCGCGGTGGCCGCGAGTTTCCAGAAGGACCCGCAGGTTTTCGTCGCGCATCCCGACGTCAAGAAATTCGAGGACCTCAAATCGCGCACGCTGTTCGTGTCGAAGGAAGGGATGACGAGCTATTTCCAGTGGCTCAAGGCTGACTACGGCTTCAGCGAAGCCAGGGTGAAGCCTTACACGTTCAATGCGCAGCCGTTTCTCGCGGACAGGAATTCCGCAATGCAGGGCTATGTCACCTCGGAGCCCTATGCAGTCGAGAAGCAGGGCGGTTTCAGGCCGGTTGTGTTCCTCCTCGCCGACTACGGCTTCAATGCCTATTCAACTCTGATCGAAACCCGGCGTGACCTGGTCGAGAAGCGGCCGGATCTCGTCCAGCGTTTTGTCGATGCATCCGCGATCGGCTGGTATCACTACATTTACGGCGACAGCCGCCCCGGAAACGCGCTGATAAAAAAACAGAATCCCGAAATGACTGACGCGCTGCTTTCATATTCCATCGCGAAAATGAAAGAGTACGGCATTGTCGATTCAGGCGATGCCGTGAAAGGCGGTATCGGAGCGATGACCGACGCCCGCTGGAAAAGTTTCTTCGACAAGATGGTACGCGCAGGCGTTGCCAAGGCGGGGCTCGACTATAGACGCGGCTACACGCTGCAATTCGTGAACAAAGGCGTTGGCGTCGAACAGCGGCCGAAGAAGTAATGGCGGCGTCACGCGGACGTCACTAGTCGCTATGCGCGCACAAGACTGTCACGCCTCACCACCAGCCACCCGAAGAGCAGCATGCCGGCGAGCACGATCAGCGACCCGACAGCGGCGATGGGATCGCCGATATCGTGACCCGTATGCACAAGTCCGACGCCGATCGTCAGGATAACTGTGCCGATGATCCAGACGGCGACCTGGGCAATCGCAGCCTTGCTGCGATCGACCGCCGGATGAAGGTGATAAAATATGCCGAAAAGAAACAACGATACCCAGCCAAGCAGATTGAGGTGGGCATGCGCCGGCATCGCGGAATGATCGTTGGAAATTGCCATGATGATTCCCCAGATCATGCCGGCTACGACCATCAATACTGCCGCAGGGAAACTTAGTGTGGACGCTTTCATCTTTGCCTCCGCAAGTTCCGACATGCGATAACTCGGTTTCGATTCTGATCTGGAAATTGTGCATTGAAAAGCTGCATGTGTCGCGCGACATGGTGACCTATCTCCGGTCAATGCAAGAAACCTGGCACCGGATGGGCTTCATATGACCGGTCGAAGGGCCATTTCGCTTCGCAGCATCGGCAAGATGTTCAATCGTGGCGTCCGCGCGCTCGACGGTTTCGCGCTGGAGGTACATGAAAGCGAATTTGTCTCGCTCCTTGGGCCCTCGGGTTGCGGCAAATCGACGGTGCTTCGCATCATTGCCGGGCTGACAGCGCCGACCGGTGGGTCGGTCGATTGGCCTGATGGGGCGGCGAAAATCGGATTCGTGTTCCAGGAGCCGACGCTGATGCCGTGGTGCAATGTCGAAGCGAATGTCCGGCTGCCCCTCAAGCTTGCCGGAGTTGCCGGAAACGCCTCGGTCGGCAGCACGCTTGAACGAGTCGGCCTTGCCGAATTCGGCGAGGCGTTCCCGCGTGAGCTTTCCGGTGGAATGAAAATGCGCGCCTCCATCGCGCGGGCGCTTGTGACCGAACCGCAATTGCTGCTGATGGACGAGCCCTTCGCCGCCCTTGATGAGATCACAAGGTTCAAGCTCAACAATGATCTTCTCGCCCTGTGGCAGGATCTCCATCCCACGGTGATTTTCGTCACCCATTCGGTATTCGAGTCGGTCTATCTGTCGCAGCGCATCGTGGTGATGACGCCGCGGCCCGGCCGCGTATTCACAGAAATAGAAATACCCGCGGCCTATCCGAGGGGTGAGGATTTTCGAACTTCGGCTGAATATGCCGGGCTGTGCCGGAAGGTAGCGCAGGCGCTCGGTGAAGCCATGTCGCGGGGTGCGCCGTGAACGAGCGCATTCTTCGGGTCGCGCTTCCGCTTCTTGTGCTGGCGCTGGTCATCCTGTGCTGGGAGCTGATCGTGCGCGGATTTGCAATTCCGCCTTATGTCCTGCCGGGTCCCGTATTGGTGGCGAAAACCTTGGTCAAAGACGGCGCGCTGCTCTGGCACTCGTTGCTGGTGACCCTGACGCTCACTTTCGAAGGGTTTTTGCTGGCCGCGATCGGCGGAATTATCCTGGCCGTCGCGTTCAATCAGTGGCGGTCATTCGAATTCGCGTTTTATCCTTACGCCGTCATTCTTCAGGTGACGCCGATCGTGGCGATCGCACCGCTGCTTCTGATCTACCTGCCGCAACCGCTGGCCGTCCTGGCCTGTGCCTGGATTGTCGCGTTCTTCCCCGTCCTCGCCAATACGACGCTTGGCCTGAACTCGGTCGACCACAATCTGCTCGGACTGTTCGAGCTCTACAAGGCATCACGCTGGCAGGTACTCTGGAATCTGAAATTGCCGGCAGCCTTGCCGCATATCCTCGCGGGATTGCGTATTGCCGGCGGCCTGTCGCTTATCGGTGCGGTGGTGGCCGAAATTGCTGCTGGTTCGGCAGGCGCCGGATCGGGCCTGGCCTACCGCATCGCCGAGTCCGGTTATCGGCTCAATATCCCTCGCATGTTTGCGGCGCTGCTTGTCCTGGCGCTTGCCGGCGTCGCGATCTTTTTCGTGCTGTCGGCGATTTCACATTTGGCCTTGCGGCGCTGGCACGAAAGCGCGATCGAACGGGACGTGTGACGGGGTTGGCCATTCTCCGCTCATTCCCGCGTACGCGGGAATCCAGGGCGAACTTTCTGAACGTGCAAACTGCCCTGGACCCCCGCTTACGCGGGGGTGAGCGGAAAACGGCGAAGCGCGGAGCCAATGGAGTTGGCATCGCGCGCCTGCAAATTCACTACTCGCCACCGCAATACAGTTTCGGTAGTTTTGCGGCGGAGGCGGCCAATGACCAACAAGATCGATCTCAGCCGGCGCAATGCGGTCGTGACGGGCGGCGCCCAGGGTATCGGCCGTGCCATTGTGGAACGTTTTCTCGAGTCCGGCGCGAATGTCGCGATCTGGGACCGCGATATCGATCTCGCGAGGAAAACGGCCGCCGAATTGAAAGGACGCGGTAGCGTCACACCGTTTGCGACCGATGTTACACGTTATCCCGACGTTGAGCGCGTGCGCGACGAGACGGTGAAGGCGCTCGGGCGCATCGATATTCTGGTTAACAATGCGGGCATCGCCGGACCCAATGTGAAAACCTGGGATTACCCGCTTGACGCCTGGCGCAGCGTCCTCGCGGTCAATCTCGACGGTCCGTTCCATTGCTGCCGTGCAGTCGCGCCGGCCATGATCGCGCAGAACTACGGGCGCGTCGTCAATATCGCTTCGATTGCCGGCAAGGAAGGTAATCCAAATGCGCCGGCCTATTCCGCATCGAAGGCCGGGCTCATTGCGCTGACAAAGTCGCTCGGCAAGGAGCTGGCCTCCTACGACATCTCGGTCAACTGCATCACACCGGCGGCGGCGAAGACGGCGATCTTTGATCAGATGACGCAGGAACACATAGACTTCATGCTTTCGAAAATTCCGCGCGGACGCTTTGTGACCGTTGAAGAGATCGCAAGCCTGGCGGCTTTTTGCGCATCAAGCGAATGCTCTTTCACGACCGGCGCGGTTTTCGACATTTCGGGCGGTCGGGCGACCTATTGAGCGAATATCGACAGCGGCTGACCGGCATCGCGCTCATGTGCTGCGCGGTCGCCTCATTTTCCTGTCTGGACGCGACCGGCAAATATCTCAACCATCGCATGACGACGACCGAAGTCGTCTGGGCGCGCTATTTCTTCGCCTTCGCGCTGACCATGGTGTTTTCGAACCCGTTGAAGCATCCCGGCCTGATGCGCACGGCACGCCCGTTCATGCAGGTCGGGCGCTCGGCGCTGCTGTTGTTCTCGACGGCGCTCAACTTGTTCGCGCTGCGCTGGCTTCAACTCGATGAGGCGCTGTCGATCATCTTCGCAACGCCGCTTCTGGTTGCGGTCCTGTGCGTGCCCTTGCTCGGAGAGCACGTCGGCTGGCGGCGCTGGACGGCAATCATCATCGGCTTTTGCGGCGTGCTGGTCGTTGCCCGCCCTGGCCTCGGCGGGCTGCATCCGGCAGCGCTGCTCTCGCTCGGCGGCACTGTCTGCTACGCCTTCTACGTCATTTCGACACGCCTTCTGTCACATACGGACAGCAACGAAACTACGCAGTTCTATACGAATCTTGTGGGAGCGGTCGGAATGACCCTGATCGTGCCGTTCGTCTGGGCGCCGCCGGACTCCCTGCTGGTCGCCGGCTTGATGGTGCTGATCGGCGCGCTGGGCGGCGGTGGGCACTATTTACTGATCCGTGCCCATCGACTGGCCCCGGCCTCCACACTGGCGCCCTTCATCTATACCCAGATGGTCTGGACCACGACTCTGGGCTTCCTGGTGTTTGGAGACGTGCCGCACCGCTGGACGATCGTTGGTGGGTTGATCGTTATCGCGTCCGGGCTCTATCTCTTGCACCGTGAGGCGGTCCGCAAGGTCGAGCCATCCGCACCGGTTGCCTAAGCGTCGGGAGCGGGGCTAAGTTGCCGGAAAATAGCCCTCCGAGGAACACTCATGGCCACAGCAAAGGACCGGGCGCAGGCCAAGGCCGGCACCGGACTGAACGACGACATCGGCGAGCAGAAGCGCCTGGAATTGTACCGCACCC
>DATEKG010000341.1:0-4969 GCA_035277565.1 Pseudolabrys sp.
ATCGACACCATCGTCAGCGTGGTCGAGAAGCGGCTTCTGGTGTGGCGTCCCGCAACGGCTGATGCGAGGCCCTAGGCATCGGCGTCCGGCTGGCCTATCGTCCGGCCCGAATTGGCCCTGTGCTGAAGGGCTAACAAAAAAGGGAGGACTGAATGTCCGTCATTTTACGCCGGGTCGGCGTGTCGCTCGCGGCGCTGGTGCTGTCGAGCGGTCTTGCCTTCGCGCAATCAAAGGTGACGCTCGCGGTCGGCGGCGGCTCCTGCCTCTGCTACCTGCCGACGATGCTGGCACAGGCCTTGGGCGAATATGAAAAGGCCGGTGTCAATGTAGAGATCGTGGACTTCAAGGGCGGCTCGGAATCGCTCAAGGCCGTGATCGGCGGCAGCGCCGATGTCGTGTCGGGCTATTTCGATCACTGCGTCAATCTCGCCGCCAAGGGCCAGCACCTGCAGGCCTTCGTCGTTTACGACCGTTTCCCGGGTCTCGCATTGGTCATTTCGCCCAAGCATTCCGGCGAGATCAATTCAATCAAGGACCTCGCCAACAAGAAGGTCGGCGTCAGCGCGCCGGGATCTTCGACCGATTTCTTCCTTAAATTCCTCCTCAAGAAGAACGGCGTTGATCCGAATTCGGTCGCCGTCATCGGTGTCGGCCTTGGCGCGACTGCGGTCGCAGCCATGGAGCAGGGCACCGTCGATGCGGCCGTCATGCTCGACCCGGCTGTTACCATCCTTCAGGGCGCCGACAAGAGCCTCAAGATCTTGAGCGATACGCGCTCGCAGAAGGATACGCTGTCGGTTTTCGGAGGCGAATATCCGGGTGGCGCGCTCTATACCAAGGCCGAGTGGATCGCGGCGCATCCGAAGGAAGTGCAGGGGATGACGGATGCGATCGTCAATACTCTCAAATGGATCCACTCGCATACGCCTGAAGAGATCGCCGACAAGATGCCGGCCAACCTCGTCGGCAAGGACAAGGCTCTCTATGTGGCAGCACTGAAGAACACGCTGGCAATGTATTCGCAGGACGGCCGCATGGACCCCAAGGGGGCCGCGGCGGTGCTTGCGGTGTTCAGCCAGTCCTCGCCGGACGTGGCCAAGGCAAATATCGACCTGTCGAAAACCTTTACGAACAGTTTCGTGGAAACTGCGAACAAGAAGATGGGGATGAAATAGCCAGCCTTGGCCGGACCTGTCCCGGCCCTGTCGATTCAACGATTTCATGCCGGCACGGCGGGAATTTTCCCGCCGTGTCTGCTATTGTGTTCCCGATGAACATCCTCTCCATCCAGTCGCACGTGGCCTATGGCCATGTGGGCAACGCGGCGGCGACGTTTCCGCTGCAGCGTATGGGCGTGGAGGTCTGGCCGATCCATACCGTGCAATTCTCCAACCATACCGGCTATGGAAGCTGGAAGGGGAGCGTGTTCGATGCCGGTACAATCGGCGAGGTCGTTGCGGGCATTGCCGCGCGCAATGTGCTCGGCGAATGTGACGGGGTGCTTTCCGGCTATATGGGCTCTGCCGAAATCGGCGCCGCGATCCTCGACGCGGTCGCAAGCGTCAAGCGCGCCAATCCGGCGGCTAAATATTGCTGCGATCCCGTCATAGGCGACGCCGGCCGCGGCGCATTCGTACGCGAGGGAATTCCCGAATTCATGCGGAACAAAGCGGTGCCGGCCGCCGACATTCTTACGCCCAACCAGTTCGAGCTTGATTACCTCAGCGGCCGCACGAGTACGTCTCTTCGCAGCGCGCGTGACTCGGTCAAGGCATTGCACGATCTCGGCCCGCAGGCGATTCTGGTTACCTCTCTGCATACCGGGGAGACGCCTGACGACTGCATCGACATGCTTGCTTCGGACTCGACCGGATGTTTCCTGGTGCGGACCCCGAAATTGCCGCTCGCCATCGATGGCGCTGGCGATGCTGTCGCTGCGATGTTTTTCGTGCACTACCTGCGGCAAGGGACGATCGCGGAAACACTCGCACGAACTGCCTCGAGCATCTTCGGAGTTCTGTCCAGGACCATGGAGATCGGCGCGCGCGAAATCCAGCTGATCGCAGCCCAGGAGGAGATTGTCGCTCCGAGCCGACGGTTCGCGGCTGAGGAGCTCGGTCCGGTCGATGCGCCGTCGATTGTTCACGACGTGCAGGCGCCGGCCTCCCCGGACGCACGGGAAACCCTGCGTCAGGCCGATGCGACGGCTTCATCCGCTGTTCCATCGGTATTTCATATAGACAGGCATGACCTTTCTTTCGTTCCCATTCCGTGGAGCTATGCGAGCGAACACCGCACTGAGATTGACGAATGGTTCGCGGCGCTGCGGCGCGAAAAACCGTCGCTGTGGAATGGCCGCGTTCTTCTGATGCACCATCATGTGGTGGAACGTGGTGTGCTGCGTGGTGAATATCTGGAGACCGACTATGCAAGTTTCGCGGCCTGGCGCCATTGGGGCCGGCCGCCGGCAGGCGTACGTGACTGCTTCAGCGCGGCGGCCATTGCCGGGTCGGACGGGGGTTATCTTCTCGGCGTCATGGGTCCGCAGACATTCAACGCCGGCCGCGTCTATTTTCCCTGCGGGACGCCGGATCCGGATGACGTTGCCGGAGACAAGGTTGACCTCGACGGGAGTGTGCAGCGGGAGCTGAAAGAAGAAACGGGCCTCGACGCGGCAGCATTAAAGGCGGAGCCTGGCTGGACCATGGTTGTCGACGGTCCACTCATTGCGCAGCTCAAGGTTCTGCAGGCACGCGAAAACGCGGCAGCGCTGCGCAAGCGAATTCTTGCCTTTCTCGCGCGTGAGAAGAGGCCGGAACTTTCGGATATTCGCATCGTCTACGGGCCGGGCGACTTCGATCCGGCCATGCCGCGTTTCGTGACGGCATTTCTCGCCTCGCGTTTTGCGGCCCGTGCTCTGAAGGCAGCGCGCGCCTAGCGCCACTCGCAAGACTTTTGTTCTTTTTGTGAAAAATTACCATCGGCGGACGCCACCGAGTCGCCGTGTACGCGCCACAGTTCTGTGCGGCTATGCCCACGCCATTCGGGGAAAACGTCAGACATCGATGATCACGTCATGAGGAGGCTCCATGTTCAGGCGTTTGCCGATTCTTCTGATCATCTTCATGATGGCGACCAGCGCACGCGCGGAGCAGGGCTTCTTTGACCAATTTTTCGGTTCGTTGAAGAATAACGGTTCATCGGCGAGCGAATCTGCCGGCGACGTTACGGGCGCGACAACGGCCGAGTCCGAACCGCTTGCACTGCAGCCGACGACGACGCGCGCGCATCCCAGGAAGCGCTATCATGCCAGTCACCGGCATCATCCGGTTGCGCCCGCACAGGATTCCGATGCGCGGCCTGGAGCTGAATCCGCGGTTCGCGACAAGAGCGCGCCGGAGGCTTCGCCCGAGAAACCGTCCGCATTACCCGAGCCCGCCGACGATTCAAAGCCGGTCGAGGACGTCCGGCCGACGGCTGAAAACAGCAATGCGGACTCACCGCCGGTATCGTGGCCGAGTTCACCACCGGCAGAACTCGCACCGTGGCCCGGAAGCACTCCCGCCGATGGTGCTCAAAGCGAGACGGTGAACAACAACGACAATATGCAGAGCGCGCCGACCGCCGATGAGTCCGCAGCGGTCCGGCAGGATACGACTGCAACGACGGAGGCCGTTGAACAGGCCGAATCCGATTCATTTCTCGATCCTCAGCGCCTGGTCTTGGGCGGCTTTTCGGCGGCCTGGCTTGTGTTGGGGATTGTCATGTTTGCCTTTCGCCGCCGGCTGGCGAGGACAATTGTTGCATTTGAGCAGCGCCGATCGCCGCCCGGCCCCGCCACGGTTCCTCGAGCCAGTTCTTCGCCGCAGCTTCGGCTTATTCTCAAGAATGCCGCAAGCGACAGTGACCGCGCGGACCTGACCAGCCGCGAACAACAAATCGCTTCGGTTGGATGACTACCAGACCCCGGGAATCAAGCGAAACCGCACGCGCTGGCAATAATCCGCATAGCCCGGGAGATTTCGTGCAAGGAATCGCTCCTCGTCGATGAGCCTCCATGCCAGAACCGGCACCATCGGAATGAGGACGAGCAGCGTCCAGCAGGACCCAAGCGCCAGCGGCGTAAAGACAAGCAGCAGAAGGGCGCCCGAATAGAGCGGATGCCTTACATAGGCGTACGGTCCGCTGGAGATGACGGGCTGTCCCGGCTCGACACGGATCGTGGAAGCCGCAAAGCTGTTCTCCTTGAGCACGATGACGAAGACCAGGAAGGACAGCGCAACTCCCGCATTTGCCGCGAACACGAGCCAGGCCGGCACGGCGGACCAGTGGAAACGGTAGTCAAGTCCCGGCAGCACAATGAGCAGCAGGAATCCCAGCAGCGTCATCGACATGATGATTTTCTGCGCCGGCAGCTGCTCAGCCGTCGGCCCGCCCCGCATTCGCCGTTCGATCAGTTGCGGATCACGCTTGATAAAGTAGAGCGTCAGCGCAATCGAAGCGCCGACAAAAACGAAGCCGTAAAGCCAACCCTGCCAGAAGTGCAGCGTGCCCGCTGGAACGAACAGGATCGCGGCAAGGATCGGCAGCGAAATTACCGATTGCACCCAGATGCGGCGGCGGAGTGAGCCTGCTTCGGTAGCCATGGTCTCGTCAGCACCCCTGACCTATTCAACCCGCGCGCTTGATTTGGGCCGCCGCTTTCCGCTACAAGCAGGCCTCCGGTTAACGCGGGCTTTACCGGGCTTCGCCACACTAACCGGGAAGATGAAGGGAAGAGCCATGTCGGCGCTGCAGACCAACTGCGCGATCGAGCGGGCGGCGGGACACGCCGGCGCCGCGGCCTCCCTCATTCTGGGCACGCTCCTTCTCCTTATCCGCCCCTGAGGGCCGGCTGGGCCGTTCGCGCCTGGGCACTCGGGGGATCTGACGGAGAACCCTGAAAGAGCGCCCGCAGGCGGCGCATTCG
>DATEKG010000342.1:0-27669 GCA_035277565.1 Pseudolabrys sp.
TGCCGGATTGCCGTCCGCGTCACGGTTTGTACTATGGGCCGCTGACGGCGTCTCCTCGGGAAAAATCATCCATACGACCATGATCGACATTGCAGTCATTGGCCTCGGCCGGTGGGGAAGGAACATCGTCGAAGCCGTGCAGGGCAAGAGCAGGCGCCTGCGCGTCATTCGCTGCGTCACCAAGGAGCCTGAGCTTGCCGGCGAATTTGCCGCCGCCAAGGGCTTTCAGCTGTCCACCAGCTTCGAAGAGGCGGTCAACGATCCGCGGGTGCAGGCGGTCTTTCTTGCGACGCCGCACTCCCTGCATGTCGGCCAGATTTCCGCCGTTGCCGCCGCGGGCAAGCCCGTCTGGTGTGAAAAGCCGCTGGCGCTGACGCTCGCCGAGGCGCGCCGTGCGATCGATGCATGCGCCGGAGCGCGCGTCCCATTCGCGCTCGGCAACAACAAGCGCTGCTTCCCCTGCATGCGCGAGCTCAAGCACATCGTCTCGTCGGGGGCACTCGGCGACGTCCTTCATATCGAGGGTCACTTCAGCAACGAGCACTCGACGCGCGTCAAAGGCGGCTGGCGCGACGATCCGCGCGAGTCTCCCGGCGGCGGCATGACCGGCGCCGGTCTTCATTTAATCGATGCCTTCGTTAACCTCGCCGGGCCGCTGGCGAAAGTGAACGCGCGGGTGCATTCGGTAAAAGCCCCGCCCGATCCGCGCGACGTCGCCTCGGCGCATATACAGTTCCGAAGCGGCGCATCCGGAATGCTTGCGACGGTGCGCGCGGCACCGATGTTCTGGCGGATCCATGTCTTCGGCACGAAAGGCTGGGCCGAGGCGCGCGAAGAAAACGCGCTCACCATGGCTACTATCGGCGGCCAGCCGGAAACAAAGACCTATCCGCCGGTGGATTCGCTCGGCGTCCTCCTGGAATCGTTTGCCGAAACCATCGAAAGCGGAAAACCCTTCCCGGTATCGACCGCCGATATGCTCGACGTCGTGAGCGGCTTTGAGGCCATCATTCGCTCGATCGAGGAGGATAAGCCGGTCGATGTTTCCCGTGTCTAGCGCAGAATTGATTGAGGTTGACTTGCTCTTGGCCGGGCTTGTCGAGACTTGTTCCGGCCATGACAGGCTGAGAAACTTCGCCACACACTCTGCGTCATGCCCGCGCTCCGTCGCGGGCATCCACGTCTTTCTTCACAGCGCGTCAGCAAATCAAGACGTGGATGGCCGGGACGGAGCCCGGCCATGACGAACTGGGAGACCTCGCCACACACTCGCTGTTATGCCATCGGACGTCGGGCCTGCCCGACGTCCGCATAAGTTACTTGCCGCAAGTCGGGTAGACCCGACTTGCGGTGACATAGGCGAACGAAGCGACGCCGTTCTTCGAACTGCCCATGCGCGGGCATGACGACTCAAAATTAGACCGATCACATATCTAGCGCCGCCGGCGGATCTCCTTGATGATGGCGCTGTTATCAAGATCGGCTTCCCCTGCACGCACGCAGGATTCGAGGACCGCCCGGTGCACCTCGAGTGCGGACAGCTTTTGACCGGCGGCGGCCGCCTGGTCGAGCATGAGATGCACATCCTTGAGCGTCTGCCTCACGCGGCCCTCGGGTGCGAAATCGCCGCGCACCATTTTCGGTCCCTTGGTTTCCATGACCTGCGAACAGGATGCCGAGCCGCGCGCCACGTCGAGAAACGTCGCAGGATCAAGGCCGAGCCGCTCGGCAAAGACCAGGCCTTCGGCGAGTGCCAGGCGGTTGAGGCCGAGGATCAGATTGACCGCAAGCTTCGCGCGCCCGCCATCGCCAGCCTTCCCGATATGGAACCTGCGAGCAAACAACGTATCGAGGATGTCCTTCACATCTTCGGCGATAGCTGCATCGCCGCCGATGAGCGCGACGCCATCGCCGCGCCGCACCTGATCGCTCGTGCCTGACACGGGCACATCCAGGTAACGGATGCCGCGGGGAATCACGCGCTTTGCCAGTGCTTCGACCTTGTCCGGATCACATGTGCTCATGCACAGAACGGGCTTGTCCGATCCTTCGCCGAGCGCGGGAAGCAGATGGCCTTCGACCACGTCCTCCACCTGCTCGGTATTGAACACCGCAATGATGATGCAACGGGCAGGCGCCGCCAGAGCGGCGATCGATTCCGCCGGCCGGCCGCCGATTTCGGCGAGCCGCGCACGCCGGGAGGCATTGATGTCGAAGCCGATGACGGGAATCTTCGCATCGAGCAGGCGCCGGGCATAGACCTCGCCCATCAGCCCGAGACCGATAATCGCAACCGGCCGGTTCATCGGCAGCTGCCGATGCCATTACGCATGCGCGTAGTCCCAGTAGAGCTCGCGCGCCTTGCGATAGAGCGGCCCCGGCTGCAGCGAACGGTCGTCAATGCGGTTGACGGGCATGACTTTTGAATAGTTGCCGGAAGAAAAGATTTCGTCCGCATTCTGCACATCGGCATAAGTCAATACCGTTTCGACGACGCTCACGCCGGCGCCACGCAGCAACTTGATGACACGCTGGCGCGTGATTCCGTTGAGGAATGTGCCGTTCGGTGCGGGTGTGAAAACGACGCCGTCCTTGCCGATGAACAAATTGGCGGTCGCAAACTCGGCAACATTACCCAACAGGTCGAGGACGACGCAATTGCCGAAGCCGCGTGCATTCGCCTCGAGCAGCGCCCGGGCGTTGTTGGGATAGAGGCAACCGGCCTTTGCGTTCACCGGCATGCATTCAAGGCTCGGCTTGCGGTACGGCGAAAGCGTCACCGAGAAGCCCTCGGGCTTGCGCATCGGCGCCTCGTAAACGCTCAAGCACCACCTGGTCGATTCCGGATCGGGCGCGACGAGCAGGGCCCCGCTGCGCTCCGCCCAGTACATCGGCCGGATATAGAGCGCGGTGTTGTGCCCGAAACGTCTGGTTCCGTCCTCGGTCAGCTCGAGCCATTTTTCCGTCGTCACCACCGGTTTGAGATGCATCGTCTCGGCCGAGGCGTTGACGCGCGCGCAGTGGAGATCAAGATCGGGCGAGACGCCTTCGAAAGTGCGGGCGCCGTCAAAAACAGATGAGCAAAGCCACGCTGCGTGATCGCGCACGCCCATGATCGGCAGATTGCCCTGGTGCCACTCACCCTCGTAGAAGGTCCAGGTCGTCGACCACCCTTGCCCCGGCGCCATTCGCTGCTCCAGATTGCGGCCATGCAGACCCTTTTCCCGCCGGCCAAGCCTTGCAACCATAGCGGCTCAGTCAAGAGGATACCATGACATCGATTTTCATCTTCGACGCCTATGGCACCTTGTTCGACGTTCACGCGGCGATCGGGCGGCACCGTGAAAAAATCGGACCGGACGCCGAGCGGATATCGGCAATGTGGCGAATGAAGCAGCTGGAATATAGCTGGACGCTCACGCTGGCCGGTCACTATGTGGACTTCTGGGTCCTGACCGAACGCGCGCTCGACTATGCTCTCGCATTCCTGCCAAAGGCGGACAAGTCGCTGAAAGCCGCGCTGCTCGACGCCTATTTCAAGCTCGACGCCTATCCCGATGCACGAATTGCGCTCAAGACCCTGAAAGCGAAGGGACGAAAGACGGGTATCCTGTCCAACGGTTCGCCGGCCATGCTCAGGGCGGCCGTGGAGGCCGCGGGCATCGGCAGCGATCTCGATGCGGTTCTGTCCGTGGATGCGCTGAAGATGTTCAAGCCGCGCCCTGAGGGCTACGGCCTCGTCACGAGAGAGTTCAGCTGTTCGCCAAATGACGTTACTTTTGTTTCGTCCAATCGCTGGGATGTCATGGCTGGCGTTTCGGCCGGCTTCCGTTCGGTGTGGATCAACCGAGCGAAACTGCCCGATGAGTACCATGATCTTGCGCCCGCCCGCGTGCTCAGTGACCTGAGTGCACTCGCCGAACTTGCCTAGCACTTTCGTCGCATTCGCGGCTGGCGCAGCTTTGTTCCAGGGCCTATATGGCGCTTGTCCCTGCCACGATTGCATTTCATGCGGCCGATCATTTCCGTCAAAAATCTGTCGAAGAGTTACGCTTCGGGCTTCAAGGCGCTCGACAATATCAGCCTCGATATCCGGCGCGGCGAGATATTCGCATTGCTCGGGCCCAACGGCGCCGGCAAGACGACCCTGATCGGCATTGTCTGCGGGATCCTTGTACCCAGCGCGGGCACGGTCACCGTGGACGGCCACGACATCATCACGGACTACCGTGCAGCACGGTCGCTCATCGGGCTCGTTCCCCAGGAACTCCACACCGACGCCTTTGAAAGCGTATGGGCGACGGTGTCCTTCAGCCGCGGCCTGTTCAACAAGCCGAAAAATCCCGCCTATATTGAAAAAATTCTGCGCGCCCTGTCGCTATGGGACAAAAAGGACAACAAGATCATGACGCTCTCCGGCGGCATGAAGCGGCGCGTATTGATTGCCAAGGCGCTTTCCCATGAGCCGCAAGTTCTTTTTCTCGACGAGCCGACGGCCGGCGTAGACGTCGAATTGCGCAAGGACATGTGGCAGGTCGTGCGCGACCTCCGGAATTCCGGGGTGACCATCATCCTCACCACGCACTATATCGAAGAAGCCGAGGATATGGCCGACAGGATCGGCGTCATCAACAAGGGCGCGATCATTCTCGTTGAGAACAAGAAGGAGCTCATGCGCAAGCTCGGGCAGAAGCAACTGAGGCTGCACCTGCAAAAGAAACTGGATGCAGTGCCGGGCGAACTCTCTGCCTACACACTTAAACTGGCGGCGGACGGAATGGAATTGGTGTTCACCTATGACAGCCAGGTCGAGCGCACCGGGATCACAGGGCTATTGAGTGACCTCAGCCGCGCGGGAATCCGCTTTCGCGACCTGCAGACCACGCAAAGCTCGCTTGAGGATATTTTCGTCGGACTGGTGAGTGACAGGCGATGAACCTGGGGGCCGTCAAGGCAATCTATCATTTCGAAATGGCGCGCACCGGCCGCACCATCTGGCAGAGCATCGTCTCCCCCGTGCTTTCGACGTCGCTTTACTTTGTCGTTTTCGGCGCCGCGATCGGTTCCCGCATCACCGAGATCGACGGCGTTTCCTACGGCTCGTTCATTGTGCCCGGACTGATCATGCTCACGCTGCTCACGCAAAGCACGATGAACGCATCCTTCGGTATCTACTTTCCGCGTTTTACGGGAACGATCTACGAAATCCTGTCGGCCCCGGTATCGCCCTTCGAGATCGTGCTTGGCTATGTCGGCGCCGCGGCAACCAAGTCGATCATCCTCGGTCTGATCATCCTGGCGACCTCGTGGCTGTTCGTGCCGTTGCGCATTGCGCATCCGTTCTGGATGGTCGCGTTCCTGCTGCTGACGGCCGCGACCTTCAGTCTGCTCGGCTTCATCATCGGCATTTGGGCCGAGGGCTTCGAAAAGCTGCAGATTGTCCCCCTGCTGATCATCACACCTCTGACGTTTCTTGGCGGGACCTTCTACTCAACCAGCGTGCTGCCGCCGGCCTGGCAGACGATCGCACTGTTCAACCCCGTCGTTTATCTGGTCAGCGGCTTCCGCTGGAGCTTTTTTGAGATTTCCGATGTAAGCCACGGCGTCAGTGTCGGCATGACCCTGCTTTTCCTTGCCGTCTGCCTGGCGACGATTTCCTGGATGTTCAAGACCGGTTACAAGCTGAAAAAATAGCCGCGCATGGCCGCCATGGCCTGAAATAAGTTTCCTTTGCCGGGGTATGTTCTTGCGGGTTCCACATGCCGCAGGAGGCACCGCCAATGTCACGAATTCTCACGACGGTCACGGGTCTCGGCCTGGCCGCAGCTTTTGCGTCAACGGCCTTGGCGCAAGGACTGGTTACGCAGAAGAACATTCCACTGGCCATGGCGGAAACAATTGCCCAGGGTGCGCTCGCACAGTGCCAGAGCATGGGTTTCAAGGTCTCGGTCGCAGTTGTTGACCGGGAAGGGCTGACCATCGTCATGCTGCGCGGTGACGGCTCCGGGCTTCATACGCCCGAGGGCGCGGAGCGAAAGGCGTTCACGGCGCGCACATTCGGCCAGCCCTCGGCCGATTTCGTCCAGAGAATGAAAGATCGTCCGGATACAGCCGGGTCCGTACAATATACGCGCGTGCTTGCCCTGCCGGGCGGAGTGCCGATCAAGGCCGGCAATGAAGTCGTCGGGGCGGTCGGTGTCTCCGGCTCTCCGGGCAAGGACGACGTCTGCTCTCAGGCCGGCATCGACAAGGTCGCCGACCAGCTCAAGTAAGCGGCTACCGCATCATGCTCCTGCGAGCGCGTGCAGGATACGCGCCCAGGAGCGTATGCCCTTGTGGTAGCATTTGAGGTCGAACTTCTCGTTCGGGGAATGGACGCGGTCGTCGTCGAGCGCGAAGCCGACGAGCAGCGAATCCATGCCGAGAACGCTCTTGAAATCGGCCACAATCGGGATTGAGCCGCCCGCGCCGACTGTGACCGCCTTGTGACCCCACTCCTCTGCCAGCACGGCCCGCGCCTTGTTCAGCGCCGGGCTGTCGAATGACAATTGCAGCGGCGGAGCGAGGCCAAAATTGCCGAACTCGACCTTGCAATCGGATGGCAGACGTGCGCGCACGAATGCGCGGAAAGCATCGCGAATCTTCTCGGGATCCTGCGCGCCGACCAGACGGAACGATACTTTCGCGCTCGCCTCTCCCGGAATGACGGTTTTCGCTCCCTCCCCCGTATAGCCCCCAATGATGCCGTTGATTTCAGCGGTCGGGCGCGTGGTGACCATCTCGATCAACATGCGGCCTTTCTCGCCTGCCGGCTCCTTCAACCCGATTGGTCCCAGGAATTTCTCCGGCGTCAGGTCGAGACCCTTGAGATCGGCCTTGATATCGGGCGGCAAATCCGTCACGCCATCATAAAAGCCCGGAATGGCGACGCGTCCGCCTTCGTCCCACATGGCGCCAAGAATTTTCGAGAGCAGTCGCAGCGGATTTTGCGCAGCGCCGCCGAAGAGGCCGGAGTGCAGGTCGCGATCCGCGCAGGTGATTTTCACATCCTCGTAAACGAGGCCGCGCAAGGACGTCGTGATCGCCGGCGTTGCGGCATCCCACATTGCGGTATCACATACGAGTGCAAGGTCGAGTTTGAATTCTGCGGCATTGTCGCGCACGAATTTGAACAGGTTGCGTGACCCGCATTCCTCCTCGCCCTCGATCATCATCGTGATCGGCAGCGGCAGCTTGCCGGTGACAGCCTTGAACGCCCGGCAGGCCTCGATAAAGGTCATCGCCTGCCCTTTGTCGTCACAGGCGCCGCGCGCCACAATGATCTTGCGTCCGTCCGGAAGGGTTTCGATACGGGGCTCGAACGGCGGCGTCTTCCAGAGATTGAGCGGGTCGACGGGCTGCACATCATAATGGCCATAGAAAAGCACGCGCGGGCCGGCCGCTCCGTTGGATCTGCCGACAACGACCGGATGCCCCGGCGTCGGACGTACGGTGGCGTCAAATCCGATGGATTTAAGGTCTGCGGCCACATGATCGGCCGCTGTGCGGCATTGATCCTTGAAGGCGGGGTCGGTTGAAACCGACGCAATGCGAAGAAGCGCAAACAAACGTTCCAGGCTTTGATCGATGTCTTGATCGATGCGATCCAGGACCGCGTCGAGGGTTTTCATGAACTACTCCGTGCAGACAGGGCGCTGAAGCTAGCAATGCGCCGCACCGCTGAAAAGGCGTACGCCGTCGCGGCGCGACCGTGAGAGGCGGGCTTATACCCTTACAGTTGCGGGCTTTTTAGCGGGAAATGGCGGTGATAGGCGCCAATGACCAATCGCATGGCGCCGCCGGTCAAACTCATTGGAAATGATCCGACGTTGCCGACATGTTCACGCAACCGGCGTCACGCGCTGTTGCCGTCCCTTGTTCGTGCTTCAAGTCGCTCGAATCCTTGTGCGCGTTTGTCTGGAATCGAATGTTGCAACGCGGTCTCACCTCACGCAAATGCGACGGCACCCCGCTTGTCAGCGCTAAAATCGGTGTTCAATATGCGCGCAATCCGCCACAAGTGCGGGGGGTGAGGTGTCATGGAAGAATTGCTCGGCCGTCTCGTCGCCAATGTCGGCGTCGAGCACGGAGCCGCGGAAAAGGCGGTTGGCATTATCCTTGACTTCCTCCGCAAGGAGGGGCCGGCCGACAAAGTTCAGGCACTCATCGACAAGCTTCCGGGCGCGGAGGCATTGCTCGCACTACAATCCGAAGCTGCCGGTGGCACTTTTTCCATGGGCGGCATCATGGGAGCCGGGGCCAAGATGATGTCGACCGGACTAAGCATGAGCCAGGTGCAGGGAGTGACCCGGGAAACCATCGCCTTTGCGCGCGACAAGCTTGGCGACGACGCAGTTGGGGAAATCGTCGCCGCAATACCTGGCTTGAGTCAGTTCGTTTGAACCGTTCGATCAAGACATAACGACAAGAAAAGGCTGAGGAGGCACGGATGTCCTATCCCATAACCGATATCGACGGGGTCGATGGCGAGGTCGCCGCGATTCTCAAGTCGGCAGGGATCAGGTCAACGCATCGGCTGCTCGAGGCCGCACGCACCGTGAAGGGACGCAAGGCGCTCGCGGCAAAGACGGGCTTCGACGAAAAGCAGCTCCTGTGCTGGGCCAATGTTGCTGACCGCATGCGCATCAAGGGCATCAGCAGGGAATATGCAGAGCTGTTGCAAGCCGCCGGCGTCGACACCGTCAAGGAGCTCAAATACCGGAATCCGCTCAATCTCGCGCGTGCAATGGCCGATGCCAATAAGAAGCGCAAACTCGTCCGCCAATTGCCTTCCGAGAAGGTTGTCAAACGCTGGATCGAGAACGCCAAATTGCTGCCGCTCAAGATCACCTACTGACATCCCCTGGCTGCTTGACAGCCCCTCGCCGACCGCGCAAAGCGACCGGCATGAAAAGTGCCCGCAAGCTTGAGAAATCGACGTCGACGGCGCCAAAAGCGCCGGCCGCCACGCTTTCGGCTCTGCTTTCTCGCGGCCGGCCGCTGGTCATGGGTATCCTCAATGTCACGCCTGACTCCTTCTCCGACGGCGGCGAATTTCTCGAGCCGGAGAAGGCTGTTGCCCACGCCGAAGAAATGGTTCGCCAGGGCGCCGACATCATCGATATCGGGGCGGAATCGACCCGTCCCTATGGCGGGGCGGTTCCGGTTGCGGCCGGCGATGAAAAACGCCGCCTCGTGCCGGTCCTGCCGGCTGCCGCCAGGCTGGGCGTGCCGGTATCGATCGACACGATCAAGGCCTCGGTTGCCGCCTGGGCTCTCGATCAGGGCGCGGCCATCATAAATGACGTCTGGGGTCTGCAGCGGGATCCTGACATGGCACCGCTCGCCGCCGAGCGCGGCGTACCCGTCATCATCATGCACAACCGTGAAGCCTCCGACGAACGCATTGATATTATCACCGACGTGATGGTCTTCTTTGCCCGGTCCCTGGACATTGCCGCGCGTGCCGGTATTGCGCGCGGGAACATCGTTCTCGATCCGGGTATCGGGTTCGGCAAGACCGCGGAACAGAGCATCACCTGTCTTGCACGTCTTGACGAGTTCAAGCGGTTCGGGCTCCCGCTTCTTGTTGGAGCGTCCCGCAAAAGATTCATCAGCAGCATCGTCCCGTCAAAGCCCGACGAGCGTATCGGCGGCACGATCTCCGCTCATGTGCTGGCGGCCGAACAAGGCGCGGCGATCATCCGCGCCCACGACGTTGCAGAGACAGTCCAGGCGTTGCGGGTTGCAGCAGCAATAGGGGCCGCGCGATGAGCGACAGAATCTTTGTCAGGGGATTGGCGCTGCATGCATATCACGGTGTGATGCCGCATGAAGCGAAAGTCGGCCAGACATTCAGGCTTGATCTCGATCTGGAAATCGATCTGGCGGCAGCCGCCCGTTCCGACAAGGTGATGGACACCGTGTCATACGACAAGGTTGTCGGCTGCGTGAGTGAAGCATTCTGCGCGCAACGCTACCGGCTGATCGAAGCGGCGGCCGGCCGGGTCGCGGATGCGGTCCTTGCCGATTTTTCGCGGGTGAGGTCGGTGCGCGTCACCATTCACAAGCCGCATGCACCAATTGCGGCAACCTTTGACGATGTCGGCGTTACGCTGGTGCGGAGCCGTCATGGTTGAAGCGCTGCTCGCGCTTGGCGGCAATGTCGGAAACAGCCGGGCTATTCTCGAGCGAGCGATCGATCTGTTGTGCGACGGCAAGGATATACGGTTGCTTGTCCGCTCCTCGGACTACCGGACGCCGCCCTGGGGATTCAAGTATCAACCGCATTTCGTCAACCTCGCGATCGCGGTTGAAACGTCGCTCGGGCCCCGCGAACTGCTCAAACGTGCGCAGGCCGTCGAACTCCAGCTTGGCCGAGACCGTGCTCACGAAAAGCGCAATGGGCCGCGGACTGCGGACATTGACATCCTGACATACGATGAACTGACCATGAGCGAGCCGAATCTGACGCTGCCGCACCCTCGCCTGTTCGAGCGGGCCTTCGTTCTGCTGCCTCTGGCGGAAATCGCGGGCGACCGCATCATTGCCGGCCGGCGCGTCGACACCGCCGCCAAAGCCATTGACGCCAGCGGCATCCATCGGTTGCCCTGACCTGACCGGGGTGTTCCAGCCATTTGAGCCAGCGCAATAGCCCCCCGATCCCGACTGTGTCATTTTGCCCGCATGAGTGACGAACTTCACCTCGCTTCCGAATTTCCGCCGACAACGGAAACGGAGTGGCGCAGGCTTGTCGAGGCGGCCCTCAAGGGGGCAGCCTTCGACAAGCGGCTCGTGAGCGGGACTTATGACGGCATTCCCGTGCAGCCGCTTTATCCGCGCGCGGCTGGCGCGCTGCCGGTCGCCGGCCGGGCGGCCGTTCCCTGGCAGGTTGTCCAGCGGCTCGACAATTCACTTCCGAAAGCCGCCAACGCGCAGGGGCTGGAGGATCTTGAAAACGGCGCGACAGGCCTCGCGCTGGTGCTTGCCGGCGCGCCGGCGGCGCGCGGATATGGCGTCGGCATCAAAAGTGCCACAGACCTGGCTTTGCTTCTCGACAGGATCATGCTCGAGCCGATCTCGCTGCGCATTGAGACTGCGCCCTTTGGCGGCCGGCCCGTCGCCGAAATGATCAAGGCGCTCGTCGCCGAGCGGCGAACCGATCCGGCAAGACTTGCAATCGATTTCGGGCTCGATCCGCTTGGCGATATGACGCATAGTGGACAATCCATTCTTCCGTGGCCCGATCTGGCGTCCCGCGCCGGAGCAACTGCAAAGGATCTGCAGTCCCATGGATTTCACAAGGCACGTCTGATGCGGGCCGACGGCCGCCCTGTGCATGAGGGCGGCGGCTCCGAAGGCCAGGAACTTGCCTTCGCGCTGGCCGTGGGTGTTGCCTATTTGCGGCTGCTCGAAGCCTCGGGTTTTACGCTCGACGAGGCACGGCGGCGGATTTCATTTCTCATGGCCGCCGACGCCGACGAATTTCTCACCATCGCCAAGTTGCGCGCCCTGCGCAAACTCTGGGCGCGCGTGGAAGAGGCAAGCGGACTTTCGCCAGAGCCCGCATTTGTCGGCGCGGAAACCGCGTGGCGCATGATGAGCCGGCGGGATCCTTATGTGAACATGTTACGGACGACCATTGCCGCCACGGCGGCCGGCGTCGGCGGCGCCGATGCGGTCTGCGTGCTTCCCTTTACCGTCGCGCTCGGGCTGCCTGACGCCTTTGCCCGCCGCGTGGCGCGTAACATGCAGTTGATCCTTCTCGAAGAATCCAATCTCTACCGGGTCGTTGACCCGGCCGCGGGCTCAGGCGGAATTGAAGCGCTGACCGGCGCGCTGACGAAGACAGCGTGGGGACTCTTCCAGGAAATCGAGGCGGCTGGCGGCGCGGCCGCAAGCATCGAGCAGGGTCTGTTGCAAAAGCGTATTGCGGCAATACGTGAAGAGAGACTCAAGGCTGTTGCCCGACGCAGCGATGCGCTCACCGGCGTCAGCGACTATCCCGATCTCGGTGAACTCCAGATCAAGGTACTGGATACGCCGCGTGTGGCAGCTCCGCTGATCGCCGGAAAATCGTCGTTCGAAAAGCTGCCGCAGATCCGCCTGGCAGAACCGTTCGAGGTGCTGCGCGATGCGTCGGACCGGGTGCTCGCAGCGACCGGCAAGCGTCCGAAAGTTTTCCTTGCAACGCTGGGCAGGCTTTCGGATTTTACCGTACGCGCAACCTTCGCCAAGAATTTCTACGAAACCGGCGGGATCGAGGCCATCGTCAATGACGGCTTCAAGGATCGCGCCGGGATGGTCGCAGCTTTCAAGGCCTCCGGTGCGAAGCTCGCCTGCCTGTGCTCATCGGACCGCATTTATGCGAGCGAGGCCGTCGAAGCCGCTCAGGCGTTGCGGGCCGCCGGCGCCATGGTGCAGCTCGCCGCACGGCCCGGCGACAATGAAGCCGCCCTGCGGCAGGCGGGCGTAGAAACCTTTGTTTTTGCGGGTTGCGACGCACTTGGCGCGCTGCGGGCTGCGCATGATATTCTGGGTATCAAATGAGTCAGGTACCAAACTTCGCCAGGGTCGATTACGCCGATACGGCTGTGCCGTCGGGCGGCACGCCTGCGCATGCCTGGAAGACGCCCGAAGGCATTGCCGTCAAGCCCGGCTATTCCAAAGCCGATATCGCCGGGCTCGATTTCCTCGATACCTATCCCGGCAAGCCGCCATTCCTGCGCGGACCCTATCCCGCAATGTATGCGGCACAACCCTGGACGATCCGCCAGTATGCCGGCTTCTCGACGGCGGAAGACTCCAATGCTTTCTACCGGCGCAATCTTGCGGCCGGACAGAAAGGTCTCTCCATCGCCTTCGATCTCGCCACTCACCGCGGCTATGACAGCGACCATCCGCGCGTATCGGGCGACGTCGGCATGGCGGGCGTTGCGATCGATTCGATCTACGACATGCGCACGCTCTTCTCGGGCATTCCGCTCGACCAGATGAGCGTCTCGATGACGATGAACGGTGCCGTGCTGCCGGTGATGGCGCTTTACATCGTCGCCGCGGAGGAACAGGGCGTACCGCATGAGAAGCTCGCGGGCACAATCCAGAACGACATCCTCAAGGAATTCATGGTGCGCAACACCTATATCTATCCGCCGGGTCCAAGCTTGCGCATCATTTCGGACATCTTCGCCTACACATCGGCGGAAATGCCGAAGTTCAATTCAATTTCGGTGTCCGGCTATCACATGCAGGAAGCCGGCGCGACGCAGGACCTCGAGCTCGCCTACACACTTGCCGACGGTGTTGAATATGTGCGCGCCGGTCTCAAGGCAGGATTGACGATCGACCAGTTCGCGCCGCGCATTTCCTTCTTCTGGGCGATCGGCATGAATTATTTCATGGAGATCGCCAAGCTGCGTGCAGCGCGCATGCTGTGGGCAAAGCTGATGAAGCCGTTCAAGCCTGAGGACGCGCGCGCGCTTTCTCTGCGCACGCATTGCCAAACGTCCGGCTGGTCGCTGGCCGCACAGGACGTCTTCAACAACGTCGCCCGCACCATGATTGAAGCCATGGCGGCGACCCAGGGGCAGACCCAGTCGCTGCACACCAATGCGCTCGACGAGGCGCTCGCCTTGCCGACGGACTTTTCCGCGAGGATCGCGCGCAACACGCAGATCGTGCTGCAGCAGGAAGCCGGCGCGACGCGGATCGTCGATCCGTGGGGCGGCTCGTATTTTGTCGAGAAGCTGACTTACGAGCTCGCGCGCAAGGCCTGGGGCCATATCGAAGAAGTCGAAGGTCTGGGCGGCATGGCGAAGGCTATCGAAGCCGGCATTCCCAAGCTTCGCATCGAGGAAGCGGCCGCCAAGACACAGGCCCGCATCGACAGCGGCGCGCAGTCGGTCATCGGGGTCAACAAATATCCGCCCACGGACGAGGCGCCGATCGACGTACTCAAGATCGACAATTCCGCCGTGCGTGCGCGGCAGATCGAAAAGCTGCAGCGGCTGCGAGCCGAACGCGATCCCGGCGCCTTGCGGGAAGCGCTGGACGCCCTCACCCGCGCCGCCGACCGGGGCAACGGCAATCTCCTGGCGCTGGCAATCGATGCCGCCCGCGCCAAAGCAACCGTCGGCGAAATCTCGTCGGCGCTGGAGAAGGTGTTTGGCCGGCATCGCGCCGAGATCAAGGCCATTACCGGAGTCTACAAGCGGGAGGTCGGCATGACCGGCGCCGTCGAGCGTGTTCGAGCTGCGGTCGAATCCTTCGAGGCGGCTGAGGGCCGTCGCCCGCGCCTGCTCGTCGCCAAGATCGGTCAGGACGGGCACGACCGCGGACAGAAGGTGATCGCCTCGGCCTTTGCCGATCTTGGATTTGACGTCGATATCGGGCCGCTGTTCGCAACGCCGGCCGAAGCGGCTCGACAGGCCGTGGAAAATGACGTGCACATTCTCGGCGTTTCCTCGCTCGCCGCGGCACATTTGACGCTGGTGCCGGAGCTCAAGGCCGAACTGAAAAAGCAGGGGCGCGACGACATCATGATTGTCGTCGGCGGTGTTGTCCCGCCGCAAGACTACGATACGCTCATGAAGGCGGGCGCCGAAGCGATTTTCCCGCCGGGCACCGTTATCGCCGAGGCGGCCGAAAAGCTCCTCAAGACGCTCAATCGGCGTCTCGGCCATGGCGAAGAGGCCGCCGAGTGATGCGGTCCATCGCGCGCGTCGCCGCGGCCATGCTGGGCGCATTCCTTGTCGCGGGCTGCGTCGATTCCCCGGGCCCTCTTTTGAAAGATGCACGGCCGCTGTTCGGCCAGCAGCTGCGGCTGCAGTTCTATGCGCTGCGCAATGGCGCCGCCGGCGAGCCGGAGGAAGCAGCCTATAAATGGGACGGTGAGCGATACACACATGCGAGCGGCGGGATGGACGACGTGAGTGCATTCTCCGTGCACCCTGCGGGAAGCGACATTTTCATCGTGCAGAGCTTCTCCTCCAGGCATCCGCAGCTTGTCGAATATGCCGTGGCACGCAAGCTCACCGAGGGCGTCTACCAGGTTGCGGCGATTGACGAGGACGACGCTCCTCGTCCCCTGCGTAGACGTCTCTGCAAGCGCACAGACGCCTCCCATTGCCGCATCGAATCGCGAACGGCTCTCCTGGAATTTGCGCGCGTCACCGCCAGGCAACGCAGGGGGCAAGGCGGCCTTGTTTTGCGCCTGGCGGACCAGGCACCCCGCTAAAATGCCGACGTTACGCTGAGGACATGATGGCGACGCGCAATGTGCCCCCTGCCGAGCTCGTCCGCGGTGTGCGCGCCGGTAATCGCGCCATGCTCGCGCGCGCCATCACCTTGATCGAGAGCAAACGCGCCGACCATCGCAAGACTGCGCACCGTCTGGTGCAGGAATTGCTGCCGCTGACCGGCAAGAGCGTGCGCCTTGGCATCACCGGCGCGCCCGGCGCAGGAAAGTCGATGACGATCGACACGCTGGGCACTTATCTGACCGGAAAGGGCCACAAGGTCGCGGTCCTCGCGGTCGACCCCTCATCGACACGCACCGGCGGTTCAATCCTCGGCGACAAGACACGCATGGCGCGGCTCGCCGGCGACGCGCATGCCTTCGTTCGCCCTTCGCCTTCTTCGGGGACGCTGGGCGGCGTCGCGGCCAAAACGCGAGAGACCATGCTGATTTGCGAAGCCGCCGGTTACGACGTCGTCATGGTGGAAACGGTCGGAATTGGTCAATCGGAAACCGCCGTTGCGGACATGACGGATTTTTTTCTGGTCCTGATGCTCCCCGGCGCCGGCGACGAATTGCAGGGGTTGAAGAAAGGCATCGTCGAACTCGCCGATATGATTGCCGTCAACAAGGCCGATGGCGACAATGTCGCACGCGCAAAGCTCGCGGCTGCGGACTATCGGGCGGCGCTCAATATCCTTGCTCCGCGATCGGCGAACTGGTCCCCGCCCGTCGTCACTTACTCGGCGCTGGCGGGAAGCGGAATTGCCGAGCTATGGGAGCAAGTGCTTGCGCACAGGGAAAAAATGATCGCGTCAAGCGAGCTCAACACGCGCAGACGCGAGCAGCAGGTCAAATGGATGTGGACCATGCTCGAGGAGCGCCTGACCGCGCGACTTCGCAACGACGCATCGGTGCGGGCAAAGCTTCGCCAGATGGAAAGCCAGGTCGCTGCGGGGAAACTTGCGCCGACATTGGCCGTGGAAGAGATTGCGAAGGTTCTCGGCGTCTAGATGTCACTGACGATCCTTGTCACAGGCTTCGGGCCGTTTCCAGGCGCTGCGTTCAACCCGACGCGTTCGATGGCAATTCGGCTCGCGCGCTTGCGGCGGCCGGCCTTGTCGGATGTCAAAATTATCGCCCACGTTTTCCCGACCAGCTACGCCGCCGTCGACCGGGAACTGCCCCTGCTCGTCGCGAGGCACAAGCCGCAGGCAATGCTCATGTTCGGCCTGGCGCCGCGTGCGCGCGCCGTGCGCGTGGAGACCCGTGCAAGAAATGCGGTGGCACTGCTGCCCGACGCCGACGGCATTTCGATCCGCCGCAATGTGATCGCGCCGGGACGGCCGGCGTCGGTCCCGTTGCGGACGCCCGTGCGCCCGCTCCTTGCCGCACTTCGCACGGCTTGTGCAGTCAACCCGTCGCGCGACGCAGGGCGATACCTTTGCAACTATCTCTGCTGGCGAGTCTCGGACCTGGCCGCGGACCGGCATGGGCCGAAGACACTGGCCTTCATCCATGTCCCGCCGGTCCGGCGCGGCGCCAGGCGCAAAGGACCCACAAGGCAACGACGTAAAGCCATGCCCTCTATCGACAATCTTGTCGCGGCGGCTGGCCGCGCCCTGGTGGCAATCGTGGCCGAAGCACGGCGTTAACCTCCGAAGCGCATGATGCGGCCGCCATGCCCATCGACCTGCCCATCGACCGCCGTCACCTTCTGGCCGGCACCTTGACGAGCACCGCCGCTGTCACGGTGCCGCTTCCGGCCTTTGGCCTCGATGCTGGCAAACTCGGGCTCCGGCCGGGTGCATCCGATGACCAGAGCCGCGCATTGCAACGCACCATTGACCAGGCCGCGCGCATGAGAGCGCCACTCATGCTGCCGCCCGGTCTGTATCGCACCGGCGCTCTGACGCTTCCGGAAGGTGCGCAGCTGATGGGCGTACGCGGCGCATCGCGGCTCATTCTCACAAACGGGCCGTCACTTCTCTCGGCCAACGGCGCAAACTACATCACACTCTCGGGCCTGGTTATCGACGGCAGTGGCCAGGCCCTGCCACAGGGCCGCGGCCTCATTCACCTGTTTGCTTCCAAAGCTGTCCGCATTGCCGATTGCACCATCGACAATGCCGGCGGCAATGCCATCGTGCTCGAGCAGTGCGAAGGTCATGTCGCGCGCAACACCGTTTCCGGCGCGGCGGACAATGCGATTTTCTGCAACGACAATTCCGGACTTGTCATTTCGGCCAACACCATTCGCAATTGCGGGAATGGCGGGGTGCGGATCTGGCAAAGCAGCAAGCGCCACGACGGCAGCATCGTCGCCGACAATACGATCGAAGATATCGACGCGCGCGCCGGCGGCACCGGCGAAAACGGTAATGCCATCAACGTCTTCAGAGCCGCCAATGTCATCGTCCGCAACAATGTCATTCGGCGCGCCGCGTTTTCCGCCATTCGCGGCAATGCGTCGTCCAATATCCAGATCACCGGCAACAACTGCGCGGCACTGAAGGAGACGGCGATCTATGCCGAATTCGACTTTGAAGGCGCCGTTGTCGCCGGCAATGTCGTCGACACTGCCGAGAACGGCATTTCAATTACCAACTTCAACAATGGCGGACGCCTCTCAACCGTGCACGGCAATCTCGTTCGCAATATCGGCGTACAACGTGCGGAAACAAAGCCCGAAGATGCCGGGATCGGCATCGGCGCCGAAGCCGAAACCGCCGTTACCGGCAATGTCGTCGAGAATGCCGCGAACATCGGGATCCGTGCAGGATGGGGCCCCTATCTCCGAAATGTCACCATCGACGGTAATGTCGTGCGCCGCGCCGGCATCGGCATCGCGGTCTCGGTAGCGCCAAATGCGGGCGCCGCCACGATCTCCGGAAACGTCGTTGCCGACACGCGCCTCGGCTCGGTCGTGGGAATGGAGTGGTCGAAGACTGTGACCGGCGACCTCGCCAGGGACGGGCCGGGAAAATACGCTCAGCTCACGATCGCCAACAATCAATCGCGCTAGCCCAGAGTTAATTGAGGTCGACCAGACCTGGTCATGGCCGGACTTGTCGAGACTTGTTCCGGCCATGGCTTGCTTTCCGAAGTTCAGCCAAGGAAGACGTGGATGCCCGGCATAAAGCCGGGCATGACGGTGGAGAGGCAGCAAAAACTCTCAGCGGAATCCAGATGCGCGGCACTCACCTCTCAGTTCGTCATGGCCGGACTTGTTCCGGCCATCCACGCCTTGCTTTGCTGCTGCGCCATTAGAAGAAAGGCGTGGATGCCGGCGACATGGGCGAGCGAAGCGAAGCGTTCTTCGAACGGCTATGCGCAGGCATGACGCAGAGTGTGTGGCACAGCATCTCATCCGTCATGGCCGGATTTATTCCGGCCATCCACGCCTTGCTTTGCTGATACGCGATGAAGAAAGACGTGGATGCCCGGCAATAAAGCCGGGCATGACGGTGGAGAAGTTGAACGGCCGCTCACAACGTTATGGCCGGGCATGACGATTCAAATTAGACCGATCACGCGCTGGCCCCCTCCACTTGCCGCACTGAACGCCTATATTACGGCCTCATGCCGCCCTCGCGCCCGAAACGCCGCACAGTTGTCATGCTCTTCATTTGCGCTCTCTTTTTTCTGCCTATTCTCGCGCGTGCAACTCTCTACTGGATGAGCAATGATCCCCGCTCGTGGCGCGATGCCAACTGGTCGAGCACCGGCATGCTGCCGCGCGCGGCCGACTTCAAACCCGCCCGTGTCATAATTTTCACCGGCACCGCCGGCGCGTGGAAAGGCGTATTCTCCGTTCACAGCTGGATCGTCCTCAAGCGCGCCAATGACGCACAGTGGCGCCGCTATGACGTGGTCGGTTGGGGTGAACCGGTGCGGGTCAACAACTGGCCGGTCGACGGGCTATGGTATGGCAACAGGCCGGTGATCCTCGCCGACATCTCCGGACCCGAGGCGGAGCGGCTGTTGCCGCACATCGAACAGGCGGTGAAATCCTACGGCTATGCGCAGGCGGGCGACTACCGGATCTGGCCCGGGCCCAACAGCAACAGTTTCGTCGCCGCAGTCCTGCGCGCCGTGCCCGAGCTTGGCGTCGCGCTGCCGCCGAACGCGGTCGGTCGTGATTTCCGCAGCGGCTTTTATGCCGGCCGCACCGACAGCGGCACCGGAATTGAACTCAATGTATCCGGCATTATCGGCATCAAGGCCGGCTGGGTGGAAGGCGTCGAGGTGAACTTGCTCGGCCTCGTGGCAGGCCTTGATCTGCGCCACCCGGCATTGAAACTGCCCGGCTTTGGACGGATCGGCGTCGGCTCGCCGGTAACGACAGCGCTGGCGCGCTGAACAGAATTCATTCCGGCCGTGAAGACCGGTGCGCCATGCTCCGCTTCGTGGCAGATTATGGCGCCAACAGGTTCCGCCGATGCGCGACACGCTGCCGCTGCTGGACAAAGTCTCCTTCCCGGCCATCCGGCGCGGCACCCTTGCCACGCTGCAGGTGAATGTCGGCTATCGATGCAACCAGGCGTGCTTCCACTGTCATGTGAATGCCGGGCCCAATCGAACCGAGGAGATGCCGGGCGACATCGTGGACATCGTGCTGAAGTTTCTTCAGCGGCGGAAAATTCCGACGCTCGACATCACCGGAGGCGCGCCCGAGCTCAATCCGCATTTTCGCAGAATGGTGCGTGAGGCGCGCGCTCTCGGCGCCAAAGTGATGGATCGCTGCAATCTGACGATTCTGGAGCAGCCGGGCCAGGAAGACCTCGCCGGGTTTCTGGCCGCCGAACGCGTTGAAGTGGTCGCATCCATGCCGTGTTATCTGCAGGACAATGTCGATCGCCAGCGCGGCAAGGGCGTGTTCGCCGGCTCGGTCCGCGGGCTCAAGCGGCTCAATGCGGCAGGCTATGGACGCGATCCGGCATTGCTCCTCAACCTTGTCTACAACCCGCAAGGGCCCGCGTTGCCGCCTTCGCAGGCAACGCTCGAGGCCGACTACAGGCGCATCCTTGGCGAGCGGCACGGCATTGTCTTCAACAAATTGTTCGTGCTCGCCAACATGCCGATCCAGCGGTTCGGCACCACGTTGCTGAATAACGGGGAATTCGAGAGCTATATCGGCCTGCTGCGCGATGCGCATCTCGACGCCAATCTCGACGGCGTCATGTGCCGTACGCTGCTGTCGGTCGACTGGCGCGGCTTTGTGTATGACTGCGACTTCAATCAAATGCTCGACCTGCCGATGGAGCGCGAAGGACACAAGCGCGTGCATCTGGCCGATCTGCTCGACGACGAAATCAAAGGAAATCCGATACGCGTTGCCGGGCATTGTTATGGCTGCACGGCCGGCCAGGGGTCGAGCTGCGGCGGCGCGCTGAAGGAGGCAGCCGAATGACCGGCGCGACGCTGTCGATCGTCGTTCCGGTCTTGAACGAGGCTGATGAAATTGAAGCCGCGCTCGTGGCCCTGGCAAATTTCCGGGCGCGCGGCGTTGAAGTGATCGTTGTCGATGGTGGAAGCCGGGATGAAACGGCCAGACTTGCCGGGCCGCTTGCCGACCGCGTCATTGCCGGACCACGAGGCCGCGCGCTGCAGATGAATGCCGGCGCCGCGGTGGCTTGCGGCGATACGCTGCTGTTTCTGCACGCCGATACGCGGCTGCCCGACGATGCAGATGTGCTCTTATCCGGCGGCCTTGCCCAAACAGGGCGCATCTGGGGCCGGTTTGACGTGCGGATCGACGATGGCCCTGTGCTCCGGCTGGTCGCGGGCATGATGAATTTACGATCCCGGATCTCAGGCGTTGCGACGGGTGACCAGGCAATCTTCGTCACGCGCGCAGCCTTTGATCGCGTGGGCGGCTACCCGCCCATATCCTTGATGGAAGACATTGCCCTGTCGGCCCGCCTCAAGCCGCTCGGCCCGCCGCTATGTCTGCGCGCAAAAGCCAGGACGTCGTCGCGCCGTTGGCGGCGATACGGCATCATGCGCACCGTTTTCCTGATGTGGCGTTTGCGGCTTGCCTATTTTGCCGGCGCCGATCCCGCTCACCTCGCGCAACGCTATGGCTATATCCCCGCCGAGCAGTAATCCGGTTTCAATCGCAATCCTTACCAAGGCGCCGGTTCCCGGGTTCGCCAAGACCCGTCTCATTCCGACGCTCGGCGCGCATGCTGCGGCGGTCCTGCAGGAACGCCTGACCGAGCGTGCCCTGTCGACGGCGCTCGCAGCCAATACCGGCCCGGTCACGTTGTGGTGTGCGCCGGATGCCACGCATGATTCATTCCTCAAATACGTCGCGCAGTTGCGAGTGACCATTCGGCCGCAGCCGGCCGGTGACCTCGGCGCCCGCATGCTGGCAGCAGCGGCGGGCGCGAACGGCCCCGTTCTTGTGATCGGCACCGATTGCCCGGCGCTGAACGATGTGCATTTGCGTGCAGCCGCGAAAGCGCTGCTGGACGGAAACGATGTTGCTCTGACGCCCGCGGAAGACGGCGGCTACGTGCTGATTGGAATGCGGACCGCACAGCCTGCGCTGTTTTCCGGAATTGCCTGGGGCAGTGGAACGGTGCTCGCGGACACGCGCAAGCGCATCATTGAGCACCGCATCACCTTGATCGAACGCCCTCCGCTTTGGGACGTCGACACTCCGGCGGATCTGGAGCGGCTGGAGCGAGAGTTTCCCGAACTCAAGCTTTAATGGCTATTGCACCCGAATCAGGACCAGACCGGCAACAATGAGAAGCGCGGCCGCAATGCGCATGGTCCGCAACGGTTCCTTCAGCACGGCAACGGCGATAATTGCTCCGAACAGAACGCTCGTCTCGCGCAGCGTCGCCACGATCGCAATCGGTGCAACGGTCATCGCCCAGATTGCAATTCCGTAAGAGACAACCTGAAGCGCGCCTCCGGCAAAACCTCGCCGCCAATAGCGCTGCATTGCTGGAATGACGCCGCGGCCGTCGCGAAAGAGCGCATAAGGCAACATGACGATCGCGATGCCGATGAACAGCCAGAGCGAATAGGCATTCGGATTTCCGGAAAGCCGCGCGCCCACGCCGTCAACGACCGAATAAGCGCAAATTGTCAGCCCGGTAAACAGTGCGAAGCCGACCGCCCTTCGATCGATGCCTGCGAGATCGCGGCCGCCATGCGCTGAAAGCAGAAACACGCCGGCAACCAGCGAGACTATTCCGCTCCACCCTACCGGACTCAATGTCTCGCCGACATAGAGCGTGGTCGCCGTGCCGGTCATGAGCGGCGCGGACCCGCGGGCGATCGGATACACCTGACCGAGATCGCCGGTTCGATAGCTCTCGATCAGCGACGCGAAATAGACGAGATGAATGACGACCGACGCCGCGAGCCAGGGCCAGGCCGCCCCGGCCGGAAAGCCCGTGACGGGAACAAATGGCAGCGCCACCAGACCTGACCCGATCGAAATCAACGCGGTCGTCGAAAGCGGATCCAGCCCAACCTTGATGAGGGCGTTCCAGCCGGCATGACATGCGGCGGCGAAAAGAACGGCGAGAAAAACCAGATTTTCCATTCTGAGGATTTATCGCCGCGTATCCGGCGAGGTCCGGTGGATGTACGGGTGCAGTGGGCGCTGCAACACCGCGGCTTTCAACTATCTCCCGGTCAAAATCAACAGGATCGCTTGCGGCCCCGCGCCTGACGCGACGCGCCAAAGAGGGATATGCGCGCAGCCACAATTTTTATAGGAACCAATACTTTAGTGACTAGCCGACCGCACGTGGCGAGGGTATCGTTTCTCAACCGCCAAATAAAAGTATGGCGCTTGCGGGAGGAGTACCATGGGACATTCACGCCTATCACGTCGTGCCGTTCTTAAGACCGCCGCCCTCGGTTCGGCGGCAGCGATTACCGCGCCCTATGTCAGCGGCGTCCATGCTGCCGGCTCATTGAGCCTCGGGTGCTGGGACCACTGGGTGCCCGGCGCCAACAAAGCCCTCGACAAGATCTGCAAGGAATGGGGCGACAAGAACAAGGTCGAGATCCATATCGATTACATCACCTCGCAAGGTGAAAAGGACAAGTTGACCGCGGCCGCCGAAGCGCAAGCCGGCACGGGCCACGACATCATGTCCCATCGTGACTGGAACATCCGCATCCATCAAAATCTTCTCGAGCCATTGAATGATGTCGCCGAACAACTGCTCAAGCAGTACGGCCCCATCAGCCCGGTCGCCGAATATCTGGCAAAGATCAAGGGGACATGGCGCGGAATCCCGACGGCCGTCGGCAGTCAGGTAAAGCCCTGTCAATCGCGCCTGGATCTGTACAAGCAGCACTGCGGACTCGATCTCGCAGAAATGTTTCCGGCCGACGAGGCGAAATACGACAAGGCCAAGACAGATCAATGGACCTGGGATCTCTACCTCGAAACCGCGCAGAAACTATTCAAGGCAGGCCATCCGGTTGGTCTGCCGATGGGTCAGACCAGCGACGCGGTCGACTGGGTCGGCGCTTTCTTCAAATCGCAGGGCGTCGTGTTCGTCGACGAGAAAGATCAGATCAAGATCAATTCCGACGAGACGCGCAAATCGCTCGAATACCTGAAGAAGCTGATGGCGGCGAATCCGCCTGAAGTTTACGCCTGGGACGACGCCGGCAACAATCGGTGGATGATCTCCGGCAAAGGCTCGGCCATCATGAATCCGCCAAGCTCCTGGGCGGTCGCCAAGCGCGACAACCCCGACGTCGCGAAGCACATCTGGCATCATCCGATGCCGAAAGGACCGAAGGGACGTTTCGTCGGCCAGCTTCCGCAGTTCTACGGACTGTGGAGCTTCTCGAAGAACAAGTCGGCCGGTAAAGACCTGCTGTTGCACATGTCGCAGAAAGAATCGATCGCGCAGCTCGTCGAGGCTTCCTACGGTTATGACCTTCCCTCGTTCAAGAGCATGTACGACCTTGACACGTGGAAGAAGGTCGAACCGCCGCTTGGCACGGCCTACAGCTATCCGCCGCGCGGCGACGAGCAGACATCGATATTCGGCGCGCCGGCGCGTTCCGAAGTCGGCGCCCAGATGTACAACCAGGCGATCAATACGGTCATGGTCGCCAAGTTTACGCAGGGCAATGAAAAGCTCGACGACGTCATCAAATGGGCGGAAAAGGAGCTCGAAGGCACCCTGCGCGCCTGAGCATCTTCGTTAAACATCACGACAATCTGCATGCCGGCTTCAAATGCCGGCATGCAGGCTACCGAACCACCAGCGTACGACCACCGTTAATGCCGGAGGCAGCCGCATGGTAGATACGGTCCACAGCTGGGCTCCAGCGGTGCGCGGCGCGGGCGCCACGCCGGCGACGCGGCGCGGCTTTGCGAAATTCATCCGGCAGCGTTCGACGATCGCCTTCCTCATGTGCCTGCCGTTGATTGTGATCATCGCAGGGCTGGTGGTCTATCCGGCCTTGTACTCAATCTACCTGTCGATGCTGAACAAGGCGCAGACACGCCTCATCGGCCTTGGCAATTTCAGCTACCTGCTCTCGCGCGACGTGTTCTGGATGGTTATTCAGCAGTCGGCGATTTTTGCGCTGTCCGCGGTTTTTTTCAAAGCGCTGATCGGCCTCGTCACCGCACATCTGATCAATAATCTGCCGGTGAAAGGTCAGCGCAAATGGCGCGGCATGCTGCTGGTTCCTTGGGTCATTCCGCTCGCACTGTCGACGCTGGGCTGGTGGTGGCTGTTTGATCCCACGCACTCCGCATTCAATTGGATCATTACGGGACTTGGCTTCAATGAGATTCCGTGGTTGAGCGACCCTTATTGGGCCCGCTTCTCGGTCATTCTCGTGAACGTGTGGTACGGGGCGCCGTTCTTCCTGATCATGTATCTCGCCGCGCTCAAGTCGGTGCCGGAGCAGCTTTATGAGGCCGCGGCAATCGACGGCGCCAATGCCTGGCAGAAATTCCTGCACATTACGCTTCCAATGATGCGCAACATCATTGCGATCACGGTCCTGTTTTCGCTGATCGTCACATTCGCCAACTTTGACATCGTGCAGATCATGACCGCGGGCGGCCCACGCAACATGACCCACGTGTTTGCAACCTATGCCTTCCTGCTCGGCATACGCTCCGGTGACCTTCCGCTCGGCGCGGCAACGTCGCTCTTCATGTTCCCCATCCTCGCCATCGCGGCGGTCTTCATCCTGCGGGGCGTGCGCAAGCGCGGAAGGGAAATCGGATGAGCTCGACAACAATGGCCGTACCGGCCGCCGGGACCGCCCGGCGACGAGCCAGCCTCAGGCAGGAGCGCCGATGGGCGCTGATCACGTCCTATGTGTTTCTGGTGCTCTTTGCGATCTTCTTTCTGGTGCCGCCCTATTACATGGTGGTGACCGCGCTCAAGAGCGACGCCGAGGTCGCGCATATGGCGACCAATCCCTGGATCATCGCCGACGGCGTAACGCTCGACCAGTTCAGGATCCTGTTTACCCAAACCGACTTCCTGATCTTTTTCAAGAATACGGCGATCGTGACCGTCTGCGTGGTCGCAATTACAATGGTGGTCAGCGTGCTCGCGGCATTTTCACTGGGCCGCATGAGGTTCTGGGGTTCGTCCATCCTCGCCACGGGAATTTTCCTCACCTATCTGGTGCCGGACACGCTGCTTTTCATTCCGCTGTTCCAGATCGTGAAGGCGATCGGCCTGCTCAATTCATACTGGGGCATGGTGCTGGTCTATCCGACCCTGACAGTGCCGTTCTGCACATGGATCATGATCGGTTATTTCCAGTCGATCCCGAAGGAACTTGATGAGGCCGCGTTGATCGACGGCGCCGGTCATATGCAGATGCTGTGGCGCATATTCATCCCGGTCGCTCTGCCCGGCATCATCGCCGCGACGATCTTCGCATTCACGGTGTCATGGGCGGCATTCGTCTATCCGATGGCTTTCCTGTATTCCTCGGATCAGCAGGTGCTCACCGTCGGAACCGTCACCAGTCTCATCAGGGCCGACGTCTACAAGTGGGGCATGCTCATGGCCGGCGCACTGGTCGCGGCCGCGCCGCCGCTCGTGATCTACGCATTCCTGATGGATTATTACATTGCCGGCCTGACCGCCGGCGCCACCAAGGGCTGAGCATCATGGCCGAAGTCGCGTTGCACCAGGTCGTCAAGAAATTCGGTGATGTCGAGGCCGTCCGCGCGATCGACCTCGACATACCGGACAATGAATTCGTCGTTCTGGTCGGCCCTTCCGGATGCGGCAAGAGCACAACGCTGCGGATGATCGCCGGGCTCGAGGAAGTCACCTCGGGCAGCATTTCCATCGGCGGCGAGGTCGTCAACGATCTGCCGCCGAAAGACCGGGACATCGCCATGGTGTTCCAGAATTATGCGCTTTATCCGCACATGACCGCTTTCGAAAACATGTCGTTCGGGTTGAAGCTGCGCAAATTCCCCAAAAGCGAAATTCGGCAGCGCGTGGAGCACGCGGCCCGCATCCTCGACATTACAGAGTTGCTCGATCGGCGGCCGAAGGCTCTTTCCGGCGGACAGCGCCAGCGGGTGGCGATGGGGCGCGCGATTGTCCGCAACCCCAAGGTATTTCTTTTCGACGAGCCGCTGTCGAACCTCGATGCCAAATTGCGCGTGCAGATGCGCACCGAAATCAAGCGCGTGCATCAGAAGGTCAAGACGACGACAGTCTACGTGACCCACGATCAGGTCGAAGCCATGACGCTCGCCGACCGCGTCGTCGTCATGAACAATGGCCGCATTGAGCAGATCGGGACGCCGCACGATCTCTACCATCAGCCGCGTACGCGCTTCGTCGCCGGCTTCATCGGTTCTCCGGCAATGAATTTCATTCCGTGCCGGCTGGAACAGGCCGGCGCCGGATTGCGCGTCCGGGTGTCCGACAAAATCGCCTTGCCCGTTCCACGGGCCAACGAGGCGCGCTATCGCACCGTGGCCGGCAAGGAATTGATCCTTGGTCTGCGCCCGGAACATATCACCGAGCCGCGCCACAATGGCCGCGACGACGGCCGCGACTTCACGATCACGCTCGACGTGGTCGAGCCTTTAGGCATGGAGACGATGGTCTTCTTCTCGATCGACGGCACGGAACTCTGCGGGCGGGTCGAACCGAGCAGCGCCGTCGATGCCGGCAAGGCGATGAAGCTATATGCCAACATGGATCACATGCATCTGATCGACCCGGCAAGCAGCCTGGTCATTTAGGGACAGCGGTCTCAGGACTTTGCCGCCGGAGCCCACAGCTTCGGACCGGCCCGCTGATACTGCGGCGGCCGCGCCACCTCGGCGCCCAATGTCCTGGCCGCGTGCCAGCCCCAATGCGGGTCGTCGAGAAAGCAGCGCGCCATCGACACCATGT
>DATEKG010000343.1:0-7346 GCA_035277565.1 Pseudolabrys sp.
GTAAACGGCGGCCGGCGCGTTGCGGCAGAGATATTCTATGGCGTCCTGGTCGCCGAGCCAGTCGGCACCTTTGACGGTATCGTACATGTGCCAGCGCCAGTCATCCTCGCCCATGTTGCCGAGCGCGGCGGCAATGCCCCCCTGCGCGGCTACGGTATGGGACCGCGTCGGAAAGACCTTGGTAATGCAGGCCGTGCGCAGCCCGGCTTCGCTGCAGCCAACCACAGCGCGCAGCCCTGATCCGCCTGCTCCCACGACGACGACATCATAACTGTGGTCCTCGATCGGATACGCACGGCCATTGACCGCGGGCGCACCGTTGGATTTTCCGTTGCTCGCCATAAGTCAAACTCCGAACGAGAGTTTCAGAATGGCGTAGATCGACGCCAGGCTGACCGCGAACACAAAGAATGTGTTCGACATCAGACTCAGGAGCTTCCACCGGTCCTGGTGCACGTAGTCGAGAATGATTTCCTGCATGCCGATCCACATGTGATAGGCGGTATTGACGATGAACAGCAAAAGAATCACGGCGACGATCGGCGAGCCTAGGATCTGCACCGCTGCCGCGTGATTGCGGCCGAGCAGGGCCGTGACGATCAGCAGAAGCCCAATGGTCAGGATAATGCCGGCCACCGAGGTCACGCGCTGGTGCCAGAAGTGTTCCGTTCCGGAACGAGCGGGGCCCAGCCCACGGACGAGGCGGATCGGCGTGCGCATGTTCGCGGCTTCTTTCATCGCGGCCCTCCCATTACGAGATAGCCCACGACCCAGAGAATGAGCGTGAGTGCAATCGAACCAACCAGGGTTGCGAGGGTCAGCATTTCCCGCTCCGACGGCTCGAAGCCGTGGCCCGTGTCCCAGATCAGATGGCGGATGCCGCCGAGCATGTGGTGTAGAAGCGCCCAAGTGTAGCCGAACAACACGAGTTGACCGATGAGACTTCCCATGAACCACTCAAAGTTCGCATAGGCATTCGGACCGTTTGCTGCGGCGATCAGCCACCAGGCGAGCAGCAGCATCCCGAAATAAAGCGCGGCTCCGGTGACCCGGTGCACGATCGACATCACCATCGTCAGCATTGGCCTGTAGATCTGCAGATGAGGGGAGAGGGGACGAACCCGTCCCGCACCTGCCGCCGTGCCTGCCTCAAGCTCTGACATCTTCGGTCTCCAGAAGGCCTTCCGGTCCAATCGCTATGGCCGGACGCTCCGCGCATTTCCCATCAGTGCAATGCCTGCTCGTGACGCTTGAACGTTATTGCAGGGTGGCCAGGCCGCCAGCCGCAAGTGACGGGTGTACAAACATTCCGCTTGACCTGCAGTCTCAAGTCGCTACTTCATGATCCACGAAGCTTGGACTCCCAAAGAGCCCATTGCAATATGCTTTCTATGTAGCCTGCCTTCGTGAAATAAGAAGGGAGCGCACAATGCGGTTTGATTTTACCGATCTCAGCCTGTTCCGGCATATCGTGGAGGCCGGCAGTATTACCCACGGGGCAGAGCGTTCCAACCTTGCCCTGGCGGCGGCATCGACGCGAATCCGCAAGATGGAGTTGGCTTTCGGCACCCCGCTGCTGGTGCGCGGGCGTGCAGGCGTGAAACCGACCCCAGCGGGGCGGACCCTGCTGCAGCATGCGCGGGGGATATTGGCGCAGACCGAGCGTCTGCAGGAGGACCTTTCCCCCTTTGCACGCGGACTTGCCGGCCAGGTCCGCGTGCTTTCCAACACAAACGCACTGACCGAATTTCTCCCCGAAACGCTGAGTTCGTTCCTGATGGCCTATCCGGACATCAGCGTCGACCTCGAAGAGCGCCTGAGTGATGAAATCGTGGGCCTGATCGCGGAGGGACATGCGGACATCGGGATAGTCGCCGGCACGGTAGATTACGGCGGGCTTAGCACATTTCCGTTCCGCAGCGACCGCTTCGTGCTGGTCGTTGCGAAAAACCATCCGCTCGCCAACCGGACGCATATCGGTTTCGCTGAAGTACTCGACTACGACATGGTCGGACTCGATCGTGCGAGCGCGATCCAGCGATTTCTGGCAGACAAAGCCAGCCGCATCGGCCGGCCGTTACGTCTGCGCGTGCAGTTGCGGAGCTTCGACGCCATCTGCCGGCTGGTCGAATGCAATGTCGGTGTCGGCATCGTGCCAGAAACGACGGTGCAGCGCACAGAGCGCACCATGGCGATCAGTGCAGTGCGTCTGACTGATTCATGGGCGCTGCGCGAATTGACGATTTGCGTCCGCGACCTGGAAGCATTGCCGCCCTACGCCCGCCAACTCGTCGATCATCTCAGGGCAGCCGTTAAATAGAAAATTGCGTCGCTGCCTGTTGCCGGGTGACGGACTTGCGCAGCATTCGGCGGGCTGTCCGACCGAGTCCGTTCGGACCGCCGTTATTTCCTCCTTCGAATGCCTTAGCGCGGCAACAGCACCCAGTAATCGAGATCGAAAATCACGGCCGGGTCGTCATTGTCGCCGGATTTGAGCGGAAAATCCGTGCAGGGCCGGTCCTTCGTCGCGATGGTGCGCAGCCGGAGCGCTCCGACATCTTTTCGGCCCGGCACTTCAGCGGCAGCCAGAACCTCCGACCACGCAAACACCGTGCAGCCGGCAAACAGCGGCGCAGCATGGCGACCGCCATTGATCGCGGCGACATGAAATGCGTTGGCTAGACCGTTGAATGTCAGCGCCCGTGCCAGCGAAATGGCGTGCCCGCCATAGATGAGGCGGCGGCCGAACCGGCCCTTGCTTTCCGCAAACTGGTTGAAGTGGATGCGCGCGGTGTTCTGGTAAAGCCGCGTCGCAATCTGATGCTCGGCTTCTTCAACCGTCACGCCGTCGATGTGATCGATCCTGTCTCCAGGTCCATAGTCCCCGAACCGATGCGGACTGCCGGCAAGCTCGACATCGTAGGCGGCACTATTGATAACCGGACAGGCCCGCCCGATCCGTGCAGGCTCCACAATGTTCGGCAGTTCGGGCACTTTTTCGGCCGCAACCGGCGCCGCTTCATCGCGCTTGCGCACCATGACCCAGCGCGCATAGTCGAGCACCGGCTCGCCGCTGTCGTCAAAGCCGCGTGATCGCACATAGACGATACCGGTCTTCCTGTTCGAATTCTCCCTCAGACCGATGATTTCGGAGACGGCGGTCAAGGTGGCGCCCGGAAATACCGGCTTCAGAAAGCGGCAGTCGGCATAGCCGAGATTGGCAACGGCATTGAGCGAAATATCGGCGACGGTCTTGCCGAAAACGACGTGGAATACCAGGAGGTCATCCACAGGTGCGCGCGGATAGCCGATTGCCCGCGCGAAGGCATCGGACGACTGAACCGCGAAACGCGCGCCAAACAACCCGTTATAAAGTGAGACGTCGCCCATCGTGATGGTGCGAGGGGTGGCGTGGCGTATCACCTGGCCGAGGCGGAAATCCTCGAAGAAATTGCCCGCACTGGTCTTGGGGGCGGGTGCGGCGTTCACGGATTTTCTCCTGATCCACTCGTCACGACGAGACATTCTCACAAAACCGTGAGCCGAACGCCAGCTTGCAGCAACGGGAAACTGATGAGGACGTGTTCAGGTCCTGTGATAACGGAGAAAGCGTAACGTCAATTTCCGGAGGGATATCCGATGCAGAAGATCACACTACTGACAATGCTGGTCGCGGGTGGACTCGCCTTTGCCCCACTTGCACCGTCGGCATACGCCGACGACATGAAGAAAGACAGCATGTCCAGCGACCACATGTCGAAGGATTCGATGGGTAAAGACTCGATGGCCAAGACCAAGAAGTCCAAGAATTCGATGAAGGACGGTACGTCCAAAGATTCGATGTCAAAGGACAACATGTCCAAGGACGGAATGGGAATGAGCAAGTAAGGTCCGGACAGGCCGGGCTCGCACGGTCGCGGGCCCGGTGGCGGGCTACGCCTGAGAGGATGGCAATGACGACTGCGACACTGACGGTTGAGTCAGAAATGGCAATCCACCCGCGTTGGGTCCGTGTTTGCCACTGGATCAACGCGATTGCGATCCTCGTGATGATCGGCTCCGGCTGGCAGATCTACGATGCGTCACCCTTGTTTGATTTTACTTTCCCGCGGCCGATCGCCCTCGGGAACTGGCTCGCCGGTGCGCTTCTGTGGCATTTCGCGGCGATGTGGGTGCTGGTCGTCAACGGCATCGTTTATGTTGTACTTGGAATTGTCAGTGGGCGTTTTCGCCAAAAACTGCTTCCGATCAGACCGGGGGAAGTCATTGCCGACGCGAGAGCCGCACTGACTTTCAGACTCAAGCACGACGACCTGTCGCGTTACAACGCGGTTCAGAAATTGCTCTATACCGGCGTTATACTGGCGGGAATCGTCGTTGTTCTTTCAGGCCTTTCCATTTGGAAGCCTGTGCAGTTCCAGGAACTCACTGCACTGTTCGGCGGTTACGACACAGCGCGTTATGTGCACTTTTTCGCCATGAGTGCGATTGTCGGCTTCCTCGTCGTCCATGTTGCGCTTGCCTTGATTGTGCCGAAGAGCCTTCGCGCCATGATCACCGGGCACTAGGGAGATCCGCCATGCGCCAACGCAAGATCATTCCGGGCGTCGACCCGAAACTGCTGATCAAGGACGCGACAAAACTAATGCCGCAGGCGAGCCGTCGCGGATTTTTGCGTGGCGCCGCAAGCCTCGGTGCGCTCGCATTCCTTACCGGCTGCGACATAATCGACGGTGACACTGCCGAAAACGCGCTTCGCAAGGTGTCCGAATTCAACGACGGTGCGCAGGCGGCACTGTTCAGCCCGTCCAAGCTTGCGCCGACATTTCCCGAAAGCGCAATCACGCGGCCATTCCCCTTCAACGCCTATTACGATGAGGATGAGGCGCCTGAGGTTGACGGCAGTGCGTACAAATTTGAGGTCGCCGGGCTGGTCGACAACAGGAAGGCGTGGACACTCGGTGAACTGCATGCGCTGCCCGAAGTGTCGCAAATCACGCGACACGTTTGCGTTGAAGGCTGGAGCGCGATCGGCTCCTGGCAAGGCACGCAGCTGTCGGAATTCCTCAAGCGTGTGGGTGCCGACATGCGCGCCAAATATGTATGGTTCAAATGCGCCGAGGGTTACACCAACACAATTGACATGCCGACCGCCCTGCATCCGCAAACTCAAATGTCGTTCAAATTCGACAATAAGATCCTTCCGGTTGCCTACGGTTTCCCCATGAAAATCCGGATTCCCACGAAGTTGGGCTTCAAGAATCCGAAATATGTGGTGGCGATGGAAGTCACCAACACTGACAAGGGCGGCTACTGGGAAGACAAAGGCTATAACTGGTTCAGCGGGCTCTAAAGGCGAGCCGCCTTGCCATCGGGCGCATGGCGCTTTAGCACTGCCTCTTCATCGTCCTTGCCGGATCTGGCCGGCAATGCATCTTCTTGCAAAGAAGGATGGGTGTGCGGGAAAGGCCCGCGCATGACGTAGTTGTAGCGAGGCGTAGCAAATGGCGACCCATAATCTTCTTCTTCTCCCCGGTGACGGCATCGGCCCCGAGGTCATGGCCGAAGCGAAACGGGTGATTGCGTTCTTCAACAAGATCGGACCGGACAAATTCAGTACCGAAGAGGCGCTGGTCGGGGGCTCCTGCTACGACGCCCATGGCGTCGCCGTTACCGATGCCACGATGGACAAGGCCAAGGCAGCCGATGCCGTGATCTTCGGAGCGGTCGGCGGCCCGAAATGGGACAAGGTGTCTTACGATGTGCGGCCGGAAGCCGGCCTGCTGCGCCTGCGCAAGGATCTCGACCTCTACGCCAATGTTCGCCCGGCCATCGTCTACCCCGCCCTTGCAGACTCTTCTTCTCTCAAGCGCGAAGTGGTGGAAGGCCTTGATATCATCATCCTGCGCGAACTCACCGGCGGCGTCTATTTCGGGGAGCCGAAGACGATTACCGACCTCGGCAACAATCAGAAACGTGCGGTCGACACTCAGGTTTATGACACCTACGAGATCGAGCGCATCGGCCGGGTCGGATTCGAGCTCGCGCGTAAACGGCGCAACAAGGTCACCTCGATGGAAAAACGCAATGTCATGAAGACAGGCGTGCTCTGGAACGAAGTGATGACGCAGCTGCATGCGCGCGAATTCAACGACGTTCAACTCGAGCATATGCTCGCCGATGCAGGCGGCATGCAACTTGTGCGCTGGCCGAAGCAGTTCGACGTTATCGTGACCGACAATCTTTTCGGCGACGTGCTCTCGGATATCGCGGCGACACTGACGGGGTCGCTCGGCATGCTGCCGTCGGCGTCACTCGGCGAGGTCGACCCCAAGACGCGCAAGCGCAAGGCGCTGTACGAGCCGGTTCATGGCTCCGCGCCGGATATCGCGGGCAAAGGCGCTGCAAATCCGATAGCGATGATTGCATCGTTTGGAATGGCGCTGCGCTATTCCTTCAATCTTGGAAAGCAGGCCGACTGGATCGAACAGGCGATCTCGGCGGCGTTGGCGCAGGGCTTGCGCACGGCCGACATCAAGTCGGATGGCACGAAAGTCGTTTCGACGTCCGAGATGGGCGCGGCGATTTTGGGAGAACTGGAAAAGCTCGCGGCCTAGACCACCGGGCGCCTAGTACTGCAGCCAGGGATTGTTCTTGCTCGGCAGTGTCCACGGGCCCGGGAGCGGCGTGGTGTGGCCGCCAAAGGTCGTGTTGTCGAGAATTCCCGAAGCGCGGTGAGTCGGCAGCACGGCGTAGTCGTGATCGCTTCTCTCGCCCGGGAAGGTTTCGGTACCGGGGTCGAGATAGGACCGCTTCTGAATGATGATGCGGGTGCGGGTGCGGCCATTTTCGTCGCGGCTGACCTGCACCGTCCGGTCGCGGTTATAGACCACGGTCTTTTTCCTGGTTTCACCGGTCTGGGCGTGCGCCGGCGCGCCGAGCATGACTAAGGCCATGGTCAATGTGAGGGCTGCAGCAGCGGCTTTCAGTTTCATTGGGTCCTCGACCATTGTCGACCAAGTGGTCTTTCTGTTGCAACGCAGTCTAGCGGGCTTGGGTTTCATATCATAGCGCTCGGGCCAGCTATATGCCCGTAAAATCTTAAAAAATAAGCCCCGCCGGAGGCGGGGCTGTCATCCCATTGTGACCTGTCCGGGTCAGGTGCCGTAATTCTTCTTCAGGTATTCGGCGATTGCCTTGGCGTCGGCAGCGTCGATCGGGGCGCCATAGGCCTTGATCATTTTTGTCACCTCCGCATCCCAACCCGCCGCATTCAGGAATGGCGAGTTCATCGGGATATACGCCAGAGTGTGACACGCTTGGCAATTCGCCTCGACCTTGTCGAG
>DATEKG010000344.1:0-3865 GCA_035277565.1 Pseudolabrys sp.
CCGACCGGAATATCGCCATAGGAAAAAGCAGAGCCCGCGACGTGTTCGGTCTTGCCCAGCTGCGCGTCCAGCATCTTCATCGCTTCGATGGTCTTTTCCTGTGATGCCTTGATGGCCGCCAGGTCGCGCTTTTCCTCCGGCGTCCGGATCAGCCCCCAGAAGGCGGGACCGATCGCAGGCCCGGCGACCGACAATTGCCAATCCATCCATTGACTCGCGAGTGCGCGCTGCCTGGGGTCCTTCGGTTCGAGCACGCCGGTCTTGTCGTGCTTGCCGGCAAGATAGCGGACGATCGAGTTCGATTCCCATAACAGGAAGCCATCTTGTTCCTCGAGCGTCGGCACGAGACCATTCGGATTCATGGCGAGATAGGGCGCGTCCCTGTTCTTGCCGAACGGGCCGCCGATATCGATGCGCTCGTGCTCGAGCCCAAGCTCGCCGATGGCCCACATCGCCTTCTGCACATTCGACGAAGTCTTGCGGCCCCAGATCTTGATCATTGTGATTTCCTTCCCTTTTCTCTTCCTCATTTTTAAACGAGATCGCCGGGACAAGCCCGGCGACGACAGTTAGTGAGGCAATTATGCCCGTCAGTCCAGCCTGCGCGCCTCTTCCGGCAGCATGATCGGAATGCCGTCGCGGATGGGATAAGCCAGCTTGGCCTTGCGCGAGATCAGCTCCTGTTTGGCTGCGTCATATTCGAGCGGGCCCTTGGTGAGCGGACAGACGAGGATTTCCAGCAATTTGGGATCGACGCTGTCTGCGGGACGTTCGGTGGGCGGGACGCTGGACATAGGGAGTGCTCCGGCGACGATCTCGACATCATAACAATTATAATAGTTCGTCATGGCCGGGCATAGCCGTCCGAGGGCGGCGTGGTTTCGCACGTCCCGTGTCCCGGTGATCTACTGCAGCTGCGGCTCGCCTTCGGTATTTTTCTTGGCGAGCTCGATTTCCGTGATCGCAATCAGGATTTCGGCGCGGGTCTTGAGGTCGGGCGCTTCGAGCAGGGCCTGTTTCTCGGCTGTGCCATAGGGTGACATCATTGAAAGTGCATTGACCAGGGCTTCGTTGGGCGCCTTGTCGATGCCCTCCCAGTCGGCCTTGAGATCGTTGGCTTTGAGGAAATCGGTCAGCGTTGCCAGCAGTGCAGGGCGGTCGACCGCGTCTTCACCCTTGCGGGCGATGAAGTCGTCGGCAAACGGCGCAAAAGTGACACGGCATTGACGATAGGGTGTCGCCACCTTCAGTTCCTCTTCCACGCGGAACCGCGCGACGCCCGTCAGCTCCAGGAGATAGCGGCCGTCGCCGCTTTCCGCGAGCTGGGTGATGCGCCCGACACAGCCGATCCGGTAAAGCTGCGGCTTGTTGGCCGGGCCGGAGTGCGCAATGTCGGGTTGAATCATGCCGATCAGCCGGTGGCCGTCGCGCAGGGCGTCGTCGACCATGGCGACATATCGCGGCTCAAATATATTCAGCGGCATCTGGCCGCGCGGCAGCAGCAACGCGCCCGGCAAGGGAAAAACCGGGATCGTTCCCGGCATCTCGATCGGCCCGCGATACTGCGCGTTCATCGGCATCAATCGGCCCTCACATTGAGGAGCACGTCGCGGCGCAACTTTCGACGAGCGGTGTGCGCCAAGTCTGCCTTATGCCTGCCATCGGCAAATTCAGCTTACGAAAACAAGACCGACGACAGACGCTTGCGCCCTTCGATGGTCGCGGGGTCCGTCGCACCCCACGCCTCGAAAAACTGGACAAGCTGCTTGCGTGCGCCGTCATCATTCCATTTGCGATCGCGTTTGACGATCTCGATCAGATGCCGGACGGCATCTTCGCGTTTGCCATTCGCGTTGAGCGCGACGGCGAGATCGAATCGTGCCTGGTGATCGAGCGGATTTACGGAGATCTTCTGTTCCAGTTCGCTGAGCGGACCGACCGATTTGGCTTGTTCGGCCACTTCGAGTGCGGCGCGCGCGGCCGCCACCGCCGCCTCGTTGCGCTTGGCCTCGGGAACAAGCGCGAGCGTCTGCTTTGCCTGCTCGAGCGCGCCGGTTTCGACATAGCAGCGCGCGAGGCCGGCGAGCGCGTGGACATTTGTGCTGTCGGCGGCAAGCAGCTGCGCATAGAGTTCGGCAGCGCCGGCCGCATTGCCTTCGACAAGCGCGGCGTCTGCGGTCTTCAGCAGATCTTTTTCCTCGGCGCCGACCGCGCCCTTGGTGAGACGTTCAAGGAAGGCGACCACCTGGCTCTCCGGCAGCGCGCCCATGAAGCCGTCGACCGGCTGTCCGTTCGAAAAAGCGATGACCGCCGGGATCGACTGGATTCCCATCTGCCCCGGAATGGCGGGATGTTCGTCGATATTCATCTTGGCGAGCTTGACCTTACCCTTGGCGGCCTTCACCGCCTTTTCCAGGACGGGGGTCAGCTGCTTGCAGGGGCCGCACCAGGGCGCCCAGAAGTCGACCAGCACCGGCTGTTGCTTCGACTCCTCAATGACGTCTTTCATGAAGCCTTGCGTGGTCGTGTCCTTGACCACGTCGGCCGTCACGGTTGCCCCGCCGTTCTGCAACATTTGGTCTTGCCTCATCCGGCCGGAAACGGCCTCAACCCCGTCGTTATGCCATGCTCTAGATGGGTTATCCGGGAAGCGAACGCAACCATCAAGGCATGTTCGGGGCATGCCCCGAAACACGCTCGATTTTCGGCAAATGCCCGGTGGATTCGAGGAATTTCATGAGGTCGTCGCGCCTTATCGAGGTGGTCATGGTGTTGACCAGGGGATGGTAGTTGAGGGTTTCGTGCTCCATCATCGCCGAATCAAGCACCACAGTGACACGTCCTTCGGTGTCATTGATTGCGCCGAATGGCGTCACCGCGCCGGGCTCGACGCCCAGAAGCTCGCGCAGCAGGTCAGCTGATCCGAAGGAAAACCGGCCGGTCGCGCCGAGCAGGCGATGCAATCCCTTGAGGTCAATCAGCGCGTCTTCCAGGGCCACGACCAGATAGATTTCGTATTTTTTGTCCCGCAAAAACAGGTTCTTGGTATGTCCGCCCGGAATCTGCCCGCGCAGGTTTTGCGATTGTTCCACCGTGAACAGGGGCGGGTGTTTCACGGTTGTGTGTTTGATGCCGAGCGCGTCGAGTGTCGCGAAGAGTTGTTCGGGGGTCTTGGCCATGGCTGCAATATTGGCTGCAATATTCGTTCACGGGCAGTGTTAGTATCCGATGAAGTACCGAGGAGGTAAAATATGAAACGGATCTTATCGATTGCGGGCCTCGCCGCTCTCGCAATGTCGTTCGGGCCGTCGCGCGCGCAGGCCGTCGAAGGCCCGTGGTGCGCCCTCATTTCTGTTGGTACGGGCGCCGTCTATGAGGACTGCCAATACTATTCGTTTGCAGCCTGCCAGCCGAACGTGCTTGCCGGCAATCGCGGCTTCTGCAATCCAAACCCGCGCTGGACCGGCGAGGTCGTGAGACCACACGCCCATCACCGGCGCCACGCCCGGCGCGATTGACGTCCGGGCATTCGCAAGTCTTGTACAAGTCTTGCGCAAGTTTCGCGCAAGTTTCGCGCCGACATCGAAAGGTGCCAACATGTTACGCATCGTTTTTGCAGGGATGGCGGTGGCCACGGCTGTTGCAGCCAACGGCCAGGCCGCGCACTCGACCGAAGGGCCGTGGTGCGCGATCCTCAATTTCGGTACCGACGTCACCGAGGACTGCCAGTACCGCACCTTCGAGGAATGCGTCCCGCATGTGACCGCCGGGTTCCGCGGCTTCTGCAACCACAATCCACGCTGGCCGGGAGCGGTCGAGGAACCGCGGCAGCATCGGAAGCACGCCGCAAAACGGCAATAACCGA
>DATEKG010000345.1:0-13083 GCA_035277565.1 Pseudolabrys sp.
TTCGGACTTGAGGGCGACATTTCCGGGATGCATCTCAAGAGCGATGCGAATGCGCTGCTGACGACGGGCGCGACCGCGAATGTGAATGCCGACGTCGACTGGTATGGCACGGTGCGCGGCCGGCTCGGATGGACCAGCGGACCCGTCCTGTTTTACGGCACCGGCGGCCTTGCGTTCGGCGGCATCGATCTCGACAGCAGCATGTTTTCGCCGTCCGGGCCGCGATCGCTGGTCTCGCAGGCGTCGACCACGCGGGCGGGGTGGGTCGCGGGCGCCGGCATTGATTATATGTGGCGGCCCGACCTGATCCTGAAACTCGCCTATCAATATGTCGATCTCGGATCGGAAACCGTCGCGGGGTCGAGCACCGCCTTCAGCGGGCTTTTGAGCCAGAGCGCGACCGCGCATGCGCGGTTCAGCGTCTTGACCGCGGGCCTGAGCTGGAAGTTCGCGCCGACGGACAGGGCGCAGGGCCCGTGGGAAGGCTTCTATGCCGGCGGGCAGCTTGGCGGCGCATGGGGCAATCGCGTGAACGGCAATTACTCTGATCAGCCGCCCGTTGCGTCCGATATGCGGGTCAAGCGTGACGTCGTCCTCGTCGCGCGGCTCGACGACGGCCTTGGCCTCTACCGCTACCGCTATCTGTGGAGCGACACGGTCTATGTCGGCGTGATGGCGCAGGAAGTTGCGCTGCTTTATCCGGAAGCGATCGTGAGGAGCAGGCTCGACGACTATCTGCGCGTCGATTACGGACGCCTTGGTCTGCGCCTGATGACGCTGCCGGAGTGGGAGGCCCGGCGGGCCGGTCACCGCATCTGATGAGTCAGCGTCCTTGCGGACGCGCCGCCGCCCGCGGCCTCACGCGCGCGAGGTCAGGAAGCGCCATTCATTGCGGAACGAATAGGACCCCTGCGTGGTGCGCGACGGCTTGATCGCCTCGGCGATGCCCTTGCTCACCGCGGCCTCGCCGGAGTGGCGGATGGCGCGTTCGGCAACGCCGGAGGCGAGCAGGCCGCGCACCGCCGTCGCCTCGTCGGGAAACGTCATGGCGGTGCGCACCGTGCCGATGCCTTCCGGGCGCAGGCCGGCCTCGCCGACGAGCTCCTCGAGCGCGCCCGGCGCCGACAGGGAGAAGGGCCCGCGCGCGCCCGGCGGCGGCGGCGGCAGAAGTTTTCCGAGCGCGGCGAGATAGGGCGCAAGCTCGCAATGGTCGGCCGCGCCCCAGACGGCGACCAGCACATAGCCGTTCGGCCTGGTCACGCGTCTTGCCTCGGTGAGCGCGCGGACCGGGTCGCCGGCATATTGGAACGAATTGAATCCGGTGACGATGTCAAAGCTGTGATCGGCGAAGGGCAGATCCTCGATGTCGCCGACGCGGATGTCGGCGCCCGGAGAGCGGCCTTGCGCGATGGCGACGAGTCCCTCGGACGCATCGATGCCCGCGACCCTGGCGCCGTGGGCTTGCGCGATCTGCAATGCGAGCCCGGCGCCGCATCCGACGTCGAGCAGGGCGCTGTCCTTGCCGAGATGTGTCGCCTTGAAAGCGGCCTCATAGAGAGAGCGGAATGAAAGTTCCTGCAGCTCGGCCCATTCGCGGGCACGCGCGCCCCAGAGTTCGCCCTGAACCTCTGCGGATCCCATGGTCTGCCCCCTCGGCCCATACCAGAGTGCCACTGCCTGATGGTAGAAGCGCCCGGCGGTACCCGTCCAGCGGGTGCGGGGGTTTGCTTCCCGGAAAACGCAGTAACCATCTCGCGGCCTTGTTTTGAAAATCCTGGAACGGACTGGGAACGCAGCGGGCACGCACCGGTGCGGCTGCGCGTTGAAATCGTTAGATTAGGGAAAATCCGGTTCTGTTGGAGTACACCATGGCCCCGCGCGCCTATTGGAAGGGCTTTCTTCGCCTCTCGCTCGTGTCCTGTCCCATTCAGCTTTTTCCGGCGACCAGCGAGCGCGAAAAGATCAGCTTCAACCAGGTCAACCGGGAAACCGGCAACCGCATCCGCTATCGCAAGGTGGACGAGGAGAGCGGCGAGGAAGTTCCCGCCTCCGACATCGTCAAGGCCTATCAGGTCGACAAGGGCCAATATGTCGAGATCAACGACGAGGAGCTTGAGGCGATCGCGCTCGAGAGCCGGAAGTCGATCGACATCGACGAATTCGTGCCCAAGTCGGAGATCGACGATCTCTACCACCTGCGACCCTATTACATCGTGCCGGACGGCGATGCGGGCACGGAAGCCTTTGCCGTGATCCGCAGCGCGATCGACGAGATGGACATGGTGGCGATCGGCCGCGTCGTGCTCACCAGCCGCGAGCATGTCATCGCCATGCAGCCGCGCGGCAAGGGCATCATGGGAATGCTGCTGCGCTACCCCTACGAGATCCGCGGCGAGAAGGAATATTTCGACGACATTCCCACTGTGAAGATCACCAGGGACATGATGGAACTCGCGCAGCACATCGTGAAGTCGAAGTCGGGCCATTTCGAGCCCGAGCAATTCGAGGATCACTACGAAGCCGCGCTCAAGGAGCTGGTCGCGAAGAAGGCGAAGGGCATCAAGATCGTCGTGCCCGCCGCCGAGCGCACACCGACCAATGTCGTCAATCTCATGGACGCCCTCCGGCGCAGCATCCGCTCCGAGCAGCCGGGCAAGGCGTCAAAGGGCAAAGGATCGAAGCGGTCGCGCAAGCGGATCGAGGGCCAGAAGGAAATGCTGTTCTCGATTCCCGGCAAGAAGGCCGCGCGACAAGAGGCAGCGAAAAAGCCGGCGCGCGCGCGCCGGCGCAAGGCTGGTTAATTGGCTGGATAATTGGCCGCCTAGAACGGCTCTTCCTCGAGCGCGATGCGTCTCGCATGGTTGTCACGCACCGTCTGGATATCGGCGACGCAGGCATCGTGTTTCGCGCTGCCCAGCGGCATGCCCCATTTCTCGCAGAGCGCATGGCTTTCCGCCGCCATTTCGTTGAGCCGTTCCTGCTCGCGGATCAGCCGCTCGCCCGCGGCCGTGTGCGAGAGCCAGGCGATGAACACCGCGGCCAGCACGAACACCGTGCCGATGCCGATGGTCCTGAATGAGATGATCTGCGAGCTGCCGTCCGATGCGCTGACGCCTGGCATGGCTGTGACTCCTCTGCTTCGCCCTGGAGCTTGCTGTCTCTTGGCGGCCACCTTAGCCGCGCGCCTGCGAAGCCTGTGTGAAGAAGGTCACGCAGCCCGGCAGCCGGTGGCGGGCACTGCAACAACAGCGCGAAGCCCGATACAAGCACAACAGGGCGAAGCCCGTTACAAACAATAGGGCCAAGCCCATCACAAAATGAGCGTCGCCCCGGACACCAGCAGGAAAAACAGCACCACGCGGCGGAATTTCGCGTCGTCTACAGCGTGGAAAAGCCTCAGGCCCAGCGCCGTGCCGCAGAGCACCACCGGCAGGCACCAGACATAGGTTGCCCAGGTGGCGGCGGCAAAAATGCCGAGCTTCGAGAACCAGGCGATGGTCGCGATCTGCATCAGCAGGATGAAGGGCTGCACGATCCCGCGCTGCTCGGTTTTCGGCAGGCCGCGGAGATTGCACCAGATGGTGGGGATGGCGCCGGGAAAGGCGGTGGCGCCGCCGGTGATGCCGCCGGCAAAGCCCGCTGCGATTTCCGCGAAGCGTCCGCCACCGCGCACCGCGAAGGCGGGCCGCAGCAGCATCCAGGTGCTGTAGACGGCGAGGAACACACCGAAGCCGGCGGCGAAGGCGCGCGCATTGAAGGCTTCCAGAAGCCAGGCGCCGACCGGGATGCCGGCGAGCCCCCCGGCGAGATAGGGCAGGCATTGCCGCCAGGCCATGCAGCGCCACAGCCGCGCGATGCTGAACAGTTGCGTGGTGATGCTGCAGGCGAGCAGCAGCGGCACCGCCTCGATCGGCGGCAGCCAGTGGAAGAGGATCGCGCCCGAGATTGCCGAGAAGGCGAAGCCGGCAAGCCCGGCGGCGAGCGCGCCCGCGAAAATCGAAACGAGCGTGACCGGCAGCGTCAGGTCGGCGAAGGGCGGGACATGCGGCGGCAGCAGTGGCGCGGTGAGGAGGGCCGGCAGGCTTTCGTACATGCCGGGCCCCAGTTACCGGCCGGGCCGCGGATGGCGCGGCGGCGTCAGTTTTTCAGCGGGGTCTGCGGCGGGCAGGTCACTGCGGCGGATGTGCGAAAGGCGGGCGGCCCGGAAATGAGCGAGGCGCAGAGCAGCACCATGAGGGCGATGTCGGCGCCGACGATTGCGAAGCGTGGCAAGGCTTCCTCCCATGATGTGGCTGGATGCTCCCTGCGGCTGTCTTGCGGCGTCCGCATTCGCGCGTCCGATCTGATGGGCTGGGGAGCGACGCTAGTTGGATTTTCGCGCCGATACTTGGGCGAGTACGACGTGCGAATGGACTGGGGCGACGAAAATTATTAGCTCGCGGCATTCCCTTAACGCGCTGCCGCGGATTACGCGCCGAGCCCGGCAATCCTGACACGATGGCAACGCCTGCACACTTTCATCGCGACGCCGGCAACGATCGTCGTCCTCCAGGAATGCACGCCCAGCCTGCAAAGAATTTTGCCGATGACGAACGAAAGGAAGCGACGCGTGAATTGCACGGTTCGCCACCATAGAAGGCCGGTGCGGCCGTGAAATCACGCGAACAGACTATTTATTCTGCCTAGAAAAGTTCCATACTGCGCGCGATGGTTGCATCTGCGAAGGCTGCATTCGCACGCGACTTCATTGCCCGGGTGAAGGCCGCCCGCGAGGAGCAATTCACGCTCTCCGAGATGGAAAGGCTGCTGAGACTTCCGAAGGGCGCTTACAGAAAATATGAGACCAGCGCGCTGCTGCCGCACCATCTCATCCTGCGGTTCTGCCTGGTCACCGCGACCGATCCCTACGAGCTGTTCGGTGCGCCGCCGGACAACGCCACGCCGTACTGGAAGAATTGAGGGGCGTGGCTATCCTCACGACGCTGCTGCCCGAAGAGGGTGAAGAGGGCAGTGAAGAAGAGGAGAGCGAGGAATATAAGCCGCAACCGTTTTGGCATTAGATTAAGAAGGGCAGTGACCATTTACCTTTTCTTTTTCCTTTGAAGTTTTAACCCTTGCTTTAATGTAAAATAGATCTTACACTAACTAAGTTAGCGGAAAAAGGATTTTACGCTATGCCTCGACGTGCTGGCCCATCCTTGCCTCTGCCTGTCGTCCGGGCGCTGCGAAAACTGGGCTCGGATATTCGGGATGCTCGACTACGGCGACGTATTGCGACCGCCACGATGGCCGAGCGCGCCGCCATCACGCGGCCCACTCTCGCGAGCGTCGAGAAAGGCGAACCGGGCGTCCAGATGGGAACATACGCGACGGTACTCTTTCTTTTGGGAATGACCAATCGGCTCGCCGAGCTTGCCGATATACGCCAGGATTCGACCGGGCTCCATCTTGAAGAAGAACATCTTCCGAAGCGCATTCGCACATCAACGACAAGATCAACGTCATCGATGCCGCGAACGGCGAAGAAATAAGCATGGACCGCGAAGCTTTGGTCTACATGGATTTTCCCGAGAAGCCTGCTCTCGTAGGCCGGTTGCGGTCGCGCGTCCGCAGCCAGCGTGAAACCGCAACCTTTGAATATGACCCAACATGGCTCAAACGCGGGGACCGGTTCGCGTTGGAGCCGGCCCTCATACTGGCGGCGGGCCCATATCATATGGGCATGGACCGGCCTATGTTCGGCGCAATCGGCGATTCATCCCCGGATAGGTGGGGGCGCGCTCTTATGCGACGTGCGGAACGTAGAGCCGCTGAGCGGGAAGGCCGGCAACCCCGTACGCTCTTTGAAATCGACTTTCTGCTGCTGGTTGATGATGAGGCGCGAGCAGGCGCGCTCCGCTTCGCCGTTAAGGAAGGCGGTCCATTTCTCTCCGAAGCCGGCCGGTTCCGTATCCCTCCAATTATGGAATTGAACCGGCTGCTGGCTGCGACCGAACGCTATATCGCCGAAAACGAAAGCGAAGAAGATTTGCGTCTCCTCATCGTGCCGGGGTCATCCCTGGGCGGCGCAAGACCCAAAGCGTCCGTGCGTGATCCCGGCGGCCATTTGTGCATCGCAAAGTTTCCTCACAGGGATGATTTTTCGGATACGGTCTTATGGGAGGCTGCTGCTCTTGCCATGGCCACGCGGGCGGGTATTCCTGTGCCGGATTGGCGTGTCGTGCGAATTGGCAAAAAGCATGCACTCGTCCTCCGACGCTTTGATAGGAGAGAGGACGAACGAATACCTTTGCTGTCGGCGATGAGCATGCTCGGCGCGACGGATAACGAGCCCCATACGTACCTGGAAATCGCTGAAGCTGTTCGGCAGCAAGGCGCTGCGCCAACCAATGACCTGAAGCAACTCTGGCGGCGTATTATTTTCAATGTTCTCATTTCAAACGTCGACGATCATCTGCGCAACCACGCATTTTTGTACGAAAGCCAGAGAGGCTGGTGTCTCTCTCCAGCCTTCGACATGAATCCGGTGCCGACCGATGTAAAGCCGCGCGTTCTCTCAACGAGCATCGACCCCGATGACAACACGGCGTCCATTGAGCTGGCTCTCGGAGCTGCCGATTATTTTGGATTGAAGAGCAGCGAGGCGAAGGCTATCGCGGCCGAAGTTGCCGCCGTTGTCAGCAAATGGCGACAAGAAGCGAAACGAACAGGAATCGGAAAAACCGAAATTGACCGCATGGCGTCTGCCTTCGAGCACAAGGATCTGAAACGCGCGATGGCTGCATAAAGCGAAGTCGGCTGCGAAGAATATTCCTGCGTCGTTTTTCGCCGATTCCGGGAAAAGACTGTCTGAAAATCTTATGACGATCAGCCTTTACCGGTGAACGATTCTATCGTGCACCGCGCAACGGCGCATTCCCATTTCAACCAAGGAGAACCTGATGGATATTGAAACTGATTCCGCTCTTGAAATTAAAGCGGGCATTCCCGCTGCGCCGCCGGCCGAGGCCGCCGTGACGCATGCGGAGATGATGCGCGCATTCGAGGAATTCAAGCAGGCCAATGATCTGCGGCTGTCCGAGAAACGGTCGGCCGACATTGTCCTTGAGGAAAAGATCGCGCGGCTCGACAGCGTCATCAGTGCGCAGACCGAACGCATGGAGGCGATCGAGCTCAAGCAGGCGCGGCCGGCGATCGGCGGCGAGAGACCCGCGGCGCAGGGTGAAAACCAGCCGGCCGTCGAACACAAGGCGGCGTTCGAAACCTATGTGCGCTCCGGCGAGATCGGCACGCTCCGCGCGCTTGAGCAGAAGGCGCTGTCGACGGGATCGAACCCGGACGGCGGTTTCCTCGTGCCGCCGGAAATCGAATACAAGATCGGCGAGCGGCTTTTCGCCATATCGCCGATCCGCTCGCTGGCGAGCCTGCGCACCATCAGCAGCAATGTCTACAAGAAGCCGATGATGGCGGTCGGTGCGAGCTCGGGCTGGGTAGGCGAAACCGATGCACGCGCGCAGACGGCGTCGCCAACGCTCGATGAACTGTCGTTCCCGGCGATGGAGCTTTACGCCATGCCGGCGGCCACATCGAACCTGCTGGAAGATTCGGCGGTGAATATCGACGAATGGCTCGCGGGCGAGGTGGATCGCGTATTTGCCGTCCAGGAAGGCGCGGCATTCGTCAGCGGCGACGGCAACAACAAGCCGAAGGGCCTCCTCGCCTACAACACGGTCGCCAACGGATCGTGGTCGTGGGGAAACATTGGTTATATCCCCACGGGTGTTGCCGGTGCTTTTCCCACGTCGGCGCCGTCCGATGTGCTGATCGATCTCATCCTGTCGCTGAAGGCGGGCTACCGCCAGAATGCGGTGTTCCTGATGAACCGCTCGACCCAGTCGGTCATCCGGAAATTCAGGGACACGACCGGAAACTATCTCTGGCAGCCGCCCGCCATGCCGACGGGGCGCGCGACCCTGATGAACTTCCCGCTCTACGATGTCGAGGAGATGCCCGATATCGGCGCTAGCTCGTTCGCGGTCGCCTTCGGCGATATCGGGCGCGGCTATCTCGTGGTGGACCGGGCCGGGGTCACCGTGCTGCGCGATCCCTACACCGCCAAGCCGTACATTCTGTTCTACACCACCAAGCGCGTCGGCGGCGGCGTGCAGGACTATGACGCGATCAAGCTGCTGAAATTTTCCGTGAGCTGATGTCGCGATCATCGGCCCTTCCCGCAATGAGCGGGAAGGGCCCACCTCTTTCGAGGTGTCCGCAGGGTGAGCAAATGTCCGCCGTGTCTTACAGCGAACAAGAGCTTTTGCGCCGCATATGTTGCGTCCGCCGGGTGATCCGGCAACCCGAAACATAGACCATGGTCCAACTGGACAATAATATCGACGAGCTAAAAACTTTGATCGGAACGCATCGGGGCTGAAACCTCAAATCTATAAATCAAGGGAAGGAAATCGGCATGTCTAGTAAGATCAAGCTGTTTGTGATGCTACTGGCCGTCGCCATTACTGCCAACTTCGCTTTTACCGGATACGCGGCAGCTGCAAAGGAAAAGCTCACTTACGAGCAAGCCTACGCAAAGTGTAAGGCTATCTTGGATAAGGAAGGCACCCCGGGAACAACGACGCAATCGAACGTGCGTCATACTCGCGGTGCGGCCTGCATGAAAAAGTACGGGCATAAGCTCTGACTTCTATTTCCTAGCGCACATCACCCCTTGACAGACCGCTGCCGAGTGGCGGTCTTTTCTTTAGCCTTAGCTCCATGCGTGTGTTGGCTATTGATGGTGTGGACAGCTCCTCCAATTGCGGCGCAGATCAGCTATTGAGCCTTTGGCAAATAAGGAATGGTCCCCGCCAAATCGGTGTCGTCGATCAACTGAAAGCGGCTTTCACTGCCGTTCTTACGGGCCGTGGCAAACGGTGCGTATTCAGGATCGGCCAGGAAGCTTTTGACGGCCTCGGCAGAAGGAAACTGAATCAATGCGATGAGGTTGGTATCCAGAGGGTTTCCCTCCAGCGTCTTTACGTTTCCACTGCGTGACAGGTATTTGCCACCGTGCTTGTGCACAAGTTCATGCGCCGACGCGGCATATGCTGGTACCCATTTGTCGTCGGTGATCCTGATGTCGGCGATCATATAAACGGCCATTGTCGTCTCCTTTGTTATCCAGTGGCGTTGGTTGTGCCCGTGTCCGGCACTTCACTCGATCGGCCGTTCAGAGCTTCGGTGCGATCTTGGCGGCGAAGGATTGCGCAACTATCTTGCCGTTCCGCACGACAAACGTGTCGGTAGCGAATTGGTACGAATTGTCCGCTGTTTCAGCAGTCCAGAGAATATAGCCGTGATCGCCTTCAATCGATCGGTGCTGGATCGTGAACGAGGAGCCCGGCTTTTCAAACTCAGAGACGAGAGTCTGAAAGAGCGGTTTGATCGCAGCTGGACCCTTTAACGGTCCGGCCGGTGTAAACAATATTGCATCCGGTGAATAGTCGGCGAGTATGCCGTCAAGGTCGTACTTGGCAAAGGAATTCAGGTGCCGGTCCAGAACATCACTCGTTGATAACGGTGTCATCGTTTTCTCCTTGTCAGTAGCCGGTCGTCCAGGCTGTTCGTGCTTTTCTTTGATCTCAAATAGGCAGGACTCCGCCAGGAAACTAGTTCAGAAACTGAACTTGAATGATGCAGAAAATGAACTAGCTGTTTGCCGGACGGCAGTGTTCTGGAATCTGAAGAGATGGAGCCGCCTATGGTTGAGGGCACTTACAACCAGTTTTGCCCGATAGCGATGGCGTCCGAAATTATCGGTACGCGTTGGACGCTATTGCTCGTGCGCGAACTCCTGTCAGGATCCAAAAGGTTCAACGAGCTGCGGCGCGGCGTGCAGAGAATGTCGTCTGCGCTTCTGTCGAAACGCCTGAAAGACCTCGAAGCAGCTGGAATCGTGAGGCGGGCAAAAGTAACAGGCGAACCGGGGCTTTTTGAATACCAGCTGACAAAAGCGGGACTTGAGCTTGCTCCGGTTATTGATTGTGTCGGTGCCTGGGGGCATCAATGGATTAAGACTGAAGCGTCGCTGAAAAACCTCGATGTCAATCTGCTCATGTGGGGCATCCGCAGCGAGATCAATCCGCACCCGATGCCTGCGCGACGAACGACAATTCAGGTGATTTTCACCGATCTGCCCAAGGCCAGGAAAAATTGGTGGCTGATCGCCAGCCCTGGCGAAGGAGTCGATCTTTGTTCTGTCGATCCAGGCTTTGACGTGGATCTATATCTTTCGACCACCTTGCGAACATTGACCGAGGTGTGGATGGGCTACACGCCGATCAGACGTGCCAAACAGGAAGGCCGTCTCACCATAACGGGCAACCGGCAGCTTGAGGGAAGCATGAAATCATGGTTTGGCCTCAACCGGTTCGCAACTGAAAACGCGTAGCTTGACGGTTTGCGTAACAATGTCGGCTTGTAACCCATAGACCTTAGCGGGTCACTCAACGACCTAACATCGGGCCTTTCCCAGTGCAGGTTCGAGCCGCTCGCTTAAGTCGCCGTCGGGACCGGCATCGCGATCAGTTTCGCGAGCTTTTCGGAGGTTTTGGGCGGTTGCTGTCGTCCGATGCCACTGTAGAAACAGCTCCGGCCTCAGCTCGTCGAGTTCGACAAATCTGTCTATCGACCGCAGCAGATGGTCACCCGGAATGGGCCCTTCGAACGAAAACTCATAGAACAACGCAGCCTGTTCGACTTCCCGATGTCCCATCATGGTCTTCAGTCCTGCCTGCCGCAGAGACTCGCCGCGGCGCCGTCCACGAATGGTGGCGTGCAGGATTATGACGCGATCAAGCTGCTGAAATTTTTCGTTAGCTGATGTCGCGTTCATCGGCCCTTCCCGCGATGAGCGGGAAGGGTTCATTCCTCGAGGAGGCATATCTGTGGGCTACCGCCGCCGCAAACGGACGTTCACCCGCGAAGCCATCGCCAATATGCGATATCGGTATGTCGAGACCGACGAGCCGATTGATTCGATTGCCGGCGACTATGGTCTCGTCCACGGCTCGTTCAACAAAATACGAAAAAGGGAAGCCTGGCCGCTGCGGAGCAGCCGTCGCGAGGGACTACCCGCCGATCTGAAGCTCGCCGACGACGCCCGGAAGGCGGTAGCCGCGCACCTTGATGAAAGCGCTGAAAGTGAACCGCTGACCGTTGCCGACCGGCTTGAAAGGGCTGTCGAGAAAGAGCTCGCAGCCATTGAACGGAGGCGGGCGACGCTTGCTGACGAGCCGATGCCGGTAGCCGATGCGGAGCGAACAGCCCGCACGATCGAACGTTTGACCGAAACTCAATACAAAATCCGGCGCCTCCGCTTGCCCGATGACGTTGTCGCGGGCCAGGTGCCGGCGTGCGACATACCAAAGAACATCGATGGACTCCGTGACGCGCTTGCGCAAAGAATTGCAATCTTGCGAAACGGCGCAAGTGGAGAGAATCCTCCAGGGCCTGAGCCTGGAGCAGCTTCTTCTTCGTGATGACGACTTTGCCCTTTTTGCGCACGCCCATCAGCGGCACACGCCCGTCGGCAACGACGGCAACCCGTGGACGACCTGGCTGGTCTTGGGCGGGCGCGGCGCCGGGAAGACGCGCCTTGGCGCAGAGTGGGTGCGGGCGCTCGTCCACGGGACGCCGCCCTATGCCGAGCGGACGCACGGCGCCATCGCGCTGATCGGTGAAACCGAGCACGACGCGCGCGAGGTCATGGTGGAAGGCCCGTCAGGGCTACTTCGGATTGGCCTCCCATCGCAGCGTCCGAAATGGATCCCGACGAGGCGCAGGCTGGAATGGGCGAATGGCGCTGTGGCGCAGCTCTTCTCGGCGGATAATCCGGAGAGCCTGCGCGGCCCCCAGTTCGATGCCGCCTGGTGCGACGAACTCGGAAAATGGCGGCATGCGGATGTGACCTTCGACATGCTGCAGTTCGCCTTGCGGCTGGGCGAGCATCCGCGCCAGCTGATTACGACGACACCCCGGCCGATTCCGCTGATCAAGCGGCTGATCGCCGATCCGCACACCCGCGTGACCCGCGCCGCCACGAGCGCCAACAAGGCTTATCTGGCGCCGACATTTTTCGATTCTGTGGTCGGGCGTTACGCCGACACGCGGCTCGGTCGGCAGGAGCTCGACGGCGAGCTGATCGATGACAGGCCCGATGCGCTCTGGTCGCGCGACCTCATCGAAAAATGCCGCGTGTCGGCACCGCCGCCTTTGGTGCGTGTGGTGGTCGCCATCGATCCACCCGCGACATCGCGGCGTGGCGCTGATGCCTGCGGCATCGTTGCGGCCGGCCGCTCCGAGAACGGCTGGGTCTATGTGCTCGAGGATGCATCGATGGCCGGCCTGTCGCCGACGGCCTGGGCGCAGAAGGCCATCGCGCTCTATCGCAGGCTGAATGCCGATACGCTCGTTGCTGAAATCAATATGGGCGGCGAAATGGTGCGCTCGGTGCTGCGCGAGGTCGACCCTTCCGTGCCACTCAAGGAAGTGCGCGCCACGCGCGGCAAATATGTCCGCGCCGAGCCGGTTGCCTCGCTCTACGAGCAAGGCAAGGCCAGGCATGTCGGCTGCTTTCCGGAGCTCGAGGACGAGATGTGCGATTTCGGGTTCGACGGGCTCTCGTCGGGGCGTTCGCCCGACCGCATGGATGCGCTGATCTGGGCTGTGACATCACTGATCGGACCGAAAAGAGTGGAGCCGCGGATCAGTATTCTGGGTGGCGATCCGAGGCTGGTGCCGGGTTCGGTTTTTGGGAGGCGGGGGGAGTGGTGAAAAAGGAGCCGGCGCTCGGGCGAACGTCCGCTGATCCTGAAGTCCTATCCGAACGCGCAGGTGACGATCGACGGACACACTGACGGCAAGGGCAGCGATGCTTATAACCAGCCGCTGTCGGAGCGTCGCGCTGCGGCAGTAGCGAAATGGTTGACTGCCAATGCCGGCTTGAACGCAACCAATACCCACACGCGCGGTTGGGGCAAGACCAGGCCTGTGGCGGCGAACACCAATCCAGACGGTTCCGAC
>DATEKG010000346.1:0-9196 GCA_035277565.1 Pseudolabrys sp.
TTCCTCAATGACTGGATTCCACGCGAGGGGGTTTCTCGCGAAGAATATCTGACGAGCAAATTCGGCTCGCCCGAGCGTTACAAGGGAATTGCGAAACGCGTTTCCGCCGCGGCATCATCCGAAGGCCTCACTTACGCCATCGATAAGATCAACCGCCAGCCAAACACCCTTGATGCACACCGCCTGATCCGCTGGGCCGAGGCCATCGGCAAGGCTGCCGAGATGAAGCAAAAGCTGATGGACCTGTATTTCACGGAAGGGGCCGATCTCACAGATCAAAATACGCTGGTGCAAGCAGCAGCCGCCGTTGGTCTTGATGCCAAGGATGTGCGCGCCGCGCTCGACAGCGACAAGGATGTCGAGCAGGTCGCACGTGAGGCGATGTCAGCCAAAGAAGCCGGAATCGAAGGGGTTCCCTGCTTCATCTTTGCCGGCAAGTTCGCCGTGTCGGGGGCCCAGGCACCGGAAGATCTCGCGGAGGCAATTTCGCGTATCGCTCAGGCTGCGGACGCGGCCGAATAAATAATCCGGGCGCCGTGCAATGAGGATCACCGCCGCCGTAGTGCACGAGCGTTCCGGACCGTTCAACATTGAACAGGTCGATCTATGTGAGCCGCGAGCCGACGAGCTCCTGGTGGAGGTCGTTGCGAGCGGCATGTGTGCTACCGACCTTCATGGTCGCGATGCATACTATCCCACCAAATTTCCGAAAATATTCGGCCACGAAGGCGCCGGCATTGTTCGCGCAACCGGCAACGCCGTCAGGAATTTCAAGCCCGGCGATCAAGTCGTAATGGCGTATCCGTGGTGCGGCGAATGCCCGAATTGCAGATCGCAGCGTCAAACCTATTGCCTGAACGCCTTCGACCTCAAAATGAATGGCACCCGCGCCGATGGTTCCACGCTCCATTCGAAAGACGGCAGACCCGTTTACAGCGCGTTTTTCCAGCAATCGTCATTTGGTAATTTTACGATCGTCAACGAACGTTTTGCAGTGAATGTTCGCAAGGACGCCCCTATCGACCTTGTTTGCGCCCTTGCCTGCGGCGGCCAGACGGGAGCCGGTGCGGTCCTCAACGTCATGCGGCCGAAACCCGGTGACAGTTTCGTTGTTTTCGGCGTCGGCGCGGTCGGACTATCGGGAATGATGGCGGCCAGAATTGCCGGTTGCGGCCCAATCATCGCTGTCGACATTCATGAGCATCGTCTGACTCTCGCGCGTGAACTTGGCGCCACCCATACCATCAATCATTCAGCAGCCGCTGACATTGTTGGCGATATCCGCGAGCTGACCGGGGGTGGCGCTCGCTTCACCCTCGAAACATCCGCAATGCCTGCTGTATTCCGCGAAGCGGTCGACGCCCTCATGCCGGCCGGCACCTGTGTCCTGCTTGGCAGTGCACGCAAAGGAACTGAAGCATCGTTCGAAATGCCATTCCTGCAGAACGGACGCAGCGTCCGCGGCGTGATCCAGGGCGACAGTGTCCCTCAGGAGTTCATTCCGTTACTCGTCGACTACATCGTCGCAGGCGAATTCCCCATCGAAAAGATGGTCACCTTCTATCCGCTCGCCGACATCAACCGAGCCGCCGCAGAGTCCGCGGCGGGAAAGACGATCAAGCCGATCCTGCGAATGCCTCACTAAAATGGACGTGCCTTCAGGCGGCCTTGGCCTGTTCGGCTATGCCAGCGAGGCGACGCAGCACCGCCGCCGTGCCTTTCAGACGGTCCTCCGGCTTCGGCCAGTCGTCGAAGAATACAAGCTGCTGGGACCTGGCATTCTTCGGATCGTTTCGCATGCGTACAGCCGGCCCCCGTTCCCGGATGAATGCGATCAAACCATCCGGATTTGCAAAAACATTGTCGCGGAACGAAAGCACAATTCCCTTCGGGCCCGCTTCGACCTTTTCGACGTTTGCCCGGCGGCTGAGAGCCTTGATCGCGACAACCTGCATCAGGTGTTCGACTTCAGGCGGGAGCTTGCCAAAACGGTCAACGAGTTCCGCTGCAAATGCATCGATTTCACGCTCGTCCTCGATTTCGGCGAGGCGACGGTAGAGCGCCAGTCGTACTGAAAGGTCACCGACATAGTCTTCAGGAATCAACAGCGCCGTGCCGATCGTAATCTGGGGCGACCACCTGTCGGCAACGGGCGCGGTGATCCCGGCCTTCAGGCTCGTGACCGCCTCTTCAAGCATCTGCTGGTAGAGCTCAAAGCCGACTTCCTTGATATGTCCCGATTGCTCTTCGCCCAGCAGATTTCCGGCGCCGCGAATATCCAGATCGTGCGACGCCAATTGGAATCCGGCTCCGAGCGTATCGAGCGACTGCAGCACTTTCAGCCTGCGCTCGGCCTGTGGCGTGATCGGCTTTTGAACCGGCAAGGTGAGCAACGCGTAAGCCCGCAGCTTCGCCCGGCCGACCCGCCCGCGGATCTGATAGAGTTGCGCGAGCCCAAACCGGTCCGCCCGGTGCACGATCAGCGTATTGGCTGTTGGTATATCGAGTCCGGATTCAATAATTGTCGTGGACAGCAGCACGTCGTATTTGCCGTCATAGAAGGCCGACATGATGTCATCGAGCACGGCCGCCGGCATCTGGCCATGAGCCACAGCGACCCGTACCTCGGGGACTGTCTTGTCGAGAAACTCCTTGGCGCCCGCCAGGTCTTCAATCCGCGGACAAACATAGAAGGCCTGCCCGCCGCGGTATTTTTCACGCAGCAGAGCCTCACGCACGGTGATCGGGTCAAACGGCGAGACAAAGGTACGAACGGCCAGACGATCGACGGGCGGCGACGCAATAATGGAAAGATCGCGCACTCCGGTCAGGGCCAGCTGAAGCGTGCGCGGGATCGGCGTCGCAGTCAGCGTGAGAACATGAATTTCGGAGCGAAGAGTTTTGAGCTTTTCCTTGTGGGCAACGCCAAAATGCTGCTCCTCGTCGACGACGAGAAGAGCCAGATCCTTGAATCTTATGCTTTTGCCGAGAACCGCATGCGTACCGATTACGATATCAATGCTGCCGTCGGCCAGGCCGGCCTTGACTTTGCTCAGTTCGGCAGCCGGCACTAAACGCGACGCCTGGGCGACATTGACGGGAAATCCGCGGAAACGTTCGGAAAACGTCTTGAAATGCTGACGCGCCAGCAAGGTCGTCGGCACGATGACTGCAACCTGCTTACCCGAAATGGCGGCAATGAACGCCGCCCGCAGTGCAACTTCAGTCTTGCCGAACCCCACGTCTCCGCAGACAAGCCGATCCATTGGCCGCCCGGAGGCCATGTCCTTGACCGTGGCGTCGATGGCGCCAAGCTGATCGTCGGTTTCCTCATATGGAAAGCCCGCACAAAACTCGTCATATGCCCCCGGCCCCACCGTCAGTCTGGGAGCCTCACGCAGCTGACGTTCCGCCGCTATCTTGATGAGCTCGCCCGCAATCTCGCGGATCCGGCTCTTCATTCGCGCCTTTCGCGCCTGCCAATTACTGCCGCCGAGGCGGTCCAGTTCGGCCTCGGTTTCGTCCGAACCGTAGCGCGACAGCAGATCGACGTTTTCGACCGGAAGAAACAATTTGTCGCCGCCGGCATAGTGAATTTCGAGGCAATCATGCGGCGCGCCTGCCGCTTCGATGGCCTGCAAACCCTCAAACCGGCCTATGCCGTGATCAACATGTACGACAAGATCGCCAGGCGCGAGACTCGTGGCTTCGGCAATGAAGTTCTCCGCGCGGCGCGACGCACGACGCGGCCTAACCAGCCGATCGCCAAGAATGTCCTGCTCGCTGATGATCGCAGAATCGTCGGTCTCGAAGCCGGTCTCTATGCCCAGAACGACAAGCGCAACCGCGTTTTTCGGCAACTCAACGACCTGGGGCCAGTCAGATACCGTCCTGAAATCTTGCAAGCCGTGATCGGCGAGGACATGGCTCATGCGCTCCCGCGCGCCTTCGCTCCAGAGCGCAACCGCTACGCGTTTGCCGTCCGACTGCAATACGGAGACATGTCTGGTCACCGCCTCGAAGACGTTCGCACCGGGTTCGGCGCGTTCCGCCGCGAAGTCGCGACCGGTCCGTATTCCGACATTGAGCGCGCCGGCGTCCGGCACGTCGAACGGCGTCAGCCGCGCCAGGGCCGAGGCGCCGAGGCGGCGCGCCCATTCCTGCTCGTTGAGATAGAGGCGATCCGTCGGTAGCGGCTTGTAAGGCGGCGTCACCCCCTGCTTCAGCGCTTCGCTGCGGGCTTCGTGATAATCGGCTATCTGCGCCAGCCGTTCGGTGGCCGCATCTTCGACAAGGTGCTCCAGCGCCAACGCCGTACCCGGGAGATAGTCAAAAATCGTCCCGAGCTTGTCGTGAAAAAGCGGCAGCCAATGCTCAATTCCGGGATAACGGCGCCCTTCCGTCACGGCTTCGTAGAGCAAATCATCGGGGCCCGCGGCACCAAACTCTGCAACATACCCGGTGCGAAAGCGTCTGATGGTTTCGGTGATAAGCTGGAATTCCGCGACGGGAACCAGATCGAGCGCACGCAACTGCTCATCGCTTCGTTGCGTTTGCGCATCAAAAACACGGATCGATTCCAGCGCATCGCCGAAAAAGTCGAGCCTGACAGGCATGTCCAGGCCCGGCGGGAAGAGATCAAGGATGCCGCCGCGCACCGCATATTCCGCCGGCTCGCGCACGGTCGAGGCCCGGACGAAACCATTAAGTTCGAGCCAGTCCACAATGCCCTGCATGCCGAGAATATTTCCCGGCGCAACCGAAAGTGCATGCATGGTGACGAATTCGGGCGTTGGAATGCGCTGGAGCGCGGCGTTGACCGTCGTCAGAACAACCGACGGCTTGTCGCGTCCTTTTACGCGCACAAGCCGGGATAGCGTCGTCATTCTCTGGGCTACTACGGCCGCGTTGGGCGATACCCGGTCATACGGCAGGCAGTCCCAGGCAGGGAATTCCATCACCTGGATATCCGGCCCGAAGAAAGCCAGCGCGCGTGACAAGGCCGCCATGCGTTGCCCGTCCCGGCAAATGACTGCGAGCGAAATTGCTGGCGCATCCCTGCCGGCCGCGACAGCGCGCGCAAGGTCCGCCAGCACGAGCCCTTCTGCCCCGTCTGCGACTTTTGCCAATGTCAATGGACGACCGGCCTGCAGAAGCGCGGCCGGAGACTTGATCACGCTGCTCACTCTCGTCTCGCCCTGTTTAATTCGCGCAAGCAGCGAAAGAGCGGGCTGTCAAACTCTGCCGGAATCGGTTCCATGCCATTGATCCAGGCAAAGATCTTCTGATCGGGGACGGTCAGCCAGCTTTCGAGTTCATCGAGCTCGGCATCATTCAGTTTGATGAGTTGCGTATCTGCAAATTCACCCAATAAAAGGTCCATTTCGCGGATACCACGGTGCCGGCACCGGAACAGCAGACGGCGGCGACGGTCGTCCAATCCTTCGCTTGAAAGCGCCGTTCCGCCCATCGCAAATCTCCAACGCCAAAAACCCGGACGAGGCCGGGCCGGGTTTATATAGAGAGGACTTGCAGGTTTGTCATGGGGCGGCCGTGCGCTCCCGGGAGCAAACGCCGGTCCATGTGGAAATGCAGTGCATGGGCTACGCATGGACAGCCCAGGACCGCGCATACCACCGAAAACTTTGCGATGATGATCGGATGCGTCCGCTCGTTCTCAACACCCTGTTTGCATCCATCACCAGCCTTCCCGGTGTTGGACCGAAACTTGAGCAGATCTATGCGCGTCTGTTCGGTCGCGATGCGCCGCGAATCATCGATTTGCTTTTCCACTTGCCGTCCGGCGTCATAGATCGGCGCGCACGTCCGAAATTGCGCGATGTCGAGCCAGGTGCGGTTGTTACCGTCTCCGTTACGGTCGACAAACACAGGCCGTCGCCTCCGCATCGGTCGCGCGCGCCCTATCGCGTCTACACTCACGACAACACCGGCGATCTGACGCTTACTTTTTTCAACGCACGCCGGGACTACCTGGAAAAACTGTTGCCGGTGGGTGCCCGGCGGTACATCTCGGGGCGCGCCGAGCTTTATGATGGCATGCTTCAGATGGTCCATCCGGATCGCATCGTCGATGAAGCCGCGTTTTCGTCTTTGCCGCTTGTTGAGCCGGTATATCCCCTCACCGAAGGGCTCACACTCGGCAATGTGCGACGGGCCATGGACGGCGCGCTGGCCCGCATGCCGGACCTGCCCGAATGGCAGGACGAAAGCTGGATGGCCCGCGAAACCCTTCCCCCATTTACCGCCGCGCTGCGCCGCCTGCACAGGCCGGCGGATCCGCGTGATGTGTTGCCGGAAGGCCCGGCGTGGACACGGCTTGCCTATGACGAATTGCTCGCAGGCCAGCTGGCGCTTGCATTGGTGCGCGCCCATATGCGCCGTCAGACCGGACGCGGCACTGCGAGCGAAGGCCGTCTGCGCGCGCGTATATTGAAGGCCCTGCCCTACACGCTGACGCATTCGCAGCAAAAAGCGCTCGACGATATCGTCACCGACCTCGCCCGGCCGCAGAGGATGTTGCGTCTGCTCCAAGGCGACGTCGGGTCCGGAAAAACCGTCGTGGCGTTTGCCGCCGCTGCCGCTGTTATCGAAGCGGGCCGTCAGGCCGCGATCATGGCGCCCACCGAGATTCTTGCACGTCAGCACCTCGCGACCATCGCACCGCTCGCGGATGTTGCGGGCATCGGTGTCGCACTCTTGACTGGCCGCGAACGGGGCTCGGCACGCAAGGACGTTCTCGACCGCCTCGCGCTCGGCGACATCGACCTCCTGGTCGGCACGCATGCCCTGTTCCAGGAAGACGTCGCTTTCCACGACCTTGCGCTCGCCGTGGTCGACGAACAGCATCGTTTCGGTGTGCATCAGCGGCTTGCTCTCACGCTCAAAGGCGAAGCCGTCGATGTCCTTGTGCTCACTGCTACACCCATCCCGCGGACGCTCGTGCTTACTTATTTCGGCGATATGGACATTTCCGAATTGCGCGAAAAGCCGCCGGGCCGGCAGCCGATTGATACCCGGACAATTCCCATGCCGCGGCTCGGCGAGGTGGAAGAGGCGGTAGGACGTGCCCTTGCTGACGGCAGACGGGCATATTGGGTATGCCCCCTGGTCGATGTGTCCGAAAAAGTCGATCTCGCGGCAGCACAGGCGCGGTTTGAAGACCTCAGGAAAAAATTCGGCACGGCAGTCGATCTGGTGCACGGACGCATGAAGTCCGCGGATAAAGACGACGCGATGGCACGATTTGCGACGGGTGAAACACGACTGCTTGTGGCAACGACCGTCATTGAAGTTGGGGTCGATGTGCCGGAAGCGACCATCATGGTGATCGAGCACGCCGAAAGGTTCGGCCTCGCACAACTGCATCAATTGCGCGGCCGGGTCGGCCGTGGACACGGCGCCTCAACCTGTCTGCTTCTTTACAAAGCGCCGCTTGGTGAAACAGCCAAAGCCCGGCTTGCCATCCTACGCGAAACAGAAGACGGCTTTCGCATCGCCGAAGAGGATCTGCGCCTGCGTGGCGAGGGCGACGTGCTCGGCACCCGGCAGAGCGGATTGCCCGGCTTCAGGCTGGCTCTTCCGGAACTTCATGGCAAATATCTCGCGGCGGCTCGGGACGATGCCGCCTTGATTCTCACGCGGGATCCATCGCTGGGCACGCCGCGCGGCGAAGCTCTGCGTCATCTCCTTTACATTTTTGGGAAGGACGAAGCGATCAAGCTGATCCGCGCAGGCTGATGTCGGCTGCTATTCGACACTTTCGGGCTTGCGTTTGGATCGTGCGGTCTTGGCCGACATTGCGAGCGCCGCCAATTTCTTCTGCGCTTCAGCATCCGGCTGAACCATGCCGGCCGAGATCAGCAATGTCATCGCGTTCTCGACTGTAATATCAAGCTCGATAAGATCCTTCCGCTTGACGTAGAAGAAAAAGCCCGTCGTCGGGTTGGGAGTGCACGGCATAAAGGCGGATACGTGTTCGCCCTGCGGCAGCTTCTTTATCAAATCTCCGCCCGGTGGCTGGGACAGGAAAACCAGCGACCACATTCCCGGAGCTGGAAACTCCACCAACGCGACTTTTCGAAAGCTCGAACCGGTTTTCGAAAACAGGCTTTCGAAAATTTGCTTCATTGTCTTGTAGATTGGCCGCACGATCGGCATGCGACCGAGCAACTCCTCACCCCAGCCGACAAGCGTGCGACCGACAAGGTTTGCAGTGAGAAATCCGAGCAGGGTAAGCGCGACGATCGCAATGATCAGGCCGGTGCCCGGGATCGGCCAAGGAAGGTAGCTTTCCGGACGATAGGCTGGCGGGATGATCGGCGTAACGAAGCCGTCGACCCATGTGATAAGAGACCAGATCAGCCAGACCGTTATCGCGAGCGGGCCCGCAACGACCAGGCCGGTCAGAAAATAGTTTCGGATGCGGCCCGCGACACTCGTCTGAGACGCCGCCACCTTTGTACCGTCGCCGACCGCTGCTTCGCCGGGACTCTTTTCGAGGTCTGTCATGTCGGCAGTCTATTCTACCGTGACCGATTTCGCGAGATTGCGTGGCTGGTCCACGTCGGTTCCGATGGCCGCGGCCGCGTGGTAGGCGATCAACTGCACGGGAACCGCGTAGACGAGCGGTGTAACCGCGGTCGACATTTCGGGCACGACGATTGTTTCCAGCGAGTCAATCGTCGCTTCCCTGGCGCCGCGCGGATCCGTCACCAGAATAATCTTGCCGCCGCGGGCTGCGACTTCCTGCATATTTGACACGGTTTTTTCGAATACCTGATCATACGGTGCGATCACGATAACCGGCATTTTCTCGTCAATGAGTGCAATCGGCCCGTGCTTGAGTTCGCCGGCCGCGTAGCCTTCGGCATGTATGTATGAGATTTCCTTGAGCTTGAGAGCGCCTTCGAGCGCAATGGGAAAGCTGGTCCCGCGCCCGAGATAAAGCACATCCCGTGCCTTGGCGAGATTTTGTGCGAGACGCTCGATCTGCGGCTCGAGCGAAAGCGCTGCGGCCATCAGCCGCGGCGTCTCTACAAGGGCATGAACAAGATTTCGTTCATCACTTTCCGACAATTCGCCGCGCGCGCGGCCTGCCGCAATAGTCAGGCACGCGAGCGCACTCAGCTGACACGTAAACGCCTTCGTCGAAGCAACTCCGATCTCGGGCCCCGCC
>DATEKG010000347.1:0-6847 GCA_035277565.1 Pseudolabrys sp.
CGAAGACAGCACTTTCTTCGAAGTTGTCGGTCTTGAAGACAACAAGCCGGTTGCCAATGGCGAGATCGGCAACATGGTGTGCACCATCCTGCACCGCCGCCAGCAGCCGATGATCCGGTTCAATCTGCGCGATCTCACCCGAATCGTTTCTGTCGACCGTTGCGAATGCGGAAGCTGCTTTCGCCGTATGCAGAAGATGCTTGGCCGCAGCGACACCATGGTCCGTATCCGTGGCGTGAGCATCTGGCCACAGGCGTGCCTGCCTGCGATCAAGAGCGACGCGCGGACCACCGGCGAGTGGCTGTGCATCGCCGAGCGGACCGTCAACGACGGCGTGGTGCGCGACGAGATGACCGTCAAGGTCGAGGTTCGTGACGACGCGCCCGGCTGGGATGGCCTGCAGGAGCACATCGAAAAGCGCCTGCATTCGGATCTCGGCCTTCGGCTCAATGTGGAACTGGTGCCGGAAGATGCCTTGATGGAATGGTCCAATCGGGGCCGTGAGGGGAAGCCGAAGCGCATTCTCGACCAACGCTACGACAAGAAGTGACAGTCCCCATGCGGTATTTCGATTGCCACTCGCATTTCTCGACAAAGGCCGGTCTGCACCATGCGACGCAGGAGGATTACGAGCAGGCGCAGCGTGTTTTCAAACGCAAACGGACCTTCGAAACCGAAGAGCAGATGGCCGAGGGATTCCGCTCCCGGAACGTTCGCACGGTCCTCGACATCTACCGAACCTGGCGGATGACGGACGAAGATGAAATCAGCGCCTCAAACGACTATGCGGCGGATTTCGCGCTGAAGAATCCCGATATCGTTTACGGGAACTGGCTCGCCATCAATCCGGCGATGCGTGTTTTCTGGCTCAAGGAATATGAACGGCTTGCCGCCAAAAAGTGCGGGTTTCTCGGGTTTTGTCAGAGCCAGAACAGCCTGGGTTACCCTGCCAGCGATCCGATCTGGGATCCGTTCTACAAACTGTCCATCGACGCAGGCGTGCCGGTGCTCATCATGACCGGGCTGACCGGCATCGGACAGGGCATGCCGGGCGGAAAGGGGATCATCCTTGACGACGGTCACCCTCGTCACGTGGACCGGGTCGCGGCGCGATTTCCGGAACTGAAGATTCTTGCCGGGCGGCCTGCATGGCCGTGGCAGGACGACATGATCGCCGTATTGTTGCACAAGGCCAATGTCCACTACGAGGTGCATGGCTGGTCGCCAAAATACTTCACGCCCGCTCTGAAGAAAGAGATCGGCTGGAGATTGCAGGATCGCGTCATGTTCGGCTGGGACTGGCCGACGCTGACGCTGGAACGCCTGATCGATGATTGGCGATCGCTCGGCTATACGGAAGAAGTGTACGAAAAAATATTCCACCGCAATGCCGAGGGCTTTTTCCCCGGAGCAATGCCGAAGTAGTCCCGTCATGACCAATGCTGCAGCACTGACAGAACAATTGCGGATGCTCGCCGGCCGCGACCGCGTGCATCCGCAGGATCTCGCCGCGATCGTGTCGGATGTTTTCCAGCAGTGCGGGGTCGAACGCAAGGATGCAGAGACGGCGGCCGAAGTGGCGCTTTGGGCGCAGCTGCACGGCTCTGACTCGCATGGTGTCGTGCACCTGCCGCTTTATGTCAGGGGTCTGCTCGATCACACCATAAAGGCGCGGCCTGCAATGACGACCACCCGGCCGATGGCATGCTGTGCTGTTCTCGATGCCGACCACGGGCTCGGCCTTGTTGCAAGCCGATGCGCGATCGACATGGCGATAGACATCGCCGCACAACATGGGCTCGGGGCTGTTGCGATTCGCAGGAGCAGCCATTTCGGCGCCGCAGGCTACTATGCGGATCGCGCGGCCGGGCAGGGCATGATCGGGCTGGCGTTCTCGAATGCCATGCCGGCGATCGCTCCGACCGGCGGTACGGAAGGGCTGCTCGGCACGAACCCGATCGGTGTTGCGTTTCCAGTTCCGGAAAGCGACCCCATTATTGCAGACATGGCGACGGCTATGGTTGCGCGCTCGCGGATACGCCACGCCCTCGCCGCGGGCGAGAAATCCATTCCTGAGGGGTGGGCGCTGGATCCGAGCGGGCAGCCAACGACCGATCCCGCAATCGCCGTGAAAGGTTCATTGCTTCCGATCGGCGGACCAAAGGGTTACGCGCTGTCACTGATGGTCGAGCTCCTGTGCAGTGCCTTGTCCGACGGGGAGCCCGGGTTTCAGGTGACCTACGAGAACATGGTGAAACGGCCGAGCAACATTTGCCAATTCTTCCTGGTGCTCAATCCGGACGGGTTTGCAGGCGCAGAACGTTACAGCAAGCGCGCGGCGCACATTGCTGACGTCATCAAGCGCGCAAAACCCATGGCCGGGGCTCCACAGCCACGTCTGCCGGGAGCGCGCGGTCATGCGGTCAAACGCGGGGCCGTCGCTGATGGAATTGCCGTGTTCGGCAATCTGCGCAGTGCGCTCAACAATGTCGCAGGCATGCTCGAAAGCTGGTCCGCATGAAGGCGTACGAGGTTCGCGAAGCGATCGGCCATGGTCAACTCGTCGTTCGGATGCGCGCGGCGGCGCTGAACTACACGAAATTTCCGCTGGCGCTTGCGGCCTACAATCTGATCCGCCTGCCCAGGCTGTTGGCGGTGCCGCCATGAGCGTGAGAGGCAAGTGGCGTATCGTGGAAACGCCCGATTACGACATGGCTGGGCCGGGCTCTTACATTCTGTTCGCCAAGGATGGCGGCGAGTTCGCCCTGCATTGCCTCACCGGCTCGATCCATGGCCGTTGCGAGGGCGATGCCGTCGAGTTCACATGGGATGGCAGCGACGAGATGGAGCCCGCCCGCGGCCATGGTTGGGCAGAGACGCTGGACGATGGCTCGCTCGAAGGTGAAATCTCCCTCGAAGGCGGCGACGATATTCCTTTCATCGCGCGCCGATCGGTCACTTCTTCAACAGCCTGCTAGGCCAACAGGTGCATGATCCAGAGCGAAATGGCCGGAATGTACGTCACCAGCATCAGCGCCAGAATGGCGATGCTGACAAAGGGAATGAGCCCAACATAGAGCGTTCCCGACGGTGTCTTGAACAGGGCCTGGCACACGAAAATATTCAGGCCGAACGGCGGGTGGAACGTGCCAATCGTCAGGTTCATGACCACGATCACGCCGAAATGAATCGGATCGATCCCTAATGAAGCCGCAACCGGTGCAAGCAACGGCGTGAGCATGATCAGTGCCGAAGCGGGGTCGAGAAAACAGCCGACGAACAGGAGAAAGGCATTGATGACCAGCAGGACAACCCAGCGTTCCGAGTGGAGCGTCGTGATCAGCGACACGGTGTCCTGCGCGATTCCGCTGATGGTCAGCAGCCACGCATAGAGACCGGCGACTGAGACAATGATGAAAATCAGCCCGGTCAAATACATCGCGCGTGCGCCGGTCTCGAAAATCTCCCGTAGGGTTGTCTCACGATAAATGAAGTAGCTCACGAAGATCGCATACACGCTGGCGATTCCGGCGGCTTCTGTTGCTGAGAACACTCCGGAGTAAATGCCGCCGAAAATAATGGCGATGGCGCCGATCGCCCAGACGCCGTCCCCTGTCGCGATCAGGAATTCCCTGAACGAGAACTTGCCGGTTTCCATGATCCCGGCGCGCCAGGAGTGGTAGTAGATGTAGACGCCGAACATGGCTGCCAGCAGCAGTCCCGGGCCAATTCCGGCAGCAAACAGCTGGATGACGGACGTGTCCGATGCGATCCCATAGATGATCATGGCGATCGACGGCGGAATGAGGTTGTCGAGCGCGCCCTCCGCCGTAATGAGCGCCGATGCAAATCGCTCGCTATATCCGGCCTCCCGCATACGCGGATAGGTGAGTGTGCCAATGGCCGCTGTCGCCGCGGTTGTAACGCCGGAAATCGCGCCGAAAAGGGCCGCGAATCCGAGCGACGTCATCGGAATATGGGCGCGAAAGCCTCCGATCATCGAAGCCACCCAGCGCAGGAGGCGCACCGATATTCCGCCGCGCGACATGAGATCGCCCGCGAATATGAAAAACGGCACGGCGAGCAGAGCGTATTTGTTGAGGCTGTTGAAAATATCCTGATGGACCACTGCGAGCGGGAGGTCGTAGAAACCGAGCAGGATCACCAGAGATGTCGCGAGCAGGAGAAGAAAGATCGGAAAGCCGAGCAGAAGGAGGGCAAAGGGCAGAATGGCCATGACCCAGTACATCGCCGCGCTCCGTCAGTCGAACTTGCCGGTGATGTAGGAGCGGATCCGCAGGAGTGCGGCAACCGCCATGAAGCTGAATCCGAAGAGCAGGGCCGTATGCGGAATCACCAGCGGAATATCGGTTCCGGCGGTGACGCCGTGGTTGCGGTAGTGAAGCATGACGACCTTCCACGATTGAACGGCCGTGAAGGTCGTGCAGACAATGAGCGTGAGCGCAATCGCGATGTTGACGATACGCTTGAGCAGCGGACTCATCGTCGAATAGACGAGGTCCATGTTCAGATGCGCGCCGCGATAGGTGATTGACCCGGCCACCAGGAAAACGGCCCAAATGACGATGAAAATCAGTATTTCCTCCGCCCAGAAGATCGGGTCCGAAAAAACATAGCGTGCGACAACATTGATGACGTTGATCGCAGCCGCCACGAAGAACAGCGCGCCGGCCAATATGTGAGGAATCTTGATGAAGATCAGTTTTTCAATCTGCTTCGACTTTGCGGGATTCGCTGTCTTGGGTTCTGCTGGTTCTGAATCATCTGTCATGCGTATTCAGGCTCCGAAGCAATGCGACGCTTCGCGTCGGGGGCCTGAACCGCTTCGCCCAAGCCGGCGGCCCGAAGAACCGGCGCGCCGTTTCGCTGAAATGGCGCGCCGGAGCATGGGATTTCCGCCTAGTATTTCTTCGCGATGGTCTGAATCTTCTCGTAGAAGGCCTTCAGCGCCGGATCGCCCTTGGTCACCTCGGCGCCGATCGGCTTGAGACGCTTTTCGAGCTCTGCCTGTTCGGCCGGCGGCAAGGTCACGATTTCGCCGCCGCGCTGCTCGATCCAGACTTTCCGCAGTGCCGCGACCTCATCGATCGCGGTCTGGCGGGCCCATGGCTGCAGCTTGCGCGCCTCATCGACGACGATCTTGCGCAAATCGGGCGGCAGCTTGTCGAGCCAAGCCTTGCTGAATCCGCCGAAGGAGATCAGCAGGGTATCGTGGGTTTCGAGCAGGGTCTTGCCCACATTCTGCAGATTGAAGTTGGTGTAGATCGACATTCCGCTCATCGTGCCGTCGATGACGCCGTTTTGCAGCGAGGTGATCATTTCCGGCAAGCCCATCGGAACGGCGGTTGCACCCAATGCCCCCATCCGTGCCCGTTCTGCGGGCGTGGCGTTGACGCGCAATTTCATCCCCTTGAAATCGTCGAGATGCCGCAAAGGTTTCTTGGCGCCGAAATAAAGGGATTCCGCCGCGACCGCGAGATTGACGCCGACGATTCCTTTCGCCTCGGCCAGCTTGAGGACGTACTCGTTGAACTCGGGGTCGCCCAGGACCTTGTTGGCCTGCTCGGTATCGCGGAAGAGAAATGGAATACTGAACTCGCCGAAACGTGGATCGACGCCGACGAAAAAGTCGGCGGGATTTTCGTAACCTTCGACAGTACCGAGCTGCAGTCCTTCGATCATCGCCGCCGGGCTGCCAAGCTGGCCGCCTGGAAACACTTTCACCTCCACGCGGCCGTTGGTCGCCTTCGGGAGAACCTCGGCAAGCTTGTGGCCGAACTTTTCCTGCATGTCACCGCGCGTGACCACGGCCCACTTCAAGGTATATTCGGCAGCGCGCAACGGCGACACCAGCGCAAACCAGGCGGCAGCAAAAAGAGTGAAAGCGACTGTGTGACGTACGCGAATCTTCATGACGTCCTCCCCAGGGACAGCGGCAATTTTTATTCTATAGTCGCCGCGCGATTTGCCAGTAGCATCCAGCCGATACAGACTATCGCAGCAAGGATCGCTGTCAATTAACAAGCGCCCATCGCGTGCGCCGGATTTGCTCGCGCCACGACCGTGCGTTGCAGAAAAGAGCAAGGGGAGATCACACTATGAAAATCGGCCTGGTCGGACTTGGCCGGATGGGCACCGCAATGTCCCGACGCCTGCGCGAGCAAGGTTTTGATCTCGTTGGGTGGGACGCCAATGGCGACAGAAACAAGGCTCTTGCGGCGGACGGTTTGCGGATCGCCGGACATCCGCAGGCGGTTGCAGCCGGGTCAGACATCGTTATTTCCATCATTACCGAAGACCATGGTGTCCGGCGGATATTTACGGGTGCCGACGGGTTCCTGAGCTCGAATGTGGCGGGCAAGCTCTTTATCGAAATGAGCACCTTGCAGCCGATGACCGGACGTGACCTTGCACCGGTCGTTGAAGCCAGAGGCGCGCGGCTGATCGAGTCGCCGGTGCTCGGGACGATCCCGCAGGTCAAGGACGGAAAACTGTTCGCATTGGTCGGCGGCCGCGCCGAAGACCTCGAGCGCGCCCGGCCCGTACTCGAAAAAATGACGCGACGGATCGCTCATATGGGCCCAAACGGAAGCGGTTATGCGATGAAGCTCGCGGTCAATCTCGGACTAGGCGCATATATCCAGGCGCTGTCGGAATCGCTTGCGCTCGGTTCAAAGGAAGGTCTCACACTGGAGCAGATGCTCGACGTGCTGCAGGAAGCGCCATATGCGAGCAACTGGATGAAAAGCAAGGCCGGCGTGATGAAAGGCGAAAAGCCCGATATGACGCTCGACATCCGCACATTGCGCAAGGACATCATGTCGGC
>DATEKG010000348.1:0-4408 GCA_035277565.1 Pseudolabrys sp.
AGTGAAAAACTCGAAAGGCCGCTAAAGCCCTAGCTTAAGGATGACGCAGTCTGAACCGGCCTGTGCCGCGGGCGCGTTCGGCGGACGAATCAGCAGGCAGTTGGCGCGGGCGAGGGGGGCCATCAGGGAACTGTCCTGTACGGGCAAGGGGGTCGCGACGAGCCCTTCGGGGCCGTCGGCAAGAGTGGCGCGGAGGTAGTCGGCACGCGCGTCATTGGCGGGCAAATCACGGCCGAGACGCGCCGGGCAGGGCTCCGGCTCGATATCGCTTCGGCCGGAAAGCCGCCGGATCAGCGGCACCAGGAATAAGAACGCACATACATAGGCGGAAACAGGGTTGCCCGGCACACCAAGCACCTGCATGGCGTCCAGGCGCCCATGCAGCATCGGCCGCCCGGGCCGGAGCGCAACGCGCCAGAAGGAAAGGCTGAGGCCCTCCGAAGCGAGGGCCTTTTGAACGAGGTCGTGCTCGCCCACCGAGGCGCCTCCGGAGGTCACAAGGATGTCGGCGCCCCAGGCGCGGGTGCGGCGCACAGCCGCCACGATCGCATCGGTGCGGTCGGGTGCAATCCCGAGATCTTGGACGTCCGCCCCTTCGTTGCGGGCGAGCGCGGCAAGCGCAAAACCATTCGAATAAACAATTTCGCCAGGTTTCGGTGCGTGTCCTGGTGGAACGAGTTCATCACCGGTGCCGAGCACAGCAAGCCTCGGCCGCCGATGCACTCGCAGGCGCGGATGATTCATTGCGGCGGCGAGCATCAGATCTCGATCGGTCAGGCGGGTCCCCTTGCGCAAGAGCACCTCGCCTTGCGAAAAGTCTATTCCCTGATTGCGTACATTGCGGCCGAGAGCGGTCGGCTTCTGCACGGTGACGGAGTCGCCGGTTGCACTGGTCAGCTCCTGGATCACAACGGTGTCGCTACCGGGTGGCATGACCGCGCCGGTGAAGATTCGTGCGGCCTGCTGCGGCCCTATCGTACCGTCAAACGGGTGTCCGGCGGCAACTTTACCTATCACTTTAAGGGTCACCGGGGCCGTCGTTACATCCGCACCGCGCAGTGCGTAACCGTCCATCGCCGATACGGCGGCGGGTGGTTGTGTCCGCAATGCGGACACGTCTTCAGTCAGCACTCTGCCCAGTGCGTCGTCGAGCAGAACTGCTTCGTCCGGCAAAGGTCGCGCGTCGGCCAGCACCTGTCGCAACGCATCCGCAACGGCCATCAGTGGCATGAACTAGGACTCCGCCAGCCACTCGCCGGATTTTCCGCCGCTCTTGTGAAGCAGGCGGATGCCTTCAATGCGCATGCCGCGCTCGACCGCCTTGATCATGTCGTAAATTGTCAGGCAGGCGATCGATACCGCGGTCAATGCCTCCATTTCGGCGCCGGTTTTTGCCGTGACTTTCACCGTCGCCTGCACAAGAAATCCCGGCAGAGAATGCTCGGGATTGATTTCGATTTCCACCTTGGTGAGAGGGAGCGGGTGGCAAAGCGGAATGAGCCCATGCGTGCGTTTGGCCCCCATGATTCCCGCAAGGCGAGCGGCGCCCAGGACATCGCCCTTCATCGCATTGCCCGCAATGACAAGGTCAAGCGTTTCCTTTCGCATGAGCACACGGCCCTCCGCAACCGCGATCCGCTCGGTAGCGCCTTTATCAGAAACGTCGACCATGCGGGCTTCACCGCGTTGATCGAGATGCGTGAGAACGGGGGCAGCCGGCGCAGCTTCGCGCCTTGAGTTCGACCGCGGGACGGGCCGGACTCGCGTCTGCAATCGAGCGCGCCTCTTGCGGCGGGGAGCAGATTTCATTCGCCGTACCATGACAGCTACTCCGCAGCAGTGCGGGGCGATGCGCGCACGAGCAGGGCCCGTGTGGCCGCAGCAACGTCGCCTTGTCGCATCAGGCTTTCGCCGACAAGAAAGGTCGAAATATCAATACGGTGAAGGCGAGTAAGATCGGCTGGTCCATTAAGGCCACTTTCGGCGACGACAATGCGGTCCTGCGGAACGCGCGGCGCAAGGTGTTCGCTTACCGCCAGGGATGTTTCAAATGTCCGAAGGTCACGATTATTGATCCCAATTAGCCGAGATTTGAGCTTCAGCGCGCGCTCAAGCTCAACTTCGTTATGAACTTCAGCAAGCACATCCATGCCATAGCCAGAGGCAGCGTCCTCGATATCGTGGGCGGCGGCATCATCTACGGCGGCTATGATGATCAGGATACAGTCCGCGCCAAGAACGCGTGATTCCGCAACCTGATAGGGCTCGTAGATAAAGTCCTTTCGTAAGGCCGGGAGGCGCGTGGCATTTCGCGCGGCCGCCAGGAACTCCGGCTTTCCTTGAAATGACGGCGCATCCGTAAGGACGGACAGGCAGGCTGCCCCGCCGGCCTCATAGGCCCTGGCAAGCGTGGGTGGGTCGAAATCGTCCCGGATGAGGCCTCTCGAGGGGCTCGCCTTCTTGATTTCGGCGATCAGGGCATACTCGCCCTGGGCGACCCGCGCCTCTATCGCCTGCAGGAATCCGCGGGGCGGCGGCGCAGCCCTTGCCGCGCGGTCGACGTCGGTGAACGCGCGCGAGCGTTTCGCGGCAGCTATTTCCTCACGTTTATAAGCTTCGATCCTGGCGAGGATATCGGCCATAGACTTACGCCTCCACGGCGTTGGACACCGCAATCAGTCGGTCGAGGCGGCCTTCGGCCTCGCCGGTGTCGATCGATTGCGCGGCTAGAGTAGCACCCTGTCTGAGATCCTTCGCCTTGCCGGCAACGATAAGCGCGGCTGCCGCATTCAGGACGGATACGTCCCGGAACACGCCTTGTTTGCCCTTGAGCACGTCGAGCAGTGCTTTCGCATTCTGTTCGGCATCGCCGCCACGCAATGCTTCGGCCCTGGAGCGCTGCAAGCCGGCATCTTCCGGCGTAATCTCGAAAGTGCGGATTTTCCCGCCTTCGAGCGCGGCGACGCTGGTCGGACCGGCCGTTGTGATCTCGTCGAGACCGTCAGAGCCATGCACGACCCAGATGCTTTCGGACCCGAGATTTTTCAGCACCTGGGCCATCGGTTCGAGCCATTGCTTGGAAAATGTGCCGATCATCTGGCGCTTGACGCCCGCCGGATTCGAAAGCGGCCCGAGCAGATTGAAAATTGTGCGCGTGCCGAGCTCGACGCGGGTCGGACCGACGTTTTTCATGGCCGGATGATGTGCAGGCGCAAACATGAAACCTATCCCGGCATCGCGGATGCAGTGGCTTACCTGATTGGCGTCAAGCTCGATCTTGACACCGAGGGCCTGCAGGACGTCGGCTGCTCCCGACTTTGAGGAGAGCGCACGATTGCCGTGCTTGGCGACCGGAACGCCCGCGCCGGCCACGATAAAGGCCGCACAGGTTGAAATATTGAACGACCCGGAGGCGTCACCGCCGGTGCCGACAACGTCCACCGCGCCGGGCGGCGCCTTAACGCCCAGCATCTTTGCGCGCATCGTCGTGACTGCACCCGTGATTTCTTCGACCGTTTCGCCTCGTACGCGCAGTGCCATCAGAAGTCCGCCCATCTGCGACGGAGTTGCTTCACCGGACATCATACGATCGAAGGCCGTGGCGGCTTCGTCGCGCGACAGACTTGCGCCGGTCGCAACTTTGGCGATGAGTGATTTGAAATCGTCCGCCATAAGTGCGTCTTATGCCCCCGCGTGCAACCGTGGTTGACTGCTCGCAATACGGCGCCCGCGTGCGGCATTCCAGGCCGCAGCCAGATCAAGAAAATTCTTCAGCATGAAATGTCCGTGCTCGGACGCAATGCTCTCTGGATGAAACTGGACGCCATGCACGGGAAGTGTCTCATGCATAAGGCCCATCACGAGGCGGTCGTCGGTCTCGGCATTGATCTTGAGCGCGTCTGGCACGCTTGCGCGATCGACCACCAGCGAATGGTAGCGCGTCGCTTTCAGAGGGCCATTAATGCCGCGGAAGACGCCCGTACCGGCATGCTTCACTTCCGACACTTTGCCGTGAACCGGTACGGCACGCACCACTTTGCCGCCGAAAGCTTGCCCGATGGCCTGATGTCCGAGACAGACGCCGAGGATTGGAACGGTGGCCGCCGCCTGTTTGATCAGATCAAGGCAAATGCCGGCTTCGTTTGGCGTGCACGGGCCCGGTGAGAGCACAATGGCGTCTGGTTGCGACGCCAACACCTCGGCGACAGAAATCTTGTTGTTGCGGTGCACGGCAACGTCCGCTCCGAGCCCTCCCAAATAGTGGACTAGGTTGAAGGTAAAGCTGTCGTAGTTGTCGACGAGGACAATCATGTTCCACCGCGCTGCCAAGGGTTTACGGTGGGCCTATTGGAGGGTCAAGAAGTCCCTTCAGACAGTGGTTATTGGCCACGTTTTGCCGAACTTGCGA
>DATEKG010000349.1:0-8198 GCA_035277565.1 Pseudolabrys sp.
GCCGCTCTCAACTGACAGCCTCCAGATGCCGCACCGGCAGGCCGGTGATGAGATTCTGCGGCTTCATGCGAATAGTCTTGTCGGATGTCATCATCAGAATGAGATAGACCGGCTCCCCGCGCACCTTTTCGACCACGACCGAAGGGTCGCGGAAATCGAGCCGGAAAATCCCGATCACGCGCGCCATTGCCGCCTCGTCGGGAGATTCGCCATGCCAAAGACTGTCGCCAATTTGCGTCGCATCTGCATCCAGGCCGACATACCAGGCAAGGTCGGCATCCCGCAGTTCAGTCAACGCCGCGATATCGACATCGATGCCGAGCAAATGCGCGATCCATTTCTGCATGGCTTTTGCGAGTGCGGAGAGTCCGTCACGCCCCGCAGTCAGGTCGAGGGCCATGTCGAACTGGTCGCTGCGCGCCCAGTAGTTTTCCGCGTTCTCTGCATTGATGACATCAATTTGTGCCTCGGCCGGGATGCCAAGCATCGAGACAAGCGGTGTAACCGGAGTGTTGCTCATTCCGCCAATGGTTTCCTCGTCGGCCGCGATGAGCGATTCATCGTGCAGGGTGACCCGCTGAATGCGAAAGAAAAGCTCTGCCGCGCGCAGTATCTGCGGATCTTGCGTGCCGTGCAGGGCATTGCGGAGGATCACATGCACGAGCTGATTGACAAACAGCGGAGGCACGGAGCCGAAACCCTTGCGCGCATAGTCCACGAATGCGGCCTCGAGCGTCTCATGGCGCAGCAGGTGATCGCGGAAACTGATCAATAGTCTCCAGTTCTCGCGCGCATCGGGGTCGGCGATCGCGTCAATATCCGCAGCCTTCACCGGCAGCCGCGGATCGGCCAGCAGGGCGGAATGAAGCTTCAACTCCGCGGGGCAGGCATCGGCCGGCGGCAATACTTCCGGCCGCGCCATGTAAAGCTTGAGAAATTCATCGGTGACCAGCAGGCCGCCGCCGTCGCCGCGGTCGAGCAATTGATGCCCGCTGGAGATCCAGAAATCATTCATTGGCGGTCTCGTTCAGCCATGGCGGCGAGATTGACGCGCTCCTCCGCCTGCCCGACTTCGTCTGCGCCTTCGACTTCGAGAAAGGAGAAGGCGCGGGCCGGCGCCTGTCCTCTGCGCGCACGAAGTGTGCGGAAAGATTCCCGTATCGCGCCTTCTTCCAGACTGCGGTGCACGGCGACAAGCGTGTCTTGCGGCTGGCTGCAAAGCGATTCAGCGAAAGCAATCTCTTCTTCGGCGGCCGCATTCGCCTGCTCGGCCGTCGGCGCGCCGAATTTCGATACCAGTTTTTCCGCCAATAGCGCGGCTGCTCCACGGCGTTCCTCGCCGGTCGCCTCGACAATTTGCACCAGCGTCGACCATCCCAGCGTCGAAATGCCAAGAAACCCGCTGCGAAACGCCGTGCGCATCTTTCCTTCAAGCCTGTCAGGGTCAGTGTTCCAGAAGGCAAAAGCGCCGGACACGGCCCATTCGCCGGGCTCGGCAGCCTTCTCGAATACAAACGTATCGGAAGGATCGAGCCTTATCGTGCGCAAGAGCTTCATGTGCGCGGCCCTCTCGCTGCCGGATCGAACCAGGCCGGCCGGGCAAGCCGGGGCAGGAGTTTCTGCCGCGTGACATCCGTCTTGCCGATATGGCGGACGAGCAGGTCACCATTGCCATCAATGTCGTCACGCCGGCCCTGCTCGCGCGGCAGCCGTTCCAGATAGGTCTTTGCAACCGCGCCAAAGCCGTTCTCCTGCCAGGCGTCAAGTGCCACCATGAAGTGACGCGCAAAGCTTTCCACCAGATGCGCTGACATCACATCAGTGAAGCCCTCTTCCTCCAGCGCGGTGACAAGCGGATTCAAGCCCGGCTCGGTGCCTGTCATCGAGACTGTGCGGATCATTCCCCCGAAGACAAGCCAGGAAGGCACTTCGTTTTCGCGGCACTGTTGCGGCCACGCGAGACGTCCCCCGCCGACAAGACCCCGATTGACCAGGATGGAGTCGGGCCAGTCGATTACGATCGAGGTTTCAGGCCGCGCATGCGCGGCGAGCGCGTCGGCGAGCGCCGTCATGCCGGCATAAAAAGCGCATCGCGCGGATGCGAGCGGCTCGTCCGGCTCAAGCACGACAGCGAATTCGGCAAGGTCGAAGCGGCCTACATATACAAGTGTGCCTGCCCCCTGCTCGGCGGCGATCGATATTGCGTGCCCGAATGCATCTCCGACCTCGCGCAGGCGCACCGCTGAAAATGGCGGCGGCAATACGAGCTCGGGCGCGAATTGTGCCTGCGAACGGGCCGTTTCAAACGGCATTGTTCCTCGCTCTACCTTTCATATTTGAATACATATAATTATAGCCTTGGTCGGTCCTGAGGCCAGTCCCGCTGCCACCAGGACCATCACAATGGCGACACATAATTTGCCTTGAACGGCGGGGCTAGGCGAAAAGGTTAATCGACACCATGGCCGATCGGCCGCGTCATATCCTGATCTGCTCCTGCGAGGACACGGTGCCGCTCGACGGTGCCGCGGTGCGCCGGAGCTGCCGCGATTCCATTGTGATTGAAGGCCGTCAGTTCTGCCGCGCCGAACTCGAACGCTTTCGCAAGGTGGCGGAAACCGGAGAGTCAATGGTTGTCGCCTGCACGCAGGAGGCGCCCCTGTTCAGCGAGGTCGCAGACAATATTGGCCGCGCGGGGGCGCTAAGTTTCGTGAATATTCGCGAGACAGCCGGCTGGTCGAAAGACGCGGCGAAGGCCGGCGCCAAAATGGCTGCACTCATTGCGGTGGCCGCCGAGCGGGCGCCGGAAATTCCTTTTGTGCCGTTGACGAGCGACGGAATCACGCTGCTCTACGGCAAGGACGAACAGGTGCTCGCGGCGGCCAATTTGCTCAAGGATCACCTCGACATTACCGTCCTGCTCAGTCCCGATAGCGAAGTATCTCCGCCGCGTGTCGTGGAATATCCGGTGGTGAAGGGCGTCATCCGCACCGCCAAAGGATATCTCGGCGCGTTCGAACTGACCGTTGATGATTTCGCCGCCCCCGCGCCATCCTCGCGCGACTCATTCGAATTCACCGCGCCGCGCAACGGCGCGGTGTCACGTTGCGATATCCTGCTCGACCTGTCGGGCGGTCCCGCACTGTTTTCGGCCGCCGATCTGCGTGACGGCTATCTGCGCGCAGACCCCGGCGATCCGAGCGCAGTCTTGCGGGCGGTGCTGAAGGCCCGTGATCTCACCGGCACATTCGACAAGCCGCGCTACATCAATTTCACCGCCGATCTTTGCGCCCATTCGCGTTCAAGGATTGTCGGCTGCCGCCGCTGTCTCGATCTCTGCCCGACCGGCGCCATAGCTCCGGCGGGCGATCATGTGGTCATTGACGCGAATATCTGCGCCGGTTGCGGACAATGCGCGGCAGCCTGCCCGACCGGGGCGGCCAGCTATGCGCTGCCGCCGTCCGATGCGCTGCTGCACAAGCTGCGGACACTGCTTTCGGTATACCGCGACAATGGCGGGAGGCAGGCCGTGGTCCTGTTTCACGACGCTGCGCATGGCGGCGAATTGATAGACGCGCTGGCGCGTCACGGTGACGGATTGCCGGCGAATGTACTGCCGCTGGAGATCAATGAAATAACGCAGGTCGGCCTTGAGGCGGTCGCCGCGGCGCTTGCCTATGGCGCAGCGGCCGTTCGTTTCGTGACGCGCGCAAGGCCACTGCATGATATTGCCGGGCTGTACAAGACCATCGCCCTGGCCGAGCCGATTCTCCGCGGGCTTGGTTTTGACGGCGAGCGCGTCTGCACCATTGAAACCGATGATCCCGACAAACTCGGAGAGGTTCTGCGCGCCATCGTTCCGTTGGAGCCTGCCGCGAAACCGGCCAGTTTTTCCGCAAGCGGCCGCAAGCGCGAGGTCATGCGCCTGGCACTGCGCGAACTGCATGCAGCAGCGCCTCGACCCACCGATGTCATTCCGCTTCCGGCCGGGGCGCCATTCGGGACGGTTGAAGTCAATGTCGCCGGCTGCACGCTTTGCCTGTCTTGCGTTTCGGCGTGCCCAACCGGCGCCCTGTCCGACGACCCGGAACGCCCGATGCTGCGCTTTGCGGAAGATGCGTGCGTGCAATGCGGGCTCTGCAAGGCAACCTGCCCGGAAAAGGTGATCACTCTCAGGCCGCAGATCGATTTCCGCGCCGCCACCGCCATGAGTCGAGTCATCAAGCAGGAGCAACCGGCCGAATGCATCCGCTGCGGCAAGCCGTTCGGCGTCAAAAGCTCGGTCGAGCGGGTGGTCGCCAAGCTTGAGGGCAAGCATTGGATGTACAAGGACTCCAAGAAGAGACTCGACATCATCCGCATGTGCGAGGATTGCCGGATCACCGTCGCCGCCGAAGAACAATTCGATCCGTTCGGAGCGCCCGCGCGCCCCAGACTGCGCACAACCGACGACTATCTTCGGGAGCGCGAAGAAAAAGGCGAAGGATAGCTATTTCTTCGCGGTTGCCTTGGCGAGAAAGTCGACCAGCGCCTTGCGGTCTTCGGCCGATCCGATCGTCTGCTCGGGCATTTTGGTCCCGGGCGTATAATGTGCGGGCCCGATCTCGAAAAGCTTCGAGACCGTTTCCGGAGTCCACACAATGTCGAGCTTCTTCAGCGCCGGAGAGAAATTGTAGCCCGGGAGCGTCGCTATCCTGCGCCCGAATACCCCGGCAAGCGTCGGACCGGCCTTGTTGCCTTCGCCGGGAGAAAGCGTGTGACATGCAACGCAGGCGCGGAAGACCTCAGCGCCGTGGTCGCCGGCATAGGCAGCAAGCGGATCCTGAGGAGTACCGAAAACCACCGCCCCGACCGGCTCTCCGCTTGATGCATCCCACCGCCTGATGACGCGGTCTGCGCCTCCCGTCAGCAGCGTGCGGTTATCCGGGAAAAACGCCACAGACCACACCGGCAATCCGGGGCCGACAAGCGTGCGGGCGAGCTTGCGCGACCTGCGGTCGATGACCGCTACCGACCCGCGAATTCCGGCCGCTGCAACAAGCGTACCGTCAGGCGAAACGGCAAGGGCGATTATTGGAGTTGGCGAGGCTGTAAGCTCGGCCGGTTTCTCGCCCTGCGCCGACAGGAAATAGACCTTGCCGTCTGCGCCGGCCGTGACAATTTCACCGTCATGCGCGACCGCAACGGCGTTAAGCGGCGTCGGCAGAGTCCGAAAAGTTCCGCTCCCGCCGGCAACCGGCCAGATTCGAAGCGTCGCATCGTATCCCACGCTCAGGACATTTTTGCCGTCGGCGGAAAATGCAACGCCGTTGACATTCTGCGCATTGCCTTCGAGCACACGCGGGGCGCCGTCCCCGCTCAACGGCCAGATGCGCACTGTGCGGTCCCACGATGCCGACGCGAGCAGCGCGCCATCCGGCGACACTGCGAGTGCGGCGACCGGTCCCGTGTGGCCATTCAAAACTTTTTCAGGTTGCTGTTGGCCGGGAGTCCAGATGGCTATGTGCGAGTCAGCGCCGCCTGTGACGATGCGGCCGTCTTTCAGATATGCGACCGCATTCACCGCGCCGTCATGAAACCGGAGAACCTGTTCCGCGGCATTGCGGGCAAGCGACCAGCGGATCACCGAGGTATCGAAGCTCCCGGAAACCGCATGCGATCCGTCGGAGGAGATCGCCAGGGCGCGCACTGGCCCGCCATGACCGCGCAGCTGAGCGTGCGCCGCACCGAACGCAAGCGGCGACACGCAGACACAAATCGCCTTCGTCAGATGCAGCATCGTTCGTCCGATACAATGTCGGCGCGGCGGAATTTAGCCGGAAGGTTCCATCCCCAGTTCGCGGATCCGTGTGCGTACCTGTTCGTCACGCAAAGCCGCAAGGAACGCCTGCAGCGCCGGGCGCTCGCGCCGTTCGTCAATGACGAGAAAGTCATAGTGTTCCGGAGATACCGGGAGGAAACCGAGGCCGTAGAGCCCTGCCACCGGTTCAATGGCAAGACCCCAGTCGGCCCGGCCCTGAGCGACTGCGGCAGCAACCGCGTTGTGTGACTTCGGCTGGTTCGCGTAGCCGGGCGGCCGAACTCCGTCGAGCAGGCGGTCAATCAATACGCGCGTGCCCGCGCCTGCATTGCGGTTGACCATGAGAGCGGATGCGTCGCCCAGCACAATCTTCAACGCCTCCTGGGCACTGCGCCCTTCGAAACGCGCATCGCCGGGCCGAAAAACCATGCCCTGCATCCGCCGCCAGCCCGGTACCAGCGAGAGCCCCCGCCCGGCCAGATGCTTATTATATTGTCCGCTCGCCGGGTCGATCAGGTGCACCGGCGCAATGTCGCATTCCCCGCGGTTGATCGCAGCGACGCCGCCGAGACTGCCGACCGCAAGCGTTCGCGCCGAAAAGCCAAGGTCCGAAAGTGCGCCGATAACAACATCGAGCGCCACATCATGGCTTCCCATGATCACCAGATCCATTGGGCGACCGGCGCTGCCGATCAGCGACACGCTCACCTCGCTGTCGGCGTCAAGCGCGGAAGAAAGCGCATCGATTTCGACGAAACCGTCGGCCTGCGAAAAACTGGTGACCGAGCCCGAGCCTTTTCCGGTCGGAAAGGCAAGCGTCGCCGTCGCCCCCTCGATGAGCGAAACAAGCACATATTCCCGCCGCCCAAGTTCGGACGCGACGCGTACCGGCACATGCGCGGTAACTTTCCTTGCCGCCTCGGCCGGCAGACCGGCGATCTTGCGGATCACCGGTGCGACAAATGTGTGGAACGTGAATATCGCCGAAGTCGGAAAGCCCGGCAGAACAATGACCGGTTTTTTTTCGATAACCGCCAGGCACAGCGGCTTGCCCGGCTTCAATGCGACGCCGTGGACCAGAATGCCCGGCTTGCCCAGGCGTGACACGACGCCATGCGACAGATCGCCGGCACCTTTTGACGTGCCGCCCGAAAGGACAACCATGTCGCATCCGGCAAGCGCTTCGCGCACGATCGTTTCCAGCGCGACCGCGTCGTCGGGAAATGCGCCGTACAGGCGCGGCTCGCCGCCGGCTTCGGTGATCGCGGCGGCGATGATCGCACCATTGCTGTCGTAGACACTCGCCGGCCTGAGCGGCTTACCCGGCTCGACCAGTTCGTCTCCGGTCGAAAGAACCGCAACCAGCGGCCGCCGGATCACTTCGATACGGTCGCGGCCACACGCCGCCAGCATGCCGATTTCCCGTGCGCCGACCAGCGTGCCGCGCCGCAGCAGCGTTTCGCCGCGAGCGATATCCGAACCCGCAAATGAAATGAACTGGCCTGGCAAAACCGCGCGGCGCAACTCGATTCGCGGCGTGTCCTGTTCGACCAGTTCGGTCTGTTCGATCATCACGACCGCGTCGGCCCCGCGCGGTATCACGCCGCCGGTGGCGATCGCCGTGCAGGTACCCGCTGTCACCGCCAGCGCCGGAGCGTGCCCGCAGGCGATCACTTCATTATTGAGACTGAGCGCCTTGGGAATGCTGTCGCTGGCACCCAACGTGTCCGCCGCGCGTAAGGCAAAACCGTCAACATTGGAACGATCGAATGCCGGCGCGTCGACACCGGAAACCACGTCTTGCGCGAGGACGCGCCCGAGCGCCTGACCCAGCGCCACGCTTTCGGCAGACAAGGGGCCGAGATCAAGCCGGCTTTCGAACCGGACGCGCGCTTCTTCCGGCGATACGACCTCGAGAAATTGCTCCTGGCGCGCGGCAGCGCGCACGCGCGCCAGCAACTCGTCATCCGTGTCGCGCAATTTCCGTGGTTCGCTCACGATCGGGGCCCGCCGCTTGGATTCATGGCAAGGGCCTTACCTGAACAGATGTCCCGGCGGAATAACCTTCGCTCTCGGCCGGAACGAGTATCCATCCGTCGGCGCGCGCAAGGGACGACAGCGGGAGGTATTTCGATGCGATCGGCTCCGCCTGGCCGCCGACCCGCCGCACCGGCACCACCTCGGCCAGACCGACTGTTGACGTGATCTTGCGCGCAAGCGGCAGGCTTTCGGCCTGGTCGGCATCGTTGCCTTTGATCGCCGCGAGCCGGTCGAGCAGCCGCCGGCCGACGACGAGCCAGACTGCAAGGGCCGCATCAAGCCGCCCCGGGAGCAGCAGCACAGGCCGCGCGCCGACAAATCCGAGCGCCGCGGTTTCGCCCGGAGTGACGGCGATTCC
>DATEKG010000350.1:0-10214 GCA_035277565.1 Pseudolabrys sp.
CGAACTGCCGCGCTATGCCGGCAATTCGTCCGTCGAACACGGTCCACGCAAACCCGCCCGGCTGTCGCAGCACTTCCGCCGCCTGCTCCGAGTAGCCGCGCGTCTCGTCGCTGAAGCGGCGGCCTTCTCGATTGACCTGGACGCCGCCCTGCATAACGACCGCCCAGCTCACGAGGATGTTGTGCGGTGTGGCGACAGAACCGTGGCCCTGATAGGCCCCGAGATGCGAAAGCGCTGCGCCGAGTGCATCGCCCCAGACTATGGCGTCGCCGCGATTTCCCGGGTGGCCAAAATAAAGCGCGTCCGCCATCTCCGGCATATGGCGGCGGACCAGATCAGGATTTCCACCAAAACCGCTGCATGCGAGGGCGAGCGCACTGCAGCCGATTTCCTCGTGTATACCGTTGCGGGTTACGTCCACCCCGAGAATATGACCCCCGGGATTCGTGAAGAGTCGCTCTGCGACGCTCCGCGTGAGGATGACGATCTCGTGTGCCTCCACGGCATTGCGCAGCCGGTCGACCAGTTCCCGGCCCGTCCGGCTCGGCAATCCATGCATGCGCATGGCGGAATGGCCGGGATAGTTGAAATTGTCGATCACATCGAGCGGCAGCTTGTAACGATCCGCCAGCCACTCGACCAGGGGCCCCGATCCGCGCGCAACTGCATCGACCACATCCGGATCCGCCTTTCCATCCGCCTTTTGCTGAATGTCGCGGGCAAACAGTTGCGGATCGTCGACAATTCCTTTTGCACGCTGGAAACGCGTAGCGGCGGCCGGGATGAGCCCGGCGGACAGGGCCGTCGAGCCCGCGGGCACTGCATCGCGTTCAATCAGGATGACTTCGGCGCCTGCTTCTCTGGCGGCAAGAGCGGCGCAAAGCCCGGCTGCACCGGCGCCGATGATCAGAAGCGGCACCTGCGTGCTGAATTTCCTGTCTGCTTCTACGACAATCGCGGACATCAAGAATCATTTTTGGCGGGCGATTTCCGGCCGCCGCAGATATTTGCCGCGCGCGGGGCCGACGACTTTTCCGTCGTTGTAGACAAGAGCTCCACGCAAAAAGGTGCTTTTGACGCGGCCGCTGAGCTCGACGCCCTCGAAAGGCGTATAGCCCTGTGTGGATTCGGATTCCGACGCGCGCACGACAAAGCGTTCGTGCGGGTCGACAATCGCGATATCGGCATCATAGCCGGGGGCGATGTCTCCCTTGCTTTGCAGCCCGAAGCGCTGTGCCGGTTTCCAGCTCAGCAGCTCGGCCATGTGATTGTATGACATGCCGCGCTTGCTGCCCTCGCTGAGGACTCCCGAAAGCAGATATTCGGTGCCGCCGAATCCTGACTTGGCGAGCCAGATGTTCTCGGGGTCGTCCTTCGACCATTTCTGTTCCGCCGAGCAGCAGGCGTGATCGCTGACGATCCAGTCGATCTTGCGATCGAGCACGGCTTGCCACAGCGCCTCGACATCGTCCCGCGGACGGATGGGGGGATTGACTTTCGCGTGCACGGCGCATTCGCAGTCGATATCCAGAAGAAGATGCCCGACTGTGACCTCGCGCCTGAACGCAATGTGCGGGAACACCTGCTGCATGGTCCATGCGGCATCCACGGCTTTCCGCGAGCTCAGATGCAGCAAATTGATGTTCAGGCAATTGGTCTCGTTCGCAAGATATGACGCGATCCAGATGGCCAGGCCCTCGGAATGCGGGGGACGCGCGGCGCTGTAGGCATGCAAGCCCTTCAGCTTGCCCTCGCGTTCCACAATCCTGGTGTAGGCCGTAAGGATTTCCGCGAGCTCGCAGTGCAGGCTGACGCTGATGCAGGGCGCAAGATCGGGAAATTTTTCCATCAGGCGCTGCGCCGAGCGCATGATGAACTCGAAATGCGCAATGTCGTAGCGCTCGTCGGGACCGATCATGAGGAAGTCGTTTTGCTGCGATGAGGTTCCGTGCAGGCCATAACCGCCGTAGAACATGAAGATCTTGAACGACGGCACGCCATGATCGGTCACGAGATGCTCCATCTCGTCGATATGGCCGGACTCGATCGGGGCAATGTGAAATCCGTAGTCGACCCAGAAGCGGCCGTCCGCCTGCTTGAACACCTCGGGCATGAAGGCGCGATAGGGCCCGCCACGATTGAGGTAATAGCGCCCCGTGCGGATATAGTTCAGACTCGAGGTGACGCCGCCCATCGCCGCCGCTTTGCTTTCGGTGACCGCATCCTCGGCGAGCGGCGCATAAATTCCGATATGCATGTGCGCGTCGACGCAGCCGGGAAACGCAAGGCGATTTTTTGCGTCAAACACCTGTTCGGCCTGGCCGGCCTCAATTTCCGGCGCGAGGCGCACGATCTTCCCATTCTTGATCGCGATATCGAGGCAATCGACCGATGTCTTGTTCGGCCGAACCACGCGGGCATTCTTGATGAGGGTATCGAACAGCTTGTCCATGCGAACCATTCCTCGACCTGGCGTATTGGCTAGTTTGTTGCTCCGGACGCCTTGACGGCCGGGGCCCGGCGCTCGATGTCTTCACGCACAACGGCCTCTCCGATTGTCTGCAAGGCTGGTCATTGGCCGCCGCCTTTCTTGCCGTCAGATCGTGTTCCGGCGTCTTCATACTGCCTGCCGAGCGCGATCATCGCCGGCGTACCGATCACCTCATTGAGGCCGGTGAAGTCGTACATGCGGTTGCGGAACGGCTCGGACGTGCCATGGACCGCAAGGGATTCATAAAAATCGCCAGCCGCGCGCGCCACGGCGCGAACAATGGCGCCGGGAAAAATGACGAGTGAAAACCCGAGGCCCTGCAGATCTGCGGCATTGAGCGGTGGTGTCTTGCCGCCTTCGACCATATTGGCCATGAGCGGGACCCCCTTGAGTGCAGCGGGTATGCGCTTGAGCTCATCACGTGTCTTGGGCGCCTCGACGAAAAGAATGTCGGCTCCGGCCTCGCGATAGGACGCGGCGCGGGCAATCGCCCGCTCGAATCCCTCAACGGCGACGGCGTCGGTCCGGGCAATGACCAATGTCTCTTGCGACAGCCGCGCGTCGAGCGCGGCCTCGATTTTCCCTGTCATTTCACGGGCAGGTACGAGCGTCTTGTCGTCGAGATGACCGCAACGCTTGGGAAATGCCTGATCTTCGATCTGGATCGCATTGGCGCCGGCCCGTTCGAAAAGTCGCACCGTGCGGGCCACGTTCAGCGCATTTCCATAGCCGGTATCGGCATCGACAATCAGATGACCGCCGATGCGATCCCTCATCAGCGCGATCGTGTCGGCGACTTCGCTCATCGCCACAAGGCCGATATCCGGCCGGCCAAGGCGGGTATAGGCGATCGCCGCGCCCGACACATAGACCGCGGAAAAGCCGGCCCGTTCGGCGAGATGCGCCGTCAGGGCATCGTAGACGCCCGGCGCAATCAGGATCGGCGCGCCGGCGAGTCGTGAGCGAAGCGTTGCTTGAGCCATGTGTCACATTCCAAGGTAGGCGCGTTTGAGGTCGGGGTCGGAGGCCAATTCTTTCGCGGTGCCGGACATGACAAATTTTCCTTCAGCGAGGATATAAGCGCGGTTCGCGAGTTCGAGGCTCTGAACCACGTTCTGCTCCACCAGCAGGATGGAAACGCCGTCCGCGTTGATGCGCTTGATCAGCGCGAACAGCTGCTCAACCAGAAGCGGCGACAATCCGAGCGACGGTTCGTCCATGATCATCAGCCTGGGCTCCGCCATCAGTCCGCGTCCGATTGCAAGCATTTGCTGCTCGCCGCCCGAAAGCGTGCCGGCGCGCTGCATGCGGCGCTCGAAGAGCCGCGGAAAGATCGCGAAAACACGATCGCGATTCTGCGCCCGGCGCGGGGCACCCCGCCGGTAGCTGCCGAGATCGAGATTCTCGCGCACCGAGAGATTCGGAAATACCCGGCGGCCTTCCGGGACGTGGATGAGGCCATGCGAAACGATTGCCTGCGGCTTTTCACTCGCGATGTCGCGGCCTTCAAAACTGATGGAGCCGGCGCGCGCGCGCACAACTCCCGAAAGCGCGCGATTGAGTGTTGATTTCCCCACGCCGTTCGATCCCAGCACGGCAACAATCTCGCCGGCGTCAATCCTGAGGTCGATGCCGCGCAGGACTTCCGTCTCGCCATAGCCGGCGCAGAGATCGCGCACCTGAAGCAAGGCCTCGCTATTCATGCGCCGCTCCCCACTTCGCGGCGGCGCCGTGGCCAAGATAGGCCTCGACGACAGCCGCATTCCGCGCGACCTGCGCGGGAGCGCCCTGTGCAATTATTCGCCCTTCGGCGAGGACGAAGATGTGCTCCGCAAGCACCATGACGGCCTGCATCACGTGCTCGATCATCAGGATCGTGATGCCGCGCCGGCAGAGGTCCCTGACAAGAGGAACAATGTCGCGGATTTCGGTCGGGTTCAGTCCTGCCAGCACTTCGTCGAGCAGAAGCAGTTTCGGTTCGGTTGCCAGAGCGCGGGCGAGCTCGAGACGCTTGCGCGCGGCAACCGTCAGCGTATCCGCCGGCCGGTCGAGGAAATCCGCCAGCCCGAGATCGCGGCCGACGCGGTCGGCGGCCGCAAGGGCCGTTGCCCGCTCCCGGTGATGCAGATGCGCGCCAACCAGGATGTTATCGCGCACCGACAGACCGGCGAATGGCTGCACGACCTGGAACGTGCGCGCCAGGCCAAGCCGCGCCAGCTGATGCGGCGGCTTCCCCGTAATATCAAGCCCGGCGTAGCGGACCACGCCCTCGCGCGCGCGGACGAAGCCGGAGATGATCGAAAACAATGTCGTCTTGCCCGCACCGTTGGGGCCGATGAGCGCTGTAATGCGGCCGGCCGGTGCCGTCAGAGATGCGCGATCGACCGCCTTCAGCCCGCCGAACCAGCAGCTCACCTGATCAACCGCGAGCAAGGGTTCAGGCAAGGGTTCAGGCATGGGGCACCTGCGCGGTCGGCGCGACCACCACCCTGCGCCGTATCAGAAATTTCCGTGCGTCGGCGAGCCCGCCTATCAGACCGCGCGGCATGAGCCAGATTACGAGCACAAGCACGGCACCGTAGATGATGAGGTCGAGCCCCGGCGCATCGCCGGTCACCAGCCTTGCGCCCTCGCCGAGCATTTTCACGACGAGCGCACCCAGCAGCGGGCCGAAGACAGTCCCGACGCCGCCGATAATGGCGGTCAGCAGCGCCTCGACCGATATCCAGGTGCCAAAGGCAATTCCCGAATCGACGAAGAGAAAATATTGCGCGTAGAAACATCCGGCTGCCGCTGTCATGGCGCCGGAGAGAGCCATGGCTGCTGTCTTGATCCGCCGCGCGTCCACGCCCAGTGCACTTGCGGCATCCTCGTTTTCACGGACGGCAACGAGCCAGGTCCCGAACCGCGACTGTTCGATCAGAGCCGCTATCAGAAGCGAGCCGGTAACGAGCGCGAGGATCGCCCAATAGAATGCGGCGCGGCTTTGAAACTGAAAAGTGCGCGCGCCCAGTTCGAGCTTGATCAGTGTGCCGACGCCTGCCCCGGTGATGGGCGCGACACTCGCGACAATGCGCAGGACTTCCGCAAAGGCGAGCGTGACCAGTGCGAAATACGAGCCGCGCAGTCCGGACCGGAATGTCATGCTCCCGATGATGGCGCCCAGGGCGCCGCCGGACATGATCCCCAAGGCAAATCCAGGCCAGGCATTTACACCGTATCGCACCTGCAGCACCGCGGTGACATAGGCGCCTGTCCCGAAAAACGCGGCGTGGCCAAAGGAGTATTGACCGCCATAGCCGCCGAGGATGTTCCAGCCCTGCCCAGCCAGCGCGATCATCAGCGCCGCCACCAGAAAATTGAGCGTCGCATTCGACTGCACGACCAGCGGAACCGCCGCCAGCACGGCGACCACGGCAATGACGGGCGCAAAGGATCTCATGTGCGCGCTCCAAAAAGACCGGCCGGGCGCAGCAAAAGGACAAAAATGAAGATGAGAAAAATCCCGATTTGGCCAAGCGACTCGCCGAGGAAAAGCCCGCAAAGACTTTCAACGACCCCTATGAACAATGCACCGCAGAGCGCACCGGGCACCGAACCCATTCCGCCAAGGACAACAATGGTGAAGGCGACGAGAACAAAGGCGTTTCCGACGCCCGGATTGACATAGTAACTCGGGATGAGCAGGCAGGCCGCGATCGCGACGCAGGCCGTGCCCAGGCCGAAAGTCATTGCATAGACGTGCGCGACGTCGATGCCGACCAGTTCGGCACCGAGCTTCTCCCTGGCGACGGCCCGGATGGCGCGGCCGATATCCGTGAACGACATCAGCAGCCATAGCGCCAGCGCGACAACAAAGACCGCGGCAAAGCCGACGACGCGCGGAACCGCCAGATAAGTAAATCCGAAATTGAAAGTCTGAAACGCATAGGGCACATCGATCGTGCGGGTGTCCGCGCGAAAGCTGTAAAGCAGCGCGTTCTCGATGAAGACGGCGAGACCAAGCGTGACCAGCAGCATGTTCCGGTCGTCGCCATGCGATGCCGGCCCTATGACGAATCGTTGCAGGCCATAGCCCAGCACAAAAAAGAGCGGCGCCAGCAGAAAGACCGCCACATAGGGATCGAGACCCAACAGGCGAAACGCGAAAAATGCCGCGAACATGGCGACGCTCAATAACGCGCCATGGGCGAAATTGATGATGTGCAGCACACCGTAGATCAGGGTGAGCCCGAGCGCGACGAGCGCATAAACGGCGCCCATCAGAAGGCCATTGATGACGGCCGGGATGAGGATGTCAGCCGACAGCATAATGCGGCCTTGACGACCCGCAGACATGCAAACGCCGTCTGCGGGTCTTGTTGATTGCTACGCGGGAATCGGGAACACCGGCTTCGCGTTGGCAAATGTCGGCGGCAATATCACCTTGATATCATTGTCGAGCACCTGCGTGTTGACCGGCGCAGCGCCCTCGTTTTGTCCGTTGACAAACTTCGTCGGCCCGTAGGGCATCACATGGCCGGCGAAAGTCGAACTCGCCAGCGCCGCCGTGAGCTTGGCCCGATCGGCCGAGGCCGCCCGCTGCAACGCATCGGCAACGAGATAGATGCAGCTGTAATTCATATAGACTTCGTAGGTATAGAACTGCCCCTTGTCCTCAACCTTCTTTTTCAGCGCGATAGCCTTCGGGTTGCGCGGGTCGAACCAGTGATTGCAGTCCATGATGTATCTGGCGGCCTCGGGGAATTCCTTGACGAACTTGTAGGAAGACGCCGCCCCGCCCAGCACCGAGTAGATGCCCTTCGGCTTCACGTGCTGCTGCTGCATGGTACGCGCCAGCAGGACGTATTCATTGTAGTAGTTGGCAGGGATCACGAGGTCGGGGTTCTGCGCCTTGATCTTGAGCACGACATTGTTGAAGTCGCGCGTCGGCGTGGGATGCGGAATTGTTTCGAGAATCTGGAATCCCTGTTGCGGCAGCTGCGCATTGAGCAGCTTGGCAAGACCCGAACCGAACAGCGAATCTTCGTGCACAATCATCACGGTCTTGGCCGGCTTGCCGGCCGCATTGTTGATCGCGGCGAGATTGGCAAGCGCCGTCTTCGCAATGACGCCAAAGCCGGGCCCGAAGCGAAACGTATTCTTCAGGCCGCGCGTCACGATGGCGTCGGCAACACCGACATCGACCACATAGGGCAATTCATAGCGCGCCGCCGCCTGGGTCGTTGCGAGGCAGATATTGCTGGCGTAGCCGCCGACGATGCAGACAACGCCCGCCGAATTCATCTTCTCGACCTCGGCCGTGCCGCCTTCGGGAGTCGATTGCGCGTCTCCGAGGACCGCGTCGATCCTGCCGAGACCCTTGACGCCGCCGGCAGCGTTGATCTCCTCGATCGCGAGCGTAGCACCAAGCCGTCCCTGCTGGCCCGAATAAGAAAGCGCCCCGCTGACCGGATGCAGCACACCGAGCTTGACGCCGGCACCCTGGGCACGCAGAGCTCCCGGCATCGAAAACGTGCCGCTCGCCGCGGCAGCGACGCCGAGTGCGCTGCTTGCAAGAAACCGGCGGCGACTGACTGACTTCAGATTCGACATGACACCATCTCCCTGCTTCATCGCCGTGGAGCGAGATCCATCGGCCTGGTCTTGTGGTTTGAAATTTTTACGATCGTCGTAGCCGGACTTTTGGCCGTCTTCGTTGCGGACTTGCCAACCACCGGCGCCCAGCCCCTGGCCTCATTCACGCCCGAACGGATAAGGTCGAATTCGAAGCTGTAGCGGTCGGGGCGGTAGAGCGCGTGCAGATATTCCACGCCGGAGCCGGCCTGGTCATAGACCACCCGAACAAGTTCGATCAGGGGCGATCCGGTGTGCAGCCCGAGCGCCTTGGCGACCTGTGGTGTCGCCATGCCGGCGGTGATGCGCTGTCGGGCACGGTCGACTTTCACGCCGGCGCGTTCCAGAAGTTCGAGCAGCGGACGGCGGGCAAGCTCGTCTTCCGTGAAAGTCACCGAGATGTTCTCCGGAACATGCGTGACCAGGTAGGAAAACGGCCGGCCGTCGATCGAGCGCACGCGTATCGAACGCTGCAAAAGCTGATCCGGGCCCGCGCCAAGCGCCTCAGCGGCCGCGCCCTGTGCCGGAACATAGTCGAAAGAGAGGAGCCTGACGGTGGTGCGGCGGCCCATGTCAGCAAGATTCGCGAGCACGCCGGAAATATCCGCCGTCATCGGCGCCGGGGACGGTCGGTAAATGACGCGTGTGCCGGCGCTCGGCCGGCGCTCAATCAGTCGCTCGCGCGCGAGTTCGCCGAGCGCGCGCCGCACCGTCACCCGCGAAACGCCGTGGTAGCGTGCAAGTTCATGTTCGGTAGGAAGCTTCATGCCGAAGCCGGCCGCCCCGCTCAGGATGCGGTCACGCAAAACGAGGTAGACCCGTTTCGCTTTTGCTTCGCCAAGCCAATGGCGCAACGCAACTCCCCCTTACCCGACCCTTTACTTGGTATTTTTTAGCATACAATATTGCCGAGGCTCGACAAGCCCACAGCGGTGGGGCACAGCAGCCGGCACACCATGAGCGCGCCCCGGACTCTCGTCGATAAATTGTGGTCTGCGCACGAGATCGCGCGCCGTGAGGACGGTGCTGCCCTTCTCTGGGTCGACCGCCATTACGTGCACGAGGGGTCTTTTCACGCCTTCTCCCAGATGAAGGCCCGTGGACGAACGGTGGCCGAGCCGAAACTCACCTTCGGTGTCGCCGATCACTACGTGCCGACGCGCGGCCGAGGGAGCGAAATTGCCAATCCCGAGATTGCGGCGATGGTGCGCAATCTCGAGGCCAACACGACCGAAAGCGGCATCACCTTGTTCGGCCTGCGCGACCTGCGCCAGGGCATCGTGCATGTCGTCGGCCCGGAACAAGGGCTGACGCTGCCCGGGCTGCTGATTGTCTGTGGCGACAGCCATACGTCCACACACGGCGCATTCGGCGCGTACGCTTTCGGAATCGGAGCGTCCGAAGTTGCGCATGTGCTGATGACGCAAACGCTCTGGCAAAGGAAGCCGAAGCGCATGCGCATCACAGTTGATGGGGCGCTCGCTTTGGGGATCGCGGCGAAGGACATTGCACTGGCGATCATCGCGCGAATTCGCGCCGATGGCGCCCAGGGCCATGCCATTGAATTTACCGGCAGCGCGATCCGCTCGCTATCGATGGAAGGCCGTCTGACGCTTTGCAACATGTCCATCGAGGCCGGCGGGCGCTGCGGCATGGTCGCGCCGGACGCAACCACATTTGCTTACCTGAAGGACCGGCCCTTTGCGCCGCAAAGCTTCGATTTCAACCGGGCAGTCGAAGCCTGGTCGACGCTGGCCTCGGACGCCGATGCGGAGTTCGACCGCGAAATCTCGCTCAACGCTAACGAAATCGCACCGATTGTCACCTGGGGCACGACACCGGACGATGCACTTCCGATTGACGCGCGCGTTCCCGATCCGGCGCGCGAGAGCGACGCTACGCGCGAGAAATATGTGCGCGATGCCCTTGACTATATGGGTCTTACGGCCGGCACCAGGCTCACCGATATTGCAATCGATCGCGTCTTTATTGGCTCATGCACAAATTCTCGTATCGAGGACTTGCGTGCAGCAGCGGCGGTTCTCAATGGCCGGGTCAGCAAGGTGCCCGGCCTCGTCTCACCGGGTTCGTCGCCGGTCAAAAGACA
>DATEKG010000351.1:0-3387 GCA_035277565.1 Pseudolabrys sp.
GCCAGTACCGCACCTTCGAGGAATGCGTCCCGCATGTGACCGCCGGGTTCCGCGGCTTCTGCAACCACAATCCACGCTGGCCGGGAGCGGTCGAGGAACCGCGGCAGCATCGGAAGCACGCCGCAAAACGGCAATAACCGATGTTATCTGCGGCGGTTGCATTTAGGGGCGGCTTTTGGCTATAGGAACGTCCAGCGACTGCAACTTGGCGGCCGAACCGACTGCTCGGCCAAATACCTAACGGATGCGGGTGTAGCTCAGGGGTAGAGCACGACCTTGCCAAGGTCGGGGTCGAGGGTTCGAATCCCTTCGCCCGCTCCAATCAAACGCAGGTCCGTTCCGGACACATAGGTTACGTTTCATACCGGAGACCTAGGTAACACTTTTGGGCCGAAAGGGTTATCGAGCGACTCGAGCCTGCATGTCTCGTCGTCGAAGTATCCCAGATCGTAATTCATGAAGCTGGCGAGCCAGATGCGCTCGCTGCCAGGATGGTCGACCGGCATGGGGACAGGGCAGAGGAAATCGCGTTTTCCGAAGAAGACCGGGCGTGGCGGTACTCAGATACGTTCGAGCAGGGGAAGTGGCGGCGGGTGAGAAAGCGCATCGAGGCGATGCAAGATCATCGAAAGCGGCTTTGCAGGAACGCGTATGACGATACGTCGGCTCTAAGAGAGAAGAGATTCGACAACAGCATCAACCCGCTATGAGACTGTAGCGGACTGGTTTCACCTGGGCAGCAGGTTGATTCCTGATAAGACCGACGCGTCCGCCTCCGGGCATCAACCATTTCCGCAAAATTCGTTTTCGTCTGAGGCCCGCCCGGAGTGTCATAGGCGCAATCCTGGGCGCACGGTCATGGCCGCGTCGTTTTGCCTGACGCGGACTTGATTAGCCGGCTTATTCTGAGAGTTCGTGGGGCGTCATTTCAGCCGCTCAGTGAGAAGGGGTAGCTCGCATGAGAACGGTCACCGCTTTATCCGTGTCCTTTGTGTTGCTGTCGTGCTGTCAGTCCGCGCTGGCGCAGCCCGTCGATTGCCCGGCCTGCCCGGCCTCGCTTCCCTACGGGCGCTGTCCCGTAGCTCTCATCGGTCATGCGCCCAAGGATCACATCGCTTTTACCGGCACAGTCGCCGCGGTGAAACCTATCCAATGCGGCATGCAGATCAGGGTGAATGTGACGCGTTCAAGTACGCGCTCGTTGCCTTCGGTGATCGATGTCAACGTCGGCCCATGTCTGTTCTGGTCAGGATCGATCGGCGATGCGGTCAGCGGGGTGGTTGCCGAAGCGAAGCAGGCTGGTGCCTACAGCGCGGAAACATGTACACCAGGCGCGGTCCACTAATAACCCGCCGCCAGTGAGCCGCGCGTACGCCGGTCGGCGGCGCCGATGTAACCCTGCGGCGTCACCATGATGGAATTCGTCGACGCGAAAGGTTGTGTCGGCACGATCTTGTGGCCGCGCTTGACGAGTGCATCAAGGACATCGGGCGGAAATCCGGGTTCGACATAAACCTCATCCGGCTGCCATTGATGGTGCAGACGCGGTGCACTGACAGCCTGGCCAATCGGCATGTGGAAGTCGATTGCGTTCACGATCACCTGCAGTACAGCGCTGATGATGCGGCTGCCGCCGGGTGAGCCGGTGACCAGAAAGGGCTTGCCGCCCTTGAGCAGGATCGTCGGCGTCATCGAGGAGAGGGGTCGTTTCCCGGGCCCCGGCAGGTTCGCACCATAACCGATCAGGCCGTAGGCATTCGCGGTGCCCGGCTTGGCGGTGAAATCGTCGAGTTCATTGTTGAGCAGCACGCCGGTGCCGTCCGCAACAAGGCCAAGCCCGAACGAGAAATTCAGCGTGTAGGTGTTCGACACCGCGTTGCCGTCGCGATCAATCACGGAGAAATGTGTCGTGTTGGGACCTTCGAAATCGGCAGGTTTGCCGGCGCGGATTTCCTCCGACGGTGTTGCCCGATCGCCGATCTGCGCGCGCAGGGACGCCGCATATTTCTTGGAGATCAATCCCTCGATCGGCATTTTTACCGCATCCGGATCGCCCATGAATGTTGCGCGGTCGGCATATGCGCGCTTCATGGCCTCGATCATGTCATGCAGCGCCTGCTCCCGAGGGATCGCGGCAAGGTCGAAACCTTCAAGAATGTTGAGCATCTCGACCAGATGCACACCGCCGGACGACGGCGGCGGCACCGTGACAATGTCGTAGCCGCGATAGCTGCCGCGCACGACCGGGCGCTCGACCGCGTGGTAATTTGCAAGATCGTCCTTGGTCATGATGCCGCCGGCTTCGGCAACCGCCCTTGCAATCTGCGCGGCGGTGCGACCCTTGTAAAATGCGTTCGGCCCATCCTTGGCAATGGCCTGCAGCGTATCGGCAAGATCGAGCTGGATCAGCCGGTCGCCTTCATGCATCGGTTGATCGCCGTTGAAGAAGATCGCGGTCGACGCCGGCCAGCGCTTGAGACGGTCCTGCGACTGCGGCAGCGAGTCCGCAAGATCGTCCTCGACCTCAAAGCCTTTTTCCGCAAGATCGATGGCCGGTGCGATCAGATCGGCGAGCGAAAATTTGCCCGAGCCATATTTTTCAAGTGCGAGCGCAAGTCCCGCGACGGTGCCGGGCACACCGACCGAAAGCGCGCTGTCGCGCGACTTTGCCGGGTCGGGATTGCCCTGCGCGTCGAGAAACATGGTGGGGCTTGCCGCAGCGGGCGCCGTCTCGCGGTAGTCAATGGCAATGTCGCGATTGGCCTTGGCGAGGTGGATCACCATGAACCCGCCGCCGCCGAGATTGCCCGCGCGCGGATAGGTGACGGCAAGCGCAAATCCAACGGCGACCGCTGCATCGATTGCGTTGCCGCCGCGATCGAGAATCTCTACCCCGATCCGCGCCGCGCGGCTTTCCTGCGCGACCACCATGCCGTCATGGGCGAGAATGGTCTGGGCCGGCGGAATTGCAGGGGTCTGGTCCGCCGGAGCGACCTGGGCCGCTGCGGCTGCCTGCAGACACAGCGCGAACGCAAACGCCAACGCAGTTATACGATGAAACATCAAGCGCACATTATGGCCAGGTGCATCCCAGCCACCCCGACATGGATGGCATCGTGCGTATATAATTGGGGCGTGCGGGACAAGCCCGTATGGCGGAATCCCGCGGCTCTACCGCGCCTGTCCGTGGTACGTGGTATTTGGTCGCATGTCGGTGGCTGAAGCGACGCGGTTCGACATGTTGAAGAAACCCGCCACGGCCGAAATATCCCAGATGTCGCGGTCGCTGAAGCCCGCGCGTCTTAATCGCTCGCGGTCGCCCTCTTCGACGCTCCACGGAGAGGCGGTGAGCTTGACCGCGAAATCGAGCATGGCGCGTTGCCGCTT
>DATEKG010000352.1:0-5144 GCA_035277565.1 Pseudolabrys sp.
GGTAATGCGGATGAATTCCGCCTTGCTGTGCAACTCACTGACGGTTTTTGCCCCGACATACCCCATCGCGGCGCGCAGTCCCCCGGCAAGCTGATGCAAGACGGTGGCCGCCGCACCCTTGTAAGGCACCTGCCCTTCAACTCCCTCCGGGACGAGCTTCAGAGCGTCCTTTATATCCTGCTGGAAGTAACGGTCGGCCGAGCCGCGCGACATGGCTCCGACCGAGCCCATGCCGCGATAGGTCTTGTACGACCTGCCCTGATATAAGAACACTTCGCCGGGCGTTTCGTCCGTACCGGCGAGCAACGAGCCGACCATGGCGCAGTCGGCGCCCGCGGAAATCGCTTTTGCCAGATCGCCCGAATACTTGATCCCGCCATCGGCGATGACCGGCGTGCCGCTCGATTTAGCCGCGTCGACGCAATCCATGATTGCCGTGAGCTGGGGCACACCGACGCCGGCGACGACACGCGTCGTGCAGATGGAGCCGGGTCCGATCCCGACTTTTATTGCATCCGCGCCGCAGCCGATGAGGGCCTTCGCGCCTTCGCTCGTTGCGACGTTTCCTGCGATGACCTGGACCTTGTTCGATTGCCGCTTGATCCGTGTGACCGCATCGAGGACATATCTGGAATGGCCATGTGCCGTATCGACGACCACGAGATCGACTCCCGCCGCAATCAACGCCTCGGTCCGGGCGAAACCCTTGTCGCCGACCGTGGTTGCCGCCGCGACGCGCAGCCGCCCGTGGTCATCCTTGCAGGCGTTCGGGTTGGCCACGGCCTTTTCGATGTCCTTCACCGTGATGAGGCCGGCGCAGCGATATTCCGAGTCGACCACGAGCAACTTCTCGATGCGATGCTGGTGCAACAGGCGCTTGGCCTCATTCTGGGCGACCCCCTCGCGCACGGTGATGAGCTTTTTTGTCATCAGCTCAGAGACCATTTGGCGGGGGTCGGTCGCGAAACGAACGTCGCGATTTGTAAGAATGCCAACCAGCTTGCCCGGCTGTGAGTTGCCGGATCTTTCGACGACCGGGATGCCGGAAATCCGGTTGTCTTTCATCAGGTCCAGGGCCTGCTGAAGAGTCGCATTGGGCTCAATGGTGACCGGGTTCACCACCATTCCCGACTCGAATTTCTTGACCAGACGGACCTGCGCGGCCTGCTCTTCCGGTTCCATGTTTCGGTGCAGGACACCGATGCCCCCGGCCTGCGCCATGGCGATTGCCATTTGCGCTTCGGTCACCGTGTCCATGGCAGACGCTATGATGGGGATGTTGACCGAAATCGATCGGGTCACATGCGACCGGATGTCGACCTCGGCGGGCAATACCTCGGACAGACCCGGTTTAATCAATACGTCGTCGAAAGTGAGTCCCTCGCGGGGACTGGCATTGTTTTTTGCGGCCATCGCCAACTCCGTTTCGCCCTGAAGGCCCGGGTCCGGCAACAACCGGATGAAAAAGCCCGTTGCGAGGGGGTCCCTCGCTCAAATCGCGGCCCGCTTTTGGGTTGGCGTGGGTCGATAGCACGGTATGGCGCCGATTCCTAGGGCAATCGCGGATGGCTGTTATGAACTCGTAAACGTGAAGGAGCCTTTCTTTTGCCCCCGCTTTGCGCTTCAAGACCCATGCTTCAATGCCGCGACAATTCGCACCCGAACATCCATGCCCCGTGACCGCATCGTCCCGCTGATTATCGCGGTCGCTCTGTTCATGGAGAACATGGACTCGACCGTAATTTCCACATCGCTGCCCGCCATAGCGGCCGATATCGGCGCCAATCCGCTCGCGCTGAAGCTCGCCGTCACCTCCTACCTGCTTTCCCTCGCGATCTTTATTCCCGCGAGCGGTTGGACCGCCGACCGCTTCGGGGCGCGAACCGTATTTCGGGCGGCAATCGCGGTGTTTGTCCTCGGATCTATCGGCTGCGCCCTTTCGAGTTCGCTCACCGGTTTTGTCGTTGCCAGGATCGTCCAAGGGATGGGTGGGGCGATGATGACGCCGGTCGGGCGGATGGTCCTGGTTCGCACGATCAGCAAGCGCGAACTGATCGGCGCCATGACCTGGGTCACGACGCCGGCCCTCATCGGTCCGGTGCTTGGGCCGCCGGTTGGTGGATTCATAACGACCTACGCAAGCTGGCACTGGATCTTCATCATCAATGTGCCGATCGGCCTGATGGGGATCGCACTTGCGACGCGGTTCATTCCCGATGTGCGCGCGGAAGATCACATTCGATTCGATGTCGTCGGCATGGTTCTCGCCGGCCTCGGCATCGGCGGCATGGCGTTCGGACTGTCGGTCCTCGGCCTGAATTTCCTGCCCTGGACGGTTGTCGCCGGATTGATTTTTGGCGGAACCTGCTTCGTCGTTGCCTATCTTGTGCATGCCCGCCACACCGAGAATCCGGCGCTCGACCTGTCGCTGTTTCGCCTGCCGACATTCTTCGTCGCCGTGTGCGGCGGCTTCATCTTCCGACTCGGGCTGGGCGCTCTCCCGTTTCTTCTGCCGTTGATGTTGCAGATCGGCTTCGGCATGACGCCCTTTCAGTCGGGCATGATCACGTTTGCCACGGCCTTCGGCGCCATGGGAATGAAGTGGGCGACCGCAACGATTTTGCGGCGCTTCGGCTTCCGCAATATTCTCGTCATCAACTCAATCATCAGCTCGGCATTTCTCGCGGTTTGCGCAGCCTTCACCGCGACGACACCGATCTGGGTGATGATGATCCTGTTGCTGGTCGGAGGATTCTTCCGTTCCTTGCAGTTCACAAGCATCAACACCATCGCCTACGCCGACGTCGATTCGCATCGCGTCAGTCGTGCCACATCGCTCGTGAGTGTTGCCCAGCAACTGGCGATCTCCTCGGGCGTCGCCCTGGGCGCGATGTCGGTCGAGCTGACGGTCTATTTCAGAGGCGGCGGCCCCTTGCGCGCCGCGGATTTCTCGCCCGCATTTTTGGCGGTTGCCGCGATCTCGGCCCTGTCGGTGTTGATCTTCCTGCAATTGCAACCGGAGGCAGGAGCTGAAATGGCGGACCGCCTGCCGACCCCCGCTGAGACCTCTGATCAGCGCGTAGCCTAACTCGCGGTTTTCGCAGCGCCGCGGAATCCAGCGGCCAGCAAATAGAGCTCGGCAGAATCGGCGCGGCTCGCCGTCGGCTTGAGGTGCTTCACGGACCTGTAATCACGCTTGAGTGCCGTCAGCAGCGCAGCTTCGGTGCCACCCTGCAATACTTTGGCAAGAAACACCCCGCCAGGGCCAAGGAGTTCACGTGCAAAATCGGCAGCCGCCTCCACCAGCCCCATGATCTTGAGGTGGTCCGTTCGCGCGTGCCCGGTCGCGTTGGCGGCCATATCGGACAGCACCACATCGGCGGTGCCGCCGATCATCTCGCGGAGCCGCATTGGCGCATCGGGCGACAGAAAGTCCAGATTAATAAAATCGACGCCCGGCACCGGCTCCATTGGCAGCAGATCGATCGCGATCACGCGTCCTCGTTCAGGCGCACCTACGCGCTTGGCTGCGACCTGGCTCCAGCCGCCCGGCGCGGCTCCAAGATCAATCACACGCGCGCCCGGTTTGAGGAAATGCGCCTTGTCGTCGATTTCCATCAACTTGTAGGCAGCGCGCGAACGCATGCCCTCGCGTCGAGCGCGCGCCACATAGGGATCGTTCAATTGACGCTCGAGCCAGAGCTTTGATGATTGAGTGCGCCGCTTGCCGCTTCGCAAGCGAACCTTCGTCTGGCGAGGCCCGCCGGTTCTGTCGCGTACGCTCAAGACGGCGCGGCTTCGTTGCCGCCGCCCCACGCGCCATCGTCGCGCATCATCTGGACGAGCATGCCTTCGCGCAGGCCGCGATCGGCCACACGCAATCGCGGACACGGGAAGGCGCGGCGGATGGCTTCGAGAATGGCGCAGCCGGCGAGTACGAGATCGGCCCGCTCCGCGCCGATGCATGGGCTCGCGACGCGGTCTTCGTAGCTCATCGCAAGCAGGCGCTCGACAACTGCATTGATTTCCGTGCTGCTCATCCAGCAGCCGTCAACGCGATTACGATCATATCGCTTGAGGTTGAGGTGTACGCCGGCGATTGTCGTGACTGTGCCGGATGTGCCGAGCATATGAATGCTGGAAATATTCGATGCGGCATGGTCGCGCACAAACGGTGCGATCAGCAGCGCGACTTCAGCCACCATCGCCTCGTAGCTCTCGCGCGTGACCGTGATTCCGCCATAACGCTCCGCAAGCGTCACGACGCCATGCGGCACGGAAATCCAGCCACGAATCTGCGGCAGCGGCGGTCCGGCTCGGCTGCGCTGAGGCCGCGCGAGACGCACGAGCTCCGACGAGCCACCGCCGATATCGAAGAGCACTGCCCCATCTGCTTCGTGATCAATCAGCGGCGCACATCCGGTTGCTGCAAGTCGGGCTTCGGTCTCGCGATCGATAATTTCAAGTGCCAGGCCCAGCTCACCGGAAACCCTGTCCAGAAAGTCGGAACCGTTTTCCGCGGTGCGGCAAGCCTCGGTCGCGATGAGGCGCGCACGAGTGACGCCTTTGTTTTTCATTTTGCTGCGGCAAATTGCGAGCGCCGCGATGGCACGCCCGATCGCCGGCTCGCTCAGCCGCCCGGACAGCGATACGCCTTCGCCGAGGCGCACAATCCGGGAAAATGCATCGACAACGCGAAATCCTTCGCCGGAGGGGCGGGCCACCAAAAGCCGGCAATTATTCGTACCGAGATCGAGCGCGGCATAGGTAGCCCCGCCCCGGTCATCGCCGAAGCCCGAGTCGTGGCGTTTCGGCGACCGCCGACCCCACCGGGACCGCGGCAGCGGAACCCGATCAATAGCAGGGTCGAGGCCTGGAATGTCCCCGGCCTCGCCGCTCATATGTCTAACCTTCCTGCCGGCAACGCGAGGCCGCCTGCTACGGGGGCCATTGCGGTTGCAGCCATTTTCCGTCGATCACGAAAAGTGTAACAGTGCCTGTGCCCTGTGCAACCCTCCGTCGCAAAACCCATTCTTGTCGAAGAATGCGGGCTGCTCTATCTGACAACGCGCCGGCCAATGGACCTCTTCCACGATGGATGACAGAACCACTGAAAGCGCTCTCTCGCTGACCAAGTTTGGCGT
>DATEKG010000353.1:0-3981 GCA_035277565.1 Pseudolabrys sp.
CTGAAAATGCACCGCGGCATGGCGGACATGATGAAGATGATGGGTGGCGCAAAGCGCGGGCCGCTTGCAGGCCTCGCGCGAGCCATGGGTCTCGGCGCCGGCATGCCGTCGCCGGAGCAAATGGCTGAACTCGCGAAGAAAGTTCCCGGTGGTCAGTTGCCGCCGAATATGCCCGGCACCGGCGGTTCATTGCCGCCGACGATGCCGAAGCTGCCTCCGAACATGCCCGGCCTTCCCGGTCTAGGCGGAAAATTTCCCGGATTGCCGGGCGGCCTGCCGCCAGGCTTCGGAAAGAAGAAGTGATCAACGCTTTTTAGATGAGAAAGGACTGAAGGATGTCACTTGTTATTCGCCTGGCCCGTGCCGGCACCAAGAAGCGGCCGGTCTATCACGTTGTCGTTGCCGACAATCGCGCGCCGCGCGACGGCCGTTTTATCGAGCGGCTCGGCTATTTCAATCCGCTGCTGCCCAAGGAAAAGACCGAGCGGCTCAAGCTCGACCTCGAAAAGGTGCAGGCCTGGATGAAGAAGGGCGCACAGCCGTCCGACCGCGTGATGCGGTTTCTCGATGCCGCCGGCATCATGAAGCGCCCGAAGCGCAACAATCCGGAGAAGGCAATCCCGCGCAAGGAGCGCAAGGCCAAGGCCGAGGAAGCCGCCAAGGCCGCCGGTGCCGCGCCGGCCGGAGGCGCCAAAGCCGCAGAGAAGCCGGCCGAGGCGGCACCGGCTCCAGCGGCGAGCTAAACAGGGAGCCTCGTCCTGAGGAGGCCAGCACAAAAGGAAGCCCTGATGGCTGGAGACTTCCAGCGGATTTCCGAGCTTGCCCAGCGTCGAACAGACTTTCGACCTCATGGTTCAAGACGCGCCGCTCCGCGACGCTCCTCACCATGAGATCCGGTGCCTCACACAGAATCTGCGTCGCCCGTATCGGTGCCGCGCACGGAGTCCGCGGCGAGGTGAAGCTGTGGTCATTCACGGAGGATCCGGCGGCCGTCGCGACTTACGGGCCGTTGGAAACCCGGGACGGCAAGCAGCAATTCGAAATCGAGTCGCTGCGGGCGGCAAAAGATTATTTCGTCGCATGCATCGCCGGAATCAAGGATCGGGACGCTGCCGAACGCTTGTGCAATCTCGAGCTTTTTGTTCCGCGCGCGCGTTTGCCGAAGATTCAAGATGATGACACCTACTATCACGCCGACCTTGTCGGATTGGATGCCGTTACTCCGGACGGCGTACAGATCGGTACGGTGCATGCGCTGCATAATTTCGGCGCCGGCGATATTATAGAAATTATGCCGATAGGACGCGGCGAGCCGCTGATGCTGCCATTCAACAATATCACGGTGCCCAAAATCGACCTTGAAGCGAAACAGATTGTCCTGATACGGCCGATCGAAATCGAAACGTCGGACGAATGAGCATGTGGCGCGCGAGCGTACTCACGATCTTTCCGGACATGTTTCCAGGCCCGCTTGCGCTGAGCCTGGCCGGCAAAGCACTCGTCTCCGGCATATGGTCGCTCGATACGGTCGACATCCGCTCGCACGCGCCGGACAAGCATCGGACCGTCGACGACACGCCCGCCGGAGGCGGGCCCGGCATGGTCATGAAGGCCGACGTGCTCGCACGCGCGATCGATGCCGTTCCACATGATACGCGCCCCCGCCTGCTGATGACTCCGCGCGGCCGGCCGCTCACGCAGGCGCGGATCGGCACGCTCGCCCGCGGGCCGGGCGCCGTTGTCATCTGCGCCCGGTTCGAAGGTGTCGACGAACGCCTTATCAAGGCGCGTGCGCTTGAAGAGATCTCGCTTGGCGACTTCGTGCTGTCGGGCGGCGAAATAGCGGCGCTTGCTCTTCTGGACGCGTGCGTTCGGCTCATTCCCGGAGTCATGGGAAAAGAGAGTTCGGCCGCCGAAGAAAGCTTTGCCGACGGCCTGCTCGAATACCCCCAGTACACGCGCCCCCCCGTTTTCGAAGGCGAACCGATTCCGGATGTGCTGACCTCGGGCGATCACACCAGGGTTAAAGAGTGGCGGCAGACAGAGGCCGAACGGCTCACCGCCGCCCGCCGGCCCGACCTCTGGGCGGCCTATCAGGCCCGCAAAACACCGCAAAACCGGCCGAAATCAAAAGGGTGACAAGCAGAATGCTTTGTAATACAAGCTCGCCAACCCATTCAGACCAGATCATGACCGCGCGCCGGTTGCTGGCGCTGCCGACGGAGAATTCGCGATGAACATTATCCAGCAGCTCGAGAAAGAGCAGGTTGAGAAGCTCTCGGCCGGCAAGGAAATTCCCGACTTTCAGCCGGGCGACACCGTTCTCGTGAACGTCAAGGTTGTCGAAGGCGACAAGGCGCGCGTCCAGGCTTACGAGGGCGTTTGCATCGGCCGATCCGGCAGCGGGCTGAACGAGAACTTCACCGTGCGCAAGATCTCGTATGGCGAAGGCGTGGAACGTGTGTTCCCGCTCTATTCGCCGATGATCGAGTCGATCAAACTCGTGCGCCGCGGCAAAGTGCGCCGCGCGAAGCTGTATTATCTGCGCGGCTTGCGCGGCAAGAAGGCGCGCATCTCCGAGGCCCACAGCGCGGGTGCAGCGGAAGGCGCCGAAACGGCGGCAAGCGAATAGGGTTACGGCTGTTCGGGGTAAAAAGGGCCGCATAGTCGGCCCTTTTTTCTTGGCCGGCTTTTCTGCCTGACGGCTTCGGCAAGCCGCGGCGGACCTTTCGTTGTCGAAGCCCCATCGATTGGCTATATAGCAAACATGGTTTCCCGAGCTCAGCGGATTGTCCTCGCCGATCACGCGCGCCTGCCGTGGCGCTTCTTCGGCCGCCTGACAGCCGTGCAAGCAGGACTTTGATCGGCCGGCAACACCAAACGTTTGCCGCCCGCTTCAACTCTCACCCTCTGAGCAAAGTCAGTCGAGCCATGAAATCGCGCACACTCTACGATAAAATCTGGGACGACCATCTGGTGGACGAGCAACCGGATGGAACCTGCCTCATCTACATCGACCGCCACCTGGTTCACGAGGTCACGTCGCCACAAGCGTTCGAAGGACTGCGCGCGGCAGGCCGCCCGGTGCATGCGCCGGCGAAAACTCTAGCCGTCGTCGACCACAACGTGCCGACGAGCGACCGCACCAGGCCAAATCCCGACCCGGAAAGCGCCGAACAAATCGCAGCGCTCGCCAGGAATGCCAAGGATTTCGGAATCGAATATTTCGACGAGTTCGACAAGCGACAGGGCATCGTTCACATCATCGGCCCGGAACAGGGCTTCACCCTGCCCGGCACCACTATCGTATGCGGCGACAGTCACACCGCGACGCATGGCGCTTTCGGCGCGCTCGCCTATGGCATCGGCACATCCGAAGTCGAGCACGTGCTCGCCACCCAAACCCTGATCCAGAAAAAATCGAAAAACATGCGGACGGTGGTCGACGGCAAATTGCCGCCCGGAGTTACCGCCAAAGACATTATTCTTGCCATCATCGGCGAAATCGGCACCGCGGGCGGCACCGGTTATGCCCTGGAATATGCCGGCGAAGCCATCCGATCGATCTCGATCGAAGGCCGCATGACCGTTTGCAACATGTCGGTCGAAGGCGGCGCCAAGGCAGGCTTCATTGCGCCTGACGAGAAGGCCTACGCTTATCTCAAGGACAAACCGAAGGCCCCCAAGGGCAAGGCCTGGGACGAAGCCATGCGCTATTGGGAGAATCTGCACTCGGACGATGGCGCACATTTCGACCGTGAAATCCGTCTCGATGCGGCCAAGCTGCCGCCGCTTGTGACCTGGGGCACAAGCCCGGAGCAGGTCACGTCGATCACCGGCAAGGTGCCGGTGCCGTCGGAAATCCAGGACGAGAAGAAGCGCATCGCCGCCGAACGTTCGCTCGAATATATGGGCCTCAAGGGCGGCGAAAAAATTACCGATATCAAGCTCGATCGGGTCTTCATCGGATCCTGCACCAAC
>DATEKG010000354.1:0-10380 GCA_035277565.1 Pseudolabrys sp.
GCGGCAATCCACTGCCTGCTCAACGCGGTGTAATAGATGCCGCCGAAAAGCCATGCCGCAATAGCCGCGGCCACGATCGAAAGGTAATTCACGTTCAGAAAGCTCATCGGCGCCTCCCTATTTCAGGCCGCCCATTTTGCACACGATCTTCCATTCGCTTTCCGTGACAGGCTGAACCGAAAGGCGCGAGTTGTTGATCAGCACCATGGCCTTGAGTCTTGCTTCGGCTTTCACCGCCTCAATCGAAACGGGCCTGGGCATCGGGGCGACCGCTTTCACATCCACCGCGACCCATGGTTCGCCGCGCTTGGCCGTCGGGTCGGGATGCGCTTCGCGAATGACTTCGACGACACCGACGACATCCTTTCCGACATTGGAATGATAGAAGAACGCGCGGTCGCCCTTCTTCATGCTCTTCAGGTTTTTCCTGGCCTGAAAATTGCGCACCCCGGTCCAGGTCTCTCCCTTTCCGCCCTTGGCAAGCTGCTGGTCCCACGACCAGGAGTCGGGCTCTGATTTGATCAGCCAGTACGCCATTTTATGCTTCCGATTTTAAAGGTCGCGTCAGCAGCGACTCGATGGCCTCGTCGACAGATATCTTGCCCGCTATTACGGCGGCAACAGCGCCCGAGATCGGCATCTCGACATTCTTCTTGCGCGCCATCTCGAGCAGAACTGGGGCGGTAAATACACCTTCAGCCAGTTTGCCGTGTGCGGCCGTGTCCGGCCTTTCGCCGCGGCCGAGCGCAACCCCGCAGGAAAAATTGCGCGACTGGGGCGTTGAACAGGTGAGGATGAGATCGCCGAGGCCGGAAAGCCCCATCATGGTTTCAGCTTTGGCACCGCAGGCCTGGCCAAAGCGGACGAGTTCGGCAAATCCGCGCGTGGCGAGTGCGGCCGATGCGCTGGCGCCGAGCCCGCGGCCGGTGACGATTCCAGCGGCGATCGCAAGCACATTCTTGGTGGCGCCTCCGAGTTCAACACCGCGGACATCGGTCGAATGATAGGGGCGGAAGGCGCCGGCGTTGATCGTGTGCGCGAGCGCGACCGCGACTTCTGCGTCCGCCGCGGCGACCGTAACCGCCGTCGGCAATCCACGAGCGACGTCGGCCGCGAAACTGGGGCCCGACAGTATTGCGGGAATGGTCGCCGGCGCACACTCGCTGATGATCTCGGTCATAAATCGATGCGTGCCGCGTTCAATGCCTTTCGCGCAGGCAACGAGCGGTGTGCCAGCGGGCGCGAGCTTCGCGAAGGCGCGAATGACGGATCGCATCGCCTGCGCGGGCACCACGAGCAGGACAGCCTCGGCACGCGCCGCATCGGCAAGTTCGCGGACGACCTTGATCGTATCGGGAAGCCTGACGCCTGGCAGAAACCGGCTTTCTCGCTTGCTTACGAGATGTTCGGCATTGCCCGGTTCGAACTCCCACAGCGTGACCTGGCGCCCGGCGCGCGCGCAGGTCAGGGCGAGAGCCGTTCCCCATGCTCCGCCGCCGAGCACTGCAATGCGATCGAAACTCATCGGTCTTGCTGCCCGCTCCACCAACTTACTTATACGCCGCCGTCCGCCGAAGCGCGCCCTCGGCGGCCGCTATCTCGTCGAGCGGCCAACGTGCGCGTGGCGCAACGTCGAGCGAATCCGTCATCCCGAGTGCCAGCCGCTCGCAGCCGGCCCAGGCGATCATGGCACCATTGTCGGTGCATAATTCGAGAGGCGGTGCGACAAGTGTCGTGCCAACCTCGAATGCAAGCCGGTTGAGGACTTTGCGGATCGCGGCATTGGCCGCAACACCGCCGGCGGCCACGAGCGCGCTCGGCGTTCCAAACCGTTCGCGAAACAGCCGCAGTCCGGCTCGCAGCCGATCGTAGACGACGTCCACAATGGATTGCTGAAATCCGGCGCAGAGATCGGCGACGTCCTGGTCGCTGAGGGGCGCGACCTTTTCCGCCTCGAGGCGCAGGGCGGTCTTGAGACCGGAGAGGGAGAAATCGGCATCCTTGCGGCCATGCATTGGCCGCGGCAGGGCGAAGCGGGTTGGGTTGCCGCGCGTTGCTTCTCGTTCAACCGCTGGTCCACCTGGATAGCCGAGGCCGAGCAGCTTGGCGGTCTTGTCGAATGCCTCGCCGATGGCGTCGTCATGTGTGGTGCCGAGGCGGACATAATCGCCGATACCACGCACGGCAACGACCTGAGTATGTCCGCCGGAGGCCAAAAACAGACAATAAGGAAACGGCGTATTGTCGGTCAGGCGGGCTGTCAGTGCATGCGCTTCGAGATGATTGACCGCGATCAGCGGTTTACGCTTTGCGAGAGCGAGTGCCTTGGCTGTGGTCAATCCCACGATGACACCGCCAATAAGGCCCGGCCCGGCAGCAGCCGCAAAACCGTCGATCGCGTCGAAATTACAAGCAGCCTGCGCCATTGCCTTGGCAATGACCGAGTCCAGAGCTTCAACGTGCGCACGCGCGGCGATTTCCGGAACCACTCCCCCGAACGCCGCGTGTTCACCCACCTGCGAGAACACGACATTGGAGAGGATCCTTCCGCGGCCATCCTCGAAGCGATTGACGACCGCGGCAGCGGTTTCATCGCAGGTCGTTTCAATGCCGAGGACGATCATGTTTCCTCATTTTTTCGGCACCTCCCGCAGGGCGAGGTGACGACGGCTCAAATAATAGCTAGTCCTGACCGCGAGGCCGACCCCCGGTCCGGCCTAGCATTGCGAGGATATATGGCGCAATCCACCGGCTCTTTGCGCATCGGCACGCGCGGCAGTCCGCTCGCTCTCGTGCAGGCGCGGGCCGTGCGTGCAGCTTTGGCCGCGGCAGCGGGGATCGCTGACGATGCAATCGAGCTTGTCGTTATTCGCACCACGGGCGACGCGATCCAGGATCGCTCGCTGGCGGAGGAGGGGGGTAAAGGGCTTTTCACAAAGGAGATCGAAGAGGCACTGCTCGATCGGAAAGTCGATCTTGCCGTCCATTCCGCAAAAGATATGCCGACGTTGCTGCCGTCAGGATTGTTGCTCACTGCTTGCCTCGAGCGCGAGGATTCCCGGGATGTTTTCATCAGCCGCAAGGCAACTTCGCTCGAGGCGCTGCCGCGAGGGGCAAGCCTTGGCACGGCGTCGCTGCGCCGGCAGGCAATCGCCCTCCGCCGGCGTCCCGATCTGCGGGTGACGCCGCTGCGCGGCAATGTCGAGACGCGTTTGCGCAAGGTCGATGCGGGCGAGGCCGACGCGACATTGCTGGCCCTTGCCGGTCTGCGGCGGCTTGGCCTGACGGGCCACGCCACGCGGATCATGACGACCGACGAATTTCTGCCGGCGGTGGCCCAGGGCGCGATCGGCATCGAAGCGCGCGAAGATGATGCGCGCATCCGCGGTCTGCTCGCGCGGGTCGATCACGCCGATACGTCGACCGCGGTTGTTTGCGAGAGAGCATTTCTTGCTGCGCTGGACGGCTCCTGCAGAACACCCATCGCAGGCCACGCGACGGTCTCAGGCGATACTGTCCAGTTTCGGGGATTGATCGTGCGTCCCGATGGCAGTGCAGCGCACGATATTTCCGGTACCGGCAGCCGCAAGGATGCGGCTACCATTGGCGCCGAGGCCGGCCGCGAGCTCAAGCATCGCGCGGGCCCCGGCTTCTTCGACTGAACCCTTGCCAAGCTCATGGTCAAGCCCTTGGTCAAACCCATGCGCGTTGTCGTGACCCGCCCGTTGCTGGATGGTGAACATACTGCCGCAGCTGTGCGCGCAATCGGGCACGACGTCTTGCTTGCGCCGCTGATGAGCGTGGAGCCGTTACCGGCACATCTCGCTGGCAATTGGAGCGCACTCATTATCACGAGTGCAAACGCGGCGGCGGCGATCGCACAGAACGCTGCGCTGGCGTCGCTGACAAAGCTGCCGCTCTTTGCGGTCGGCCGTCGAAGTGCCGAGGCCGCACGACGGACCGGCTTTGCGCATGTCATTTCGGCCGAGGGCAATGTGCATGATCTTGAGCGTCTCATCGCGGCGCGCACCCGTGCGACAGCGCCGCCACTTCTTTATCTCGCGGGGGAAGACCGCGCGGCTGATCTCGTCGGCAGACTTTCAGCACGCGGAATAGCTGTCGAATTGCACGTGGTATATCGGGTTCTCACGGCACCGTTTCCCGCGCATCTGGTCGAGGCGTTGAAAGCCGGCGGGGTCGATGCGGTGATGCACTTTTCCCGCCGCAGCGCTGACAATTTCGTCGCCGGCGCCAGATCCGCGGGATTGCTCGGGCCGGCGCTGGCCGTGCAGCATTACTGCCTTTCTCCGCAAGTCGCCGAACCGCTGGCCGGTGCGCTCCGGATCGCAGTCGCCGACAGGCCGGAGGAAGCCGCGCTGATTGCGCTTTTGCGGCCGTCCGCCTGATTGTTGGCGCGCGAACGGCATTTGCGTTATTTGCTCCATTTGGGGTTGGGTCGATTCGTCAAAGGAAGTGCGCATGGCCGAGAAGGGCACGACGCCGGATCCTGCCGAGGGCGCCAGCCGCCGCAAGCGTCAGGCTCCTACCATCGATCTGACGGCGACGGATGTTTCTCCGCAATCCACGTCTGCCGCGCAAGATCAGGCCGCGGCGGAGCCTTCACCTCAGGCAGAGAGTGCGGAGGAACACTCCGGCGCAGGCGGGACAGACGCACCGTCAGCGGCAGCACCGGCGAACTGGACTGCGCCACGTCCGCTGCTTCTCGGCGGCTTTGGAGGTGCGCTGCTTGTGGCAGCCGCACTGCTCGTCGCCTGGTTCGCGGGCCTCGTCCCGTCCCGCTACGCCGAAACGGGCGGCGCTGATCCGGCTGCGGTTGCCGCCTTGCGCACACGCCTCGCAAAACTCGAAGCCGCAGTCGCCGACGCGCCGGTAAGCGACAAGACTGTGCCGGAGCGCCTGGCGGCGACGGACAATGCGATGAAATCACTCGGCATCGCGCTGACCGCGCTCAACAAGCGTAACGATGAAGTCGCCGCGACGGCTGCCGATGCGCGGGCGCATGCTGACGAGTCGGAAAAGACTGTCGCTGAGTTGCGCAATACGGTGCAAAATCTGACGCGCAACACGTCGGCCGGACTGTCGCCTGCCGACTTCGATTCCGTGCAAAAACGATTGGCTACACTTGAGGAGACGGCCAAGGCCGCGCCTATTGACCGGCCGGCGCGGCTTGCGGTCGTTGCCGTCTCTCTGCGCGATACCGCAGCGCGCGGCGCTCCGTTCGCGGCTGAACTGAATGAAGTAAAATCTCTCGGCGCAGACGAGAAACTGACGACCGCGCTTGCGCCATTCGCGGCAAATGGAGTGCCCGGCTCGGCGGCGATGCTGAACGAGCTCAACACGTTGCTTGCGGCAATGGTGAAGAGATCCGGCGCGCCGGCGCCCGCCGGCGGATTTCTGGCAAGGATGCAGGCCAACGCTGAAAAGCTGGTCCGCATCCGGCCGGTGAATGCGCCGGCAGGTGACGACGCTTCAGCAGTGCTGGTGCGGCTGGAGATCGATGTCGCACACGCGGACATCAACGGCGCCCTTGCCGATCTCGGCAAGCTCGATGCCAAGATCCGTGCCCCGGCACAGGACTGGATCAGCCGTGCGCAGGCGCGGCAAGCCGCACTTGCCGCGGCGGATCAGCTCGTTGCTGCAAGCGCGCTCTCTCTCGACAAGCGGTGATGGCCGGATGACCAGAATTATCCTGTTCCTGGTTTCTGTGGCGCTCATCGCGTGGGGCGTGGCCTGGTTTGCCGATCGTCCCGGCGATGTCGCCGTTACATGGATGGGTTACCGCATCGAGACTTCAGTCATGACGGCGGCGCTGGCCGTCATTGTCCTCGTCATCGTGCTGATGGGGTTGTGGTCGATCCTGCGCGCCATTCTGCATTCGCCCGAGCAAGTCTCTCTTTTCTTTCGGCATCGCCGCGCCGTGAAAGGTTATCTGGCGATCAGCCGAGGCTTGATTGCAGTCGGCGCTGGCGATCTGCGCACCGCGCGCAGATCGGCCGATGACGCCGCTCGACTGTCACCCGGCGATCCGCTTGCACTCCTGTTGACGGCGCAGTCGGCCCAGATGATGGGTGACCGCGTCGCGGCGGAACATGCATTCCGCGATATGACCGCACGTGATGACACCCGGCTGCTCGGGCTTCGCGGTCTCTATATCGAGGCGCAACGACACGGTGATTTTGCAGCGGCGCGGCTCGCTGCTGAGGAAGCGATCAAGGTGCAGCCCGGCGTGTCCTGGGCCGGTCAGGCGGTCCTCGACTACCGCTGCAACGCGCTGGACTGGGAAGGCGCCTTGAACGCACTTGAGCAAATGAAAAGCGCCCTGGATAAATCCGACTATCGCCGCAAGCGTGCGGTTCTGCTGACGGCGCGCGCGCAGGCGCTGGCCGACATCGACCGTGATACCTCGCGTATGCTGGTGATCGAGGCGGTCAAGCTCGCCCCGGACCTCGTTCCTGCCGCCTCCCTCGCAGGACGCCAGCTGGCGGAAGCAGGCGAGACTCGCAAGGCGCGGAAAATTCTTGAATCGGCGTGGTCGGTCAATCCACATCCCGATATTGCGGAAAGTTATGCCGAACTCAGGCTCGGTGACAGTGCGCGTGAGCGGCTTGCGCGAATGCAAAAACTGGCCGGCAAGGTCCCGGGCCAGCTCGAAGGCGCACTGGCGGTTGCGCGCGCGGCGCTTGATGCGCGCGAATTTGCAACGGCGCGTGCGGTGCTTGCCCCGCATCTGTCGGCGCCGACTCGCCGCGTTGCGACACTCATGGCGGATATCGAAGAGACCGAACACGGCGACCGGGGCCGCGTTCGCGAATGGATGACGCGAGCCATGCGGGCTTCGGGCGATCCGGTGTGGACCGCCGATGGCGTCGTTTCCGACCGTTGGTTGCCGGTATCCCCGAACGGGCGCCTTGACGGATTTGTCTGGAAAGTTCCTCTCGCTGAAATCGGCGCCAGCCGGCCGGTGATCGAGGTCGCGCCGCCAATCGCCGAATCTGCCGTGGAACCGCCGCCCGAAACTCCTGAAACCGGACCGGGACCCAAACTCGAACTCAAACCCGAACCCAAGCGCAAACCCAAGCCCGAATCCTTGCCACCACCCCCTGTGCGCAAGGCCGCGAAGGCGCCCGCGGCAGTGAAGGCTCGCTCGGTCGAACCGGTCATTCCCCTGGTGCATGCGCCGGACGATCCGGGACTCGAAGCCGACATCGACCGGGATCCGGTACCGGAAACGACAACGGCGCCAGCAAGCGACACCTGGCAACGCTTGCGCCGGCTGTTCCGGTGATTGCTTGCCAAGTTCATTCCGCGCCGATATCAGTGGCGCGGATTTCGCCGGCGTAGCTCAGCGGTAGAGCATCCGCTTCGTAAGCGGGTGGTCGGGGGTTCAAATCCCTCCGCCGGCACCAGTTCGAACTCCAATATAGCCATACAAATCTGACGGTTTCGCCGCTCCACCGCGCGCATTGATCCAATTGCTTGAAATAGCGCAGTAATTTATGATGCCGTGGCGTGGTTGGGGTTGGGGCGACACTGCCATGGGCTTGCGTCAGATAAGCCTGTCATTCTCCCGCACCGATAACGTAAGATATTAGGTAATCGGATCAGTCACTTCGTCTGTAGAGCAGCCCTATGGCAAGACCTGCTGTCATTCTCGTTGGCGCCGACAAGGGAGGCGTGGGCAAAACGACTGTTGCCCGCACCTTGATCGATTATTTTGGCGCGCATCAGACGCCAACACGCGCCTTCGATACCGAGGCGCCGCGGGGCACACTCAAGCGCTTTCATCCGGATTTGACCGAAGTCGTCGACGTCACGTCGGTTTCGGATCAAATGAAAATCTTCGATACGCTCGGCAGCGCCGATGCCAAGGTAACGGTGATCGATGTACGCGCAGGGTTGCTGTCGTCGACCCTGCAGGCGCTCACCGAGATCGGTTTTCTCGAGTCGGCGAAAAAAGGACAGATTACGTTCGCGGTCTTCCACATTCTCGGGCCGTCGATTGCTTCGCTTGAGGAAATCGCCGAGACGGCGCGTGTCGTCGGCGATGCCAACTACTTCCTTGTGAAGAATTTCATCAACAACACGACATTCTTCGATTGGGATCCGGCTACCTACAATTCCTACTTCAAGAAGATCAAGGGCGCCGAAGAGATCGTTATCCCGAAGCTCAACGAGATGGCCTATGAGCAGGTCGAGGTAGCCAGCGTCCCGTTTGTCTCGTTTGTCGGCAATAAGGGGGCAAAGGGCGAGGCGGCGAACTACTCGTTTGTCCTGCGCGGCTATGTGCGCCACTGGCTCGGCAACGTCTGGGGTGAATACGACAAGGTCAAGTTGGTCGATCTCGTTTCGCCGAAAATGGAAAGCAATGTCCGGCAGGTAGCCGGCTAGCATTTCATCCAGGCCGCGCCTCCGATACGCGCGGCGTCCGGTCAGGTGATGTCATTCCGCAGCTCCGTTACCGTCATTGCATCGCCACGGCCGCGCGTCGGCAAAACCCTGCTGTCGCGACTGCTGACTGATTTCCATCGGAACGAAAATCGCGCTGTCGCCGCGTTCGATCTCAATTCCGGCGAACGTACACTGGGCGAATTTCTGCCTCAGCAGACCGTCACGGCATCGATCACCGACGTCAACGGGCAGATGGCGTTATTCGATCGTCTGGTCGCCGGCGATGACACTGCAAAAATCGTCGACGTCGGCCACGAATCATACGAATCTTTTTTTACGCTTGCACATCAGATCGATTTTGTCGCCGAGGCATGGCGCAGGTCGATCGCCGTCGCGGTGCTCTTTATGGTGACTCCCGATCAGAAATCGGTCGTGGCTTACCGCAGCCTGCGAGAGCGCTTTACGCAGGCGCTGCTGGTGCCGGTGCATAACGAGATTCTCGGGCCATCGCAGCATCGCGACAAATATGTCGGCTCGCTGACGGTGAGGCTGCCGGTGCTGGCGCCCGGCCTGCGGAAATATATCGACTCCCCGCCGTTCTCCTTTGCCGATTCGAACATGGGCAATGCGGTCGGCATTCCGATCAACGTTCATATTGAGTTGCAACGCTGGCTGCGGCGGATCCACCTCGAATTTCGTGAGGTCGATCTCCGGCTGCTGCTGGCCGATCTGCGGACATCCATGCGCGGTTCCTGAGACCAGCTTCATGCCGGTACTTTCCTCTTTGTTTTCCGACTGTTCCGGCAGGCAGAACGTCGGGAACCAAGGGCGATCCGGTGCGTTGCCTCGGCCAGACCATTTGCTTCGACAACCCGGCTATGGAGGCACGCCATGTGGACTACGCTATTTTGCGTCGTGATCGGCATCGCCCTCGGCTTTGCTTTTGGCGCCATGGTTGTTGAATCCTACGAAGAGAATGTCCGGCCGTAGCCGCCCGCTTTTGGCGTTCAATCTGGCGGCCGCAAGGCCGCCGATTTTTTTGTGGCGACCCCGGACGCGGCTTTCGGAACTTTGCGATAATGCGAAGGTATGCAGCAGCCCCTCCTCCTGTCGCGCCGGTTTGCACCGCTGTTCTGGTGCCAGTTCTTTGCAGCGTTCAACGACAATTTCCTGAAAACCGCGCTTGTCTTTGTGGTTCTTTTCCATGTCGCAACGAATGATGCGGAGGCTCTTATTACGACCGCAAGCGCTGTTTTCATTGCGCCGTATTTTTTCCTTTCCGCCCTCGGCGGCGAGATCGCCGACCGGCACGACAAGGCACGCGTTGCGCAATACCTGAAGTTCATCGAGATCTTTGTCGCTGTGATTGCCGTCTGGGGATACGTGCGCGGGTCGTTGCCACTGCTTTTCGCAGCGCTGTTCGGCTTCGGGGTTCTTGCCGCGCTGTTCGGTCCCATCAAATATGGAATGCTTCCCGATCATCTGCGCCGCGAACAATTGCCTGCTGGCAACGCGCTCATTGAAAGCGCGACATTTGTGGCGATCCTTCTGGGAACGATTACCGCCGGCATCGCGGCCCGCCTTGGCGCAAACCATGCCGCCTTCGCGATCTTGCTCGTCGGCCTGGCGCTGGCCTGCTGGATATCGGCGTTGCTCATTCCGCCCACCGGTGAGGGAGCACCCGGCCTTCACATCAACATCAACGTCATCGCTTCAACCGCAGCAATGATCCGCTATCTCCGCGGCGACAGGCGGCTTTGGTGGGGAGCAATGGTGACGAGCTGGTTCTGGCTCGTGGGGATCGTGGTGCTGTCGCTGCTGCCGCCCATGATCAAGACTGTCCTCGGCGGCAATGAAAACACCATCACCGCATATCTTGCCATCTTTTCAATTGCGGTCGGCGCCGGCTCGGGGCTTGCCGCTGCGATCGCGCGCGGCCGCATCGTTCTTGGGACAACCCTTGCCGGCGCA
>DATEKG010000355.1:0-2330 GCA_035277565.1 Pseudolabrys sp.
AGGACATCGCGGCCATGGTGCGGTTCCTGTGCGGGCCCAACGGCCGCTTTGTCACCGGCCAGACCATTCATATCAGCGGCGGCGCGTTTCTCGGTTAGGGCCGGCAACAGCCACAGGCGAAGCGGGGTGGCCGCTGCCTGCTGAAAGTGCTAATCCACGGTGGAATTCTTCCGGGTAACAGTGAGGCTCGTATGTACTCAGATCTTGGTCTTTACATCGACGGAAAATGGCTCAATGGCGAGGGCCGCAAGGGCGAGGATGTGATCAACCCTGCGACCGGCAAGACGCTGGCGCGCCTGCCTCATGCGAGCAAAGCCGATCTGGATGCCGCGCTTGCTGCTGCCGAGAAGGGCTTTGCGCAGTGGAAGGCAACGTCCGCCTATGACCGTTCCAAGATCATGCGCAAGGCGGCCGACCTGTTGCGCGAGCGCTACGATCATGTCTCGAAGGTGATGACCCAGGAGCAGGGCAAGGTCTATGTCGAGGCGCGCGCCGAAGTTCTCACCAGCGCCGATATTATCGACTGGTATGCCGAAGAGGGTCGCAGGACTTATGGGCGTGTGGTGCCGGGGCGGCAGAAGGGGGTTCGTCAGATCGTGCTGCAAGAGCCCGTCGGTATTGTCGCAGCTTTCACTCCGTGGAATTTCCCGACGCTGACCCCCGTGCGCAAGATTGCCGGGGCGCTCGCGGCTGGCTGCTCGATCATCATCAAGGCCTCGGAAGAGACTCCGGGCGGCTGCGTCGAGCTCGTCAAATGCTTCGCCGATGCCGGGGTGCCTGCCGGCGTGCTCAACCTCGTTTTCGGCATCCCGGCGGAAGTTTCGGAGCATCTGATTCCGAAGGCGTCGGTGAAGAAGATTTCCTTTACGGGTTCGGTTCCTGTCGGCAAGCACCTTGCCCAACTGGCCGCAAAGGGAATGAAGAAAGCCACAATGGAGCTCGGCGGGCACTCACCGGTCGTCGTGTTCGAGGACGCTGATCCTGAAAAAACTGCGGACACAATCGCCGCATTCAAGTACCGCAACGCCGGCCAGGTCTGCATTTCGCCGACCCGCTTCTACGTGCATGAGAAGAACTACAGCAAGTTCGTCGCCCGTTTCACCGAATATGCCAAGGGGTTGAAATTGGGCGATGGTCTCGAAAAAGGAATCACGCTCGGCCCGCTGGCCAATCCACGCCGGCTTGACGCCATGGAAAGTTTCGTGAACGACGCCAAGGACCGCGGCGGCAAGGTCGTCACGGGCGGTTCGCGCCACGGCAACCAGGGTTTCTTTTATCAGCCGACGGTTATCACAGACGTGCCGGACGATTCCAAGATCATGACTCAGGAGCCGTTCGGCCCGGTTGCGCCGATCGTGCCGTTCAAGACCTTCGATGAAGTGGTCGAGCGCGCCAATTCGCTTGAGTACGGACTCGCCGCCTATGCCTTCACCACGTCCGACAAGAATGCCGCAGCGATCGGCGATGCGTTGCAGTCAGGCATGGTGGGCGTCAACAGCGTCGCCATTTCGACGCCGGAGACGCCTTTTGGCGGCGTCAAGGAATCCGGCTACGGATCCGAGGGCGGTATCGAGGGCCTGCAGGCCTATATGAACGTCAAGTTCATTTCACAGGCCTGAAAATTTCCATTCCGCTCGTTCCGGCGTAAGCGGGAATCCGGTCTTTTGCTGTACCGGGCCCCTGCCTTTGCAGGGACGAGCGGATCATTTCCCCGCCGCCGCCTTCTGGCACGCTTCCCAGACCTTCGCGGGCGTCGCGGGCATGTCCATGTGATCGGCGGCGCCGTTCGGGATCGCGTGGGAAATTGCATTCATCACCGCCGCAATTGCCGCGGTGGTGCCGGCCTCGCCGGTGCCTTTGACACCGAGGGGGTTGCTCTTCGCCGGCGTCGGCCGCAAGGCTTCGCGAAATTCGATCGGCATATTGTGCGCGTGCGGCATGCCATAGTCCATGAAAGATCCGGCAACGGGCTGCCCGCTTGCCGCATCGTAAACGGCGTTCTCAACCAGAGCCTGGCCGAAGCCCTGCGCGAGCGAGCCGTGCACCTGCCCTTCCACGATCATCGTGTTGAGCGGATTGCCGCAATCATCGACCGCCGTGTAGGTGACCAGATCGACGCGACCCGTTTGCGGATCGATCTCGACTTCGGCGACATGGCAGCCGTTCGGGAAAGCAAGCGGCGTGTCGGCCTTGTCCTTTGTGTCGAGATTTTCGCCAACTTCCTTTGCGCGGCGGGCGACATCGAAGAGCGAAATCTTGCGGTCGGTACCGACCACCTCAAACCCGCCGTTGCGATACTGAATGTCCTGGTCGGACGCCTCCAGCAGTGC
>DATEKG010000356.1:0-16348 GCA_035277565.1 Pseudolabrys sp.
CCCTTGTCGAGCAGAAGCTCGATGCGCTCGCGGGCCGTCAGCTTGCCGCGCTTGTGCTGGGTTTCTATGCGCGCCTTGCCGCCGCCGAGGCGGGCTTCCTCACGCCGTTTCTCGAGCCTGTCGAGGATATCCTTCATCGTAATAGGCCCTGTCTTCACAGAATCTCGCCGCGGAACATGAATACCATGGCCCGCCCATGCACGATTGTCATCAGCGCCGGCGCGTTCGGGCTCGTATGTGGCTGGTCTGAAGATTTGGCCAAGTGACCTGGCCAAGTGACTTGGCAGAGGCGGCAATCCCCGCTTACAACCCGGACATGAGCCAGCCGCAAACCGTTGCCGAACTGATCCAGCAGGGCCTGGTGCACCACCGGGCGGGCCAGATTTCGCTTGCAATGGACCGCTACACGCAGGTGCTCCAGATCGACCCGCGCAATCCCGACGCGCTCTACTACGTAGCCCTCGTCGCCTGCCACGAGGGCCAGTATCAGCAAGGCATGGACCTTGCCCGGCGCTCACTCACGTACCGGCCCGGTCAGGCGCGGGCCCACAACCTCATCGGCCAGGCCTTGCACCGGATGGGTCAGATCAAGGAAGCGCTGCAAAGCTTCGACAACGCGATCGAATGCGACATCAATTTTGCGGACGCCTACGGAAATCGCGCCAATATGCTGAGCGAGCTTGGCCGCCATAGCGAGGCTCTTTCAAGTTTCGACCGCGCTATCGCGCTCAGCAATTCTTCGGGCGACTGGCTCAATCGCGGCGCGACACTGCACGCGATGGGCAGAATTGATGAAGCGATCCGCAGCTACGACAAGGCAATCGAACTCGATCCGGACTTCTGCGTTACTCATTGCAACCGCGCGCATGCCCTGCTCGATGCCAATCGGGAAGCCGAAGCGCTTGCCGGCTACGAAAAGGCCGTCGCGCTCGAGCCGCAGATGGCCGAAGCCTATCTGGGGCGCGCACTGGCGCTGAAGAAGCTGCTTCGACTCGAGGAAGCCCTTGCCAGCGTCGACAAGGCAATCGAAATCAAGGATGACATCGCTAAAATGCACCAGGCGCGCGCTTCCTTGCTCAACGAGCTCGGCCGCGAAGGGGACGCCCGCGCGGCCAACGCCCGCGCTGCGGAGATCGAAGCGAAAAAAAGCAATACCCGCGCGAGCCCGCCTTCACAAATCTGACACTGCAGGTTCATACTGTCAGGCGGATAGGATCCTTCGGGGGGTGTCGAACAACCGAGGATACTTGCCATGAACCACGCCAAACCTGCTGCGAGGCTTGAAACCCCCACCGACATCGGCGTCAACGCACAAAAGGACATTGCGGGGGCGCTGAACGCACTGCTTGCCGATAATTTTGCCCTTTATCTGAAGACCAGGAATTTTCATTGGCACGTGAGCGGCCCGCACTTTCGCGACTATCATCTCCTGTTCGACGAACAGGCCGAACAGATTTTCGCCAGCACTGACATTCTCGCCGAGCGTGTCCGCAAGCTCGGCGCCTCCACCCTCCGCTCAATCAGCGACATCACGCGCCACCAGCGTCTCGCCGACAATGATGAGGTCTATGTCGATCCGCAGGACATGCTGGCGGAGCTACGCGATGACAATCAACGGGTCGTCGCCGCGATGCGAGAAGCCCATGACCTCTGCGACGAACACAACGATGTTGCAACGGCGAGTTTTCTCGAGACATTCATCGACGAAGCTGAAAGACGCGTCTGGTTTCTTTACGAAGCAAGCCGCAAGGGTGATCCGACCGGACATTAGGCCGCTTCGTTAGGCAAGACGCAGCACAGTCGTTGCCGCGTCGAATTCCGCGCGCCGGTAGCTCCGGCGCGCCATCGCCGCTTCATCGGCGCCCCATTGCGACATTTGCCAATCCTCGTCGACATGCGCCGCCGCCCAGGCGACATCGGCGTCGAGCGCGCCCTGAGCAAGAGCGAGCGCGAGCAAAGCCGAGCCCGTCAACGTCGTGATTGATGCAACGGCGCCAAGTTTCCATGGATCGGCCGGAATTGCGGTGCGAATTGTGCCGAGCGATTCAGGCGGTTGAACAACATGCATAACGCCCTGTGCGAGCATAAAGCGCGCGCCGAAACTTTCACGCGCCCACGCAAGCACGGGATCCCAGGCCAGCGATTGCTTCTCGACCAACGCGCCTGGCCCTTCCGCGCGATAAAACAACAAATCGGAGCGCAGGTATTTTTCGACTTCCTCAGTCACGGCGTGTGCTACGTCGCCGACGGCATCGATGATCGCATTGGCAAGCCGCGTGATCGGCATGTTCGCCGGGTCGATGAAATCCAATTGAGAATTCCACTCAGCCGCAATTGCTTCGGCAAGCGCTCTTGTCGGCGCCCTGAGGGCGCGGCGCCCTGGCGTTTTCACCGGTTTGTGATCAAGCAGAATTTCGCCGCGTTCGTCCGCGGCTGCTCGCTCGTAAAAGCGCTTGCGGAGGCTTTGCCGCGTGTTCCGCCGCGCCGCTTCGACGGGATCAAGCGGTTCGTCGACAAAAATTTCTTCAAAAATTTCGCGCATGAGCGAAGGACGATGGGGTCTGAAGCGTTAGTTCCTTGAGGAGCACCGGGGCGGTGCAATTCACCCCTTGTAGCAAGTGTTCCGAGTTGCGTCTCAGTGGGAGGATAAAATGGCAATGAACAAGACGATCTTGCTTTCAGCCGCTCTTGCGGGAGCGATCGTTATTGCCGGTCCGGCTGTCGCGCGCGGCGGAGGTGGCGGCGGTGGTGGTGGTGGCGGTCACGGCGGCGGTGGCGGTGGCTCGATGGGTGGCGCTTCGCACTCTTCCGGAGCTGTCTCGGGTCCATCCATGAGCGGCGGCCGGATGAACGGTACATTCAACGCTCCGAGTAGCGGTATGCGCTGGTCGGGGAACCACCCGAACATGTCAGGCACGGCCGCCCCGAACTGGCACTGGAATTCCGCGGGAAATTTCAATCATCGCGGCCATGATCACGACCATGACCACTTCCATCACCGCCACTTCGCGTTTTTCCCGTTTGGTGCCTTTGCGTATGACTACGGGTACTACGACTACCCGTATGAGTATCCGTACGAGGACTGCTATGTCCGCCGCATCAAGGTCCATGGCCATTGGGTGCGACGACGCTATTGCGAGTATTAGCCGGGTCGGGAACCGGCAGCTTCGCGGTAAACGTTGGTCTCACGGCCGGAATTTCCGGCCGCGGTTAATGCCGCGTCATCACATCCGGGTTATGGTGCGCCGCAATATTCTCGCGTTCCGCCCCGACCCGGGCTGCTGGTGCGACGCTGCGGCCCGATCTGACGACGCAATCGGCATGCTCGCCGCCTTGTTGACGCCGCTTTCAGAGAGCGAAAAACCCAGTGACTTGTGGTTGATAGCGAGCGACCCTGACGGAAGGATAAGTAGATTTGCCGCAGCCTAGCCCATATTATCCGGCACGGAATCGAGGCCGATGAGGGCCCGGACCAGCTGAGCGGAGCCGCCGGGGCTGTGACGCGACGCCGTTTATGTCTTGCGGAGTAACGGGGCGCGTTTCGAGGAGTCAATGAAGAATACCGACATTTCCGCCCCTGATTACTTCCACAAGGTCGTGGACTGCCAGTGGGCCTGCCCGTCACATACGCCCGTACCCGAATATATCCGCCTGATTGCGCACGGCCGGTATTCGGACGCCTATATGATCAATTGGCGTTCGAACGTGTTCCCCGGAATCCTGGGCCGGACATGCGACCGTCCGTGTGAACCTGCGTGCCGCCGCACGCGCGTGGAAAACGAGCCGGTCGCGATCTGCCGCCTCAAGAGAGTGGCGGCCGACTTCAAGGACGACATCCGGCAGCGCCTGCCCAAGCCTGCCGCGAAGAAAAACGGCAAGCGCATTGCCCTCGTCGGCGGCGGCCCCGCATCTCTCACCGTCGCCCGTGATCTCGCGCCGCTTGGTTACGAGTGCGTGGTTTTCGATCAGGATCCGAAAGCCGGCGGCATGATCCGTACCCAGATTCCGAAGTTTCGCCTTCCTGACAGCATCATCGACGAAGAGTGCGGATATATCCTTGACCTGGGTGTCCAATTCCGGTCCGGCAAACGCATCGACAGTCTCAAGGCCCTCATTGCCGAAGGTTGGGACGCGATCTTCGTCGGCTCCGGCGCCCCGCGCGGTCGCGATCTCGATATTCCTGGCCGCAAGGAAGCGGCCAAAAACATCCACATCGGCATAGACTGGCTCTCGTCGGTATCCTTCGGCCATATCAACAAGATCGGCCGGCGCGTCGTTGTGCTTGGCGGCGGCAATACGGCGATGGACTGCTGCCGTTCCGCGCGCAGGCTCGGCGGCGAGCAGGTCGACGTCGTCGTGCGTTCGGGATTTGAAGAGATGAAGGCGTCTCCCTGGGAAAAGGAAGACGCGATGCATGAAGGCATCCCTATCCACAACTACCTCGTGCCGAAAGCATTCACGCACGACAACGGCAAGCTGACCGGCATTACTTTTGAAAAAGTGAAGGCCGAATACGACGCCAAGGGACGCCGCAAGCTCGTGCCGGCCGGCGAGCCAGATCAGCATTTCCCATGCGACGACGTGCTGGTCGCAGTCGGTCAGGAAAACGCCTTTCCCTGGATCGAGCGCGACATCGGCATTGAATTCGACCAGTGGGACATGCCCAAGGTAGACCCGAAGACAATGGCATCGACACATCGGAAGGTTTTCTTCGGAGGCGATGCTGCCTTCGGCCCGAAGAATATCATCTGGGCCGTCGCGCACGGGCACGAAGCCGCCGTCTCGATCGACAAGATTCTCAATGGCGAGGATATCGCCGATCGCCCCGCCCCGGCCGTCGAGGTGATGAGCCAGAAGATGGGCATCCACGAATGGAGCTATGACAACGAGATCGCTCTCGACAAGAGATACAAGGTTCCGCACCGCGACAAGGTCGTGGCGCTCAAGGATATCAAGGCCGAAGTCGAACTCGGCTTCGACCTGAATCTCGCGGTCAAGGAGGCCCATCGCTGCCTCAACTGCGACGTCCAGACGGTATTTTCGGCGCAGCTTTGCATCGAATGCGATGCCTGCGTCGACATCTGTCCTATGGACTGCATCACTTTCACGGCAAATGGCGAGGAGGCCGATCTGCGCAAGCGGCTCAACGCCCCGTCGCACAATCTCACCCAGGACCTTTATGTCCAGGACGGTCTGAAGACCGGCCGGGTCATGGTCAAGGATGAAGACGTTTGCCTGCATTGCGGTCTCTGCGCCGAGCGCTGCCCTACCGGCGCATGGGACATGCAGAAATTCTTGCTCGATATGACTCACGCAGGGAATTCATGCCGACCGCCACGCCGATCAGCCGCGTAAACGACTTCGTCATTCGGTTCGCCAATGTGAACGGCTCCGGCTCGGCGAGCGCGAACGAGATGTTCGCGCGGGCGGTGATGCGCATGGGCATCCCGGTCGCGCCGCGCAATATCTTTCCCTCAAACATCCAGGGTCTGCCCACGTGGTACGAGGTGCGCGTCTCGGAAGCCGGCCATCTCGGCGCGCGCGGCGGCACCGATCTGATGGTCGCCATGAACCCGCAGACCTTCGACAGGGACATCGCCGGGATCGAGCCTGGCGGATACCTGTTCTATGATTCAACCAAGCCGTTGCCGGCATCGAAATTCCGCGAAGACATCACCGTGATCGGGGTTCCACTGACCGCGATCTGCAACCGCGAATATACCGATCCGCGGCAACGGCAGCTCTTCAAGAACATCATCTATATCGGGGTGCTCACCGCCCTGCTCGACATGGATGTGAAAGTCGTCGAGCAACTCATTGGCGAGCAATATAAAGGCAAGGACAAGCTCATCGAGCCCAATGTCAAGGCTCTGCATATTGGCCGCGACTACGCCGTTTTGAATCTGCAGCACCCGCTCGGAATCAAGCTCAAGCGTGCGAATGCCGTCGGCGACCGCATCTTCATCGAAGGCAATTCGGCCGCCGCACTCGGTGCGGTCTATGGCGGTGCCACCGTCTGCGCCTGGTATCCGATCACGCCATCTTCGTCGCTGGCGGACGCCTTCACGCGGCACTGCGCGAAATTCCGCATCGATCCTGAAACAAAGCAGGCCAAATACGCGATCATCCAGGCCGAGGATGAGCTTTCCTCAATCGGCATCGTGATCGGCGCCGGCTGGAATGGTGCGCGCGCCTTCACGGCGACGTCGGGCCCCGGCATTTCATTGATGCAGGAGTTCATCGGACTTGCCTATTTCGCTGAAATTCCAGCGGTTCTTTTCGACGTCCAGCGCGCCGGCCCTTCCACCGGCATGCCGACAAGAACCCAGCAATGCGACGTGATTTCGTGCGCCTATGCCTCACACGGCGACACCAAGCATGTGCTGCTGTTCCCCGAAAATCCGGCCGAAAGTTTTGAATTCGGCGCGCAGGCCTTTGATCTCGCCGACCGGCTGCAAACACCCATTTTTGTCATGCTCGACCTCGATATCGGCATGAACCACCATCTGTCGAAGCCTCTCGCCTGGGACGACAGCCGCAAATACGACCGCGGCAAGGTCATGACGGCCGCCGAGCTCGAGGCCGGCAAGGAGTTCGGCCGCTACCTCGACGTTGACGGCGACGGCATTCCCTACCGGACTTATCCGGGCACGCACCCGACCAAAGGGTCGTTCTTCACGCGCGGCACATCGCGCGATCGCTATGCCCGCTACACCGAGGAAGGCGCTCCCTATGTCGACAATATGCAGCGCCTGATCCGCAAATTCGACACCGCCAAGGATCTGGTGCCGCGGCCCTTGATTGCTGCCGCCGGCAAGCCGACGAAATACGGCGTGATCTACTACGGATCGACGTCGCCGGCGATGGACGAAGCCATCCACATGATCGAAGGCAGGGGACACGCGCTCGATCGCATGCGCGTCCGCGCGTTTCCGTTCCACTCCAGCGTCAACAGCTTCGTTGCTGACCACGACTTTGTATTCGTGGTCGAACAGAACCGCGACGCGCAGTTGCGCTCACTGATCGTCAACGAATGCGGAATCGACCCCGTGCGGCTGGTGCCGATCCTCCACTACGACGGCACGCCGATCACGGCCCGTTTCATCGCCAAGGCAATCGGCGATCATCTCGACAAGCTGAAGGTGAAGCCGATGAGAGTGACCTCATGACTTATCTCGCCAAGCCAAAATTTCACCACCCTGACCTTCCGAAAAACGCGCTCGGCTACACTCACCGCGACTATGAAGGCACGGTGTCAACGCTCTGCGCCGGCTGCGGCCACGATTCAATTACGGGAGCGATCATCCAGTCCTGTTTCGAACTGTCGATCGAGCCGCACCGCGTCGCCAAGATTTCCGGCATCGGCTGTTCGTCCAAGACGCCGACCTATTTCCTCGGCAACTCGCATGGCTTCAATTCCGTGCATGGCCGCATGCCTTCGGTATTGACCGGCGCCAATCTGGCCAATCGCGATCTCATCTATCTCGGCGTGTCGGGCGACGGCGACAGCGCCTCGATCGGGCTCGGCCAATTCGCGCATTGCCTGCGGCGCGGCGTGAATATGGTCTATATCGTTGAAAACAATGGCGTTTACGGGCTGACCAAAGGCCAATTCTCGGCCACGGCCGACCGCGGCTCCAAATCAAAGCGTGGCTTCATCAACACTGACAATTCAATCGATCTTGTCGCGATGGCGCTGCAGCTCGGCGCGAGCTTCGTCGCCCGCTCGTTCTCCGGCGACAAGCAGCAGCTGGTGCCGATCATCAAGGCTGCGATCGCGCACAAGGGCGCGGCTTTTATCGATGTGATCAGCCCCTGCGTCGCCTTCAACAATCATTTGGGTTCGACCAAAAGCTTTGATTTCGTGCGCGAGCACAACGAGGCGGTCAACCGGCTGGACTTCATCTCCAGCCGCATGCCGATCGAGGTGAAGCAGGAGCCCGGAACAGTCGAGGTTGTCGAACAGCATGACGGCTCGCGGCTCGCATTGCGCAAGCTTGCGGCGGACTACGATGTGCACGACCGCACCGCGGCTCTCGGATTCCTGCAACACCATGCCGCGAAAGGACAGATCGTCACCGGGCTTCTCTATGTCGAAGAGGAACCGGAAGACCTGCATGCGCACCTGCGCACAGTTGATGCACCGTTGAATGCGTTGGGCGAAAAGGACCTTTGCCCCGGCCAGGCGGTGCTCGACAAATTCAACGCGTCACTGCGTTAGCTCTAACCTTCTGGCCGGCCATTGCCGGGCCTGAGCCGGTCACGACCTCGTTTGGTCCATTGAATTGACCGGACAATGATCCAGCCACCATGGAAAAGCGCCGGCTCGGACAATCCGATCTCTACCTTGCCCCGATCATGCTTGGTGGCAATGTTTTTGGCTGGACGATCGATGAACAAACGTCATTCGGCATTCTCGATGCTTTCGCGGATGCCGGCTTCAATGCCATCGATACCGCCGACAGTTATGCGCGCTGGGTCCCGGGAAGCCCCGGCGGAGAATCCGAAACCATCATCGGGAACTGGCTCAAGCGCAGCGGCAAGCGCGGGAGCGTGCTCATCGCGACCAAGGTCGGAGAAGACATGGGCGAAGGCCGCAGCCTGAGGAAAGACTACATCCTGCGCGAATGCGAGGCCTCGCTGCGCCGCCTGCAGACCGACTATATCGATCTGTATCAGACCCATTTCGACGACGAGGTGACGCCTCCCGAAGAGACGATGCAGGCCTATGCTCAGCTGATTGCCGCCGGGAAAGTGCGCGCAATCGGCGCGTCAAATATGAGCGCCGCGAGGCTCAAAGCATCCCTCGCCGCCAGCAAGGCGCACAAATTCCCGCGCTACGAGAGTCTGCAGCCGCTCTACAATCTGTCCGATCGGAAGGAGTTTGAAACCGAATTTCTGCCGATCTGTGAACGCGAAAAACTCGGCGTGATCAATTACTATTCTCTCGCCGCCGGTTTTCTCACCGGTAAGTACCGGTCTGCCGACGAAGGCGCGAAACACCCGGGCCGAGGTCACCGGCTCAGGCGCTATCTCGATGCGCGCGGATTGCACATCCTCGGCGTTCTTGATGGCGTCGCGGCCCGTCACCGGGCCGCTCCGGCGCAAATCGCATTGGCGTGGTTACTGGCGAAGCCGTTCATTACGGCACCCATCGTCAGCGCCACCAGCCGCAAACAGCTCGAGGAAATCATCAAAGCGCCGGACATCAAGCTTTCAAGCAAGGATATCGCGGCGCTCGATAACGCAGGCACCTGATCAGCCCGAAGCCGCGGCGGCCTCCTTCTTTTCATACCAGGGGGCATAGAGCACACGGTTTGTTTCCAGATAGCTTTTGAGGCTGGACAATACGAGCGGCCAGCCGTTGCTGATGCTGCCGAAGACCTTGCTATCAGGCGCAAAGTCGTCGTGTGTCACCGTGAGCTTGACCTGGTCTTTTTGCTTCTCGAGATCAAAGACCACGCGCGATGGCTGCTCGCCACTATAGAGTTCATCATGCATGGGCTTGAAAGTGTAGGACAGACGTCGCGGCGGATCATATTCCAGCACCTCGCCCTTGAGGATCAGTTTACCCTCGCGGTGGAACGTGACCGGCGAGCCGACCTTCCATTCGGACGTCACGGCATTACCGAACCAGAATTTCCCGGTGGCTTCGTTGTCGGTCAACGCCTCGAAGATCTTTTCGGGGGTCGAGGCGATATAACTCACGTAAACGAAAGCGGGCTTACTCATGTGCTCTCTCCTTACTTTGCTTCCAATGCCTTTTTCATGTCGCTTAGCGACTGCAGGCGCGACCGTTCGAATTTCCCTATCCAGCGCTCCCCGATCTCGTAGATCGGCACCGGGTTAAGGTAGTGCAGCTTCTCGCGGCCCCGTTTGACGGTCGCGACCAGGTTGGCTTCCTCAAGAAGGGCCAGATGCTTGCTGACCGCCTGGCGCGTCATGTCCAGGCGTTGGCAAAGCTCACCCAGCGTTTGACCGTTCTCGGCTCGCAGACGATCAAGCAATTCCCTTCTGCTTGCGTCGGCCAGCGCTTTGAAGACCGCATCCATGAGGCATAATATGCAACCATTTGGTTGCATGTCAAGATGTCAGGAACGGTCTCCCGGAACTTTCGTCATTGACCCCGCGTTGATGCCGGTCATGAACGTGCGCGCCTCTTTGGCAAACCGGAACGGCCGCAAGGCCAAGCCGTCAAAGCGGAGGGCGGGTAGCGGCATTACCGAAGAAGAGGTCAAGGACGTCCAGGAGCTTGCCGCTCCACGCACTCCGGTAATCTACGAAGTCGTGCGCCGTCTGGGCGATGAAGAGATGGAGCGCCCGCTGACCTCACTGTGGTGGTCAGGTGTGGCAGCGGGATTATCGATCAGCTTTTCCCTGCTCGCCCAATCGGAATTAAAAACACACCTGCCGGACGAGAGCTGGCAGCCGCTGATCATCGCTTTCGGATACAGCGTCGGCTTTATCATGGCCGTACTCTCGCGGCAGCAGCTGTTCACCGAAAGTACGATCACGGCCGTTCTTCCGGTCGCCGCGGAATTTACCTGGACCAATGTCGGACGCATGTCGCGCCTGTGGGCGATTGTGCTCGTGGCCAACCTCGCCGGCACGCTGTTCGCGGCGCTGTTTTGCACGTTCGCACCCGTCCTATCGAGCGATATCTATCAAGGAATGGTGGCGATCAGTCGCGATCTGCTCGGCTACAGCTGGTGGGAAATGACGTTTCGCGCCGTTGCTTCCGGCTTTCTGATGGCAGCAATGGTATGGCTGATGCCCGGCGCCGAAAACGCCCAATTGCACATCATCACATTGCTCACCTGGCTGATCGCCGTCGGTGGATTTACGCATATCGTCGCTGGCAGCATGGAGGCCTATCTGCTTGTGCTCGCGGGCGATTGGTCCTGGCTGAATATGTTGGCCGATTTCGTCGTGCCGGTCTTGATCGGCAACATAATCGGCGGAACGGCGCTATTTGCGCTCATTGCCTATGCTCAAGTCATGGATGAGATATGAGAAGAATTTAAAGCAGAACTTTAACTTTAAGAAACCGGAATAAGGAAAGCAGGCGGGACCCGCACTCATTACTGATTGATGCAGGTTCCGATATAGCTGTTGCGGTTTCCTGCGGCCGACCCATAGACGCCCGCCTGGTGCGTACAGCGTGCGGCGCGGTCCTGGAAGGTTTCGGTCCCGCCAGGCCCTGCCCCGGACACTGTCGGAAGATTTGGCAATACGCGGCCGGTCTGCGGCACAACAATGGGCGGCGGCGTGGCGGCCTGCGGTTGCGGGATGGTCCTGGAGTGAGGGATGACGACGTGTTTCACGGTGCCGCGCGGCGACTTGTATTTGGGCGCGAGCCAAGGCTCCGGCTGCTCCCTGCGCGCCCCTTTCTCTGGAACCATGATGCTGTAGTTATCCCCGAGGATATCGTAGCCACCAGTTTTCTGGGCAAATGCAGCCGTGCCTGGACCGATCGTCAGGCCAAGGAAGAAAACGACAGGCAGGACCCTACGCAGCATCGCACTCAGATAGGGGGCCTGGCGGCGGCCCGCTACTCCTCCGGTGCCTCGTTGATGGGATCGTAACGTTTGGCGTCAAACCCGAGCAAATTCCATGACTGTTCCATATGCGGCGGCAAGGGGGCCGAAATATCGATTGTTCCACCCCGCGGGTGGGGTACCGCGATACGGCGCGCCAGCAGGTGCAGCTTGTTCTGCATGCCGCCGGGCAACTCCCAGTTCTCGGTGTTGAAATATTTCGGGTCGCCGACGATCGGATGGCCGATATGCGCCATATGTGCGCGAAGCTGGTGCGTACGGCCTGTCACCGGCTTGAGCGACAGCCACGCAACGCGCTGCGCGGCCGTCTCCACGACGGCGTAATAGGTGACGGCGTGACTGGCGCCCTTCTCCCCGTGCGCGGCGATCCGCATGAAGGAGTCCTCTTCACGTTCCTCCTTGGCAAGGAATGTCGATATGCGCCCCTGATGCGGTCTGGGCATGCCGGCAACCAGCGCCCAATAAATCTTGCGTGCCGAACGCGAGCGAAATGTCTTTGCCAGCGCGGCGGCGGCAAAGCGTGTCTTCGCGACCAGGAGACAGCCCGCAGTATCCTTGTCGAGGCGGTGAACAAGTCGCGGGCGTTGCCCGTTGGCCCCGCGGAGAGCGGCAAGCATGCCATCCACGTGGCGCGTCGTGCCCGAACCGCCTTGCACGGCAAGTCCCATCGGCTTGTTGAGAACAAGCACATCGTCATCTTCGTAAAGCGTGATCGATTGCAAATAGGCCCGGTCTTTTTGGGCCTGCGGCGCGTCGGCACGCGGTGGCGGCGCATCGACCTTGAGCGGCGGAATTCTGATCGCCTGCCCGGTCTCAAGCCGCGCTTTCGGCTGTGTCCGCTTGCCGTCGACGCGCACCTCGCCTTTACGAATGATGCGCTGGATGTGGCTGAAAGAGAGTCCGGGAAATCGGGCCTCGAAGAAGCGGTCAACACGCATCCCCGATTCGTCGGGCGTCACGGAGACGGTCTGAACCCCGCTACCGCCCTCCAGGGATCGTGCGCGATCAACGGGCATACGCCGATGGCTCTCGGCCGCGGCCGCATCACTGCGAAAGCGGGCCGTCGGTCCGGCATAGCCTTGATGACGCTTGCCGCGGTCACGGTGCCGGGGGCCCGCCTGCTGCCGCCCGCCGCCGGGTTGGCGCGGTCCCGATTTTCCGCGGCTCATGCTCCGCCCCGCTCTTTCCTCAGCTTCGCCCAATAGTCCAGCCGCTTCCTGATTTCACGCTCGAAACCCCGCTCCGGCGGGTCATAGAATTTCTGCCGCTCGAGCGCATCGGGAAAATAGTTCTGTCCGGAAAACGCTTCCTCGGCGTCGTGATCGTAAGCATAGCCGCGCCCGTAACCTTCGTCCTGCATCAGCTTTGTCGGCGCGTTGAGAATGTGCTTCGGAGGCAAGAGTGAACCCGCCTCTTTTGCAGTCCGCATGGCCGCTCCAAACGCGGCATAGCCGGCATTCGATTTCGGCGCGGTAGCGCAGTATATGACTGCCTGCGCGATCGCCAGTTCGCCCTCCGGCGATCCGAGAAAATCATAGGCGTCTTTGGCTGCGTTAGCGACAACCAGAGCCTGCGGATCAGCCAGACCGATATCCTCGATCGCCATCCGCACCACGCGCCGGGCAATATAAAGCGGCGGCTCGCCTGCATCCAACATGCGGCAGAGATAATAGAGGGCTGCATCGGGGTCTGATCCGCGCACTGATTTGTGGAGCGCCGAGATAAGGTTGTAATGGCCGTCCTGCGATTTGTCGTAGATCGGCGCCCGCCGCTGCACGATCTCCTGCAGCTTCGCGCTATCGAAAATTTCATCCCTGCGGGCGGCCCGCCACACTTCTTCAGCGAGTGTCAGCGCCGCGCGGCCATCTCCGTCGGCCATGCGGATCAAGGATGCCCGCGCCTCGATATCGAGTGGAAGGATTTTGCCCTCAATTCCCTCCGCGCGCTTGAGCAGGTTTTCGATCGCTTCTTCGTCGAGAGACCGGAACACGAGAACGCGCGCCCGCGAAAGCAGGGGCGCGTTGAGTTCAAACGATGGATTTTCCGTGGTCGCTCCGATCAGAACGATCGTACCGTCCTCCATGACCGGAAGAAAACTGTCCTGTTGCGCGCGATTGAAACGATGGATCTCGTCCACGAACAGGAGCGTGCCCTTGCCCATTTCGCGCCGGCGACGGGCTTCCTCGAACACCTTCTTGAGGTCCGCGACGCCCGTGAAAATGGCCGAAATCTGTTCGAAATGCAGGTCCGTTGCCTGCGCGAGCAGGCGTGCGACGGTTGTCTTTCCGGTCCCCGGAGGCCCCCAGAAAACGAGCGAGCCGAGAGAACGCGTCCCGAGCATACGTGTGAGCGCACCATCGGGCCCGAGCAAATGGCTCTGCCCCACGACATCCCGCAGTTGCTGCGGTCTGAGCTTGTCGGCGAGCGGACGTGGTGCGTCCTTTTCAAGGCCGGCGGCTGCAAAAAGGTTGGGGCCGGAGGATTTTGGGCGCGACGCCATCGGCGCTCTCCGGCATCATCCGCTGAAGACCGCGGAAATCTTCTGACCGTTGCGCAGAATAACGATTCGCCAGGTGCGGTTAGGCGTGCTGGTCAGCCGCTCAAGATCTCGCGTCTTGGCAATGCGTTCGCCATTGACCTCTTCAATGACGTCGCCGCGCTGAAAGCCGAGATTGCTCGCATAAGAGCCCGCGTCGACATCAAGAACGACAACGCCCCCGTCGACATTGTGCACCTGAAGTTCATCGGCGAGCGCCGGCGAAAGATTGGCCACTTTGACGCCGGAGAACGGCGATCGCGAACGGATGACGATCTCATCCCGCGGCGTATCCGGAGCCGACTGCAAAGCGATCGTGGCGGGTTGCTCATGGCCGTTCCTCAGAATTCCCAGCCGCGCATTGCCGCCAAGCGGCTTGGTCGCGAACCTGTAGTCGAATGCGTTCGGGTCATCAATGGGAACGCCGTCAATCGACACAATGAGATCGCCAGGTTTCAACCCGGCTCGGGACGCCGGACTGTCGCGCAATACATTCGCGACAAGTGCGCCTGTCGGCCGCGGGAGCCCCATGCTGTCGGCGATTTCGGGCGTGACCGTCTGCAATTTGGCGCCGAGCCACGGCCGGACGACGGCTTTTCCTCCGGTCTTTGCGGACGCAACAACCACCCGGACCATATTCGCCGGAATTGCAAAGCCGACCCCCTGCGAGCCGCCGGAGCGGGAAAAGATGGCCGTATTGATTCCGACCAGTTTGCCGGTCATGTCCACCAAAGCGCCACCCGAGTTGCCGGGGTTGATCGCCGCGTCGGTCTGAATGAAAAACTGGTAGTCGCTTACGCCGACCTGCGTGCGGGCCAGCGCCGACACGATACCGTGGGTGACAGTCTGCCCCACGCCGAACGGATTCCCGATCGCAAGGACGACGTCGCCGACCTGCAGAGCGTCCGAGTCGGCAAGTTCAAGAACCGGAAAGCGTTCGTGTCCGTCCTTTATCCGCAGGATAGCCAGGTCGGTACGCGGGTCTTTGAGGACGAGTGATGCCTCGAATTCGCGCTTGTCCGCGAGCGACACCTTTACTTCGTCGGCCCCTTCGATGACGTGGTTGTTCGTAACAATAAGTCCGCTTGCGTCGACAATCACACCGGACCCCAGCGATCGTTGCACCTGATTGCCGGCGCCGCCGGGCACTCCGAAGAAGCGGCGGAAAATCGGATCATCAAGGAACGGATTGCGGTTCTGAACCACCTTGGCTGCATACACATTCACCACAGCGGGGGCGACATGCTGGACAATGGGGGCGTATGACAACCGCACTTCGGACGGCGCTGGCACCCGCCTTTCCTGTGCTGCGATCGACGCGGGAAGGATCGTGGCCAAGAGCAGGACGAGGGACAGGCTTTTGCAATGCATGAATCATGATCCCGGGGGAAGCAGCGCAGATATAGGCCTCCCCGCGCCCTAAATGAAGGCCACCGGAAGATGACCAAACGTCATGCCCGGCTGGACCCAGGCCTCGGCGAGAGCGATCGGTTTTCGGCCAAGGGCCGCCAACCACCGCACTCCCGGCCACGCGCGTGGCCGGAGCCGCGATTGTACCGACACTCGCCTATTCGAGCGCCGGGACCGTTCTCAGATAGGCCACGATCGCATCAAGGTCGCCGGGCGCCACGGTTGCGTAATAGTGGAAGCCCATCGGTGGCTTGAGCTTGCTGCCCTGACGGTCCACACCGGTCGTGATCGCGCGCTTGATCTCATCGTCGGTCCATGCGCCGATCCCTTTTGTCCTGCTCGAGGTGATGTTTTTCGAAACCGAGACACCCCACGGGCCCGGGAATTCGGCGCCACCGGCCCCGAGCCTTGCTGCAAAGTCGCGCCCCCGCGCGCCGAACGGCGTATGACACTCCATGCAGTGCGCGATGGTGACGAGATATTGGCCTTTCCTGAGCTTGTTTTTCAGATCGGCCTCGGTGAATTCCCTGGCGCCGCCGGGCGGGATCGGATGGCCTTGCGCCATCTTGTAGATCGGGTCCGGCACCTTGTTTTTCACCGGCTTCAAAGTGTGCAAATAGGCAATGACTGCATCAAGATCACGGTCGGTCATGATCTCGTAGAAGCCGCTCGGCATGACCATCGCGACCGGCACTCCATTCGGCTTGATGCCCTTGCGCAACAGCTTCCGCAGCTGCTCATCGGTGTATTTGCCGATGCCGGTTTCCTTGTCGGGCGTGATGTTGGGCGCGGTCACCTTGAAGGGAGGCTCGTCCCAGGACAATCCGCCGGAGAAGGCCTTGTC
>DATEKG010000357.1:0-4200 GCA_035277565.1 Pseudolabrys sp.
AAGGTTGCCCGGCGGCAACAGGGCCACCACCGGCTTCCCGGCCGAAACGGTTTCGCCCGGGCGGAAATAGATCTGTTGGACCGTGGCGTCGCCCGGGCTGTGCGCGTCGCGTCGCGCCAGTCTCGTCTGCGACCATTCCAGGTTGGCCTTCGCCTGGCGCAGAGCAGCCTCGGCGTCGTCATAGGTCTTCTGCGTCCCGGCCGCCGATTTCAACAATTCCTTGGCGCGATCGAAGGATTGCTGTGCGTTGACAACCGCGGTGTTTCTTACGACGACATCGGCCTTCTGCAGGTCGTCATCGACCGTGAACAGCAGGTCGCCTTGCTTGACGTGGTCGCCTTCACGCACCTTCAGCGTTTCGACACGGCCCTGCTCGTCGGGCGAAACGAAAATGAGTTCCGCCTCGACCCAACCCTGCAATACCTGGTCGTCGCTCTTGTCGCAACCCGCAAGCGCGACCACGGCCAGCAACATCGTCGTAAAGGCGAGCGTCTTTTTCATGGCGCCCTCCTTGGTGCAAACAACAGCTCGAAATGTGTCTTCATCATTGCGCGGACATCGATTGGTTCGAAACGTTCGAACAATCCGTTCCAGATGATCGCAATAAGGCCGGGCGCCGCGATAATTTGAGGATAGTCTGCGAGGCCATCAGGCACTTCGCCGCGCGCGGCCGCTCGTCGCAGCAATGACCGCACGGCGCTGATAATGCGGGAGAGCACCTCACGGTAATAAAATTCGGCGAGCTTGGGAAAGCGCCTACCCTCCGCGATCATCAGACGTACGACATCCTTGCGGCGCGTTTCGTAAACCTGCTCCACGAACAGATCGACAATCCGGTCCGCCAGCATGGGCAGCGGGATGTCCGCCGCACCGAGCGCCTCGATGGTTCCGACCAGCGGCGTCAGCATCGTGCGGATCAACTCCTGAAAGAGCGTCTCCTTGTCGCGGAAGTAGAGATAAATCGTCCCCTTCGCGATGCCGGCGCGTCGCGCGACGTCTTCAAGGCGCGCGGCTTCGAAGCCGCGGCTCGAAAACTCATCCAGTGCGGCGGACAGGATTGCGTCGCGCCGTTCGGCGCTGCGGATCTTGCGTGCCGCGCCGGCCGGCGCAGCTGTCATACGCGCGGCATCGGCCGCCCGCCGGCGCCGCCTGGCACGGGCTTTCACGGGAATTCGCGGCCGCAGCGTGTGCATATCGGCACCTGGATAGTGACTGACTGGTCAGTCATTATTTAGGCCGAGAGCGTGCAGTGCGCAAGCCCGCAAGATTCAGCAGTGAATTCAGGTGGTTGTCAAAAAAACCGGTGTGGGAGAGTTGTCCGATGCCCGTGCGGTATTGAGTGCGACCAGCATCAGCGTGGTCGTGGCGAGCACCAGCGCCGCAACGACAAGAGCGCGCATCATGGGGGCATAGATCTCGGTCATCGCCCGTCCCTGTCCTGCGGCTCAGCTAGGGGTGAGTCGGAGAAACGATCAATGATTCGAATCTCAGGCGCGCTCGATTTCGGCCTTGACTGCTGAAAGCGACTCGGGAGTGTCCACGTCAGTCAGCGCTGCATCACCGGCGACCGGGACTTCAACCACGGCCTCGGAATAATTCCCGATCAGATGGCGCGCGCCGATGTCGCCCTGTATCGCCATGAGGTCGTGGAAAAACCGGCGCGACCAGACGACCGGATTTCCGCGGCGGCCGTCGATACTCGGCACCACCACAAGTGCACCGCGTTCGGGATCGAAGGCCGCGATGAGGCGGTTGATCAGCGAAGCATCGACCTGCGGCATATCGCCAAGACAAATGACGGCTGCATCCGCTTCCTGCGGCACCGCTGCGATGCCGGCCTTCAATGAAGTGCCGAGACCTTCCGCATAGTCCGGATTGTGCACGAGCCTGACAGCGAGACCTTTCAGCGCCGCCTCGACCTTCTCGCGTTCATGACCTGTTACGACGATCACGGGCTGCGCATGCGAGGCGGCAGCCTGTTCGGCGGCGATCCGCACCAGCGGCTTGCCGCCGATCTCGGCCAGCATCTTGTTGACCGCGCCCATGCGCGTCGAACGCCCGGCGGCGAGCACAATCGCGGAAACTCTCCGGCCTTCCGCCGCGGCCTTCTCCTCGCGCGGTTGGGGTCTGGTGACAATTTCCATGAGAAGTCCGCCGACGCCCATGCCGGTGATGTCCGCGCGTGTCACCGGGATTCCGGCAAGCAACCGCATCAGAATCCAGTCGAAACCGTTTTCCTTCGGACTGCGCGCGCAGCCGGGCGCGCCGATGATCGGTTGCCCGCGCGCCTTCCCGATGAGCATCAGATTGCCAGGGTCGACCGGCATGCCGAAATGCTCGATTTGACCGCCGACGGTTTCGATCGCTGCCGGTATGACGTCGCGCCGATCGGCGATGGCTGATGCACCGAACACGATCACAAGCTCCGCGCCCTGGCGCAGAAGCTTGTCAATTGCAGTCGAAAGTGCCGCCTGTTCGTGCGGCACGCGCAGCTCGCCGATAATCGCCGCGCCGGCGGGCGCAATCCGCGCCTGCGTGATTTTCAGCGTCTTCTCGATGACCTTTGGCGCAAGGCCGGGCAGCAGCGTCGACACCACCCCGATCTTGCGGACCTTATACGGAGCGACATGGATGACCGGCTTAGCCCCAGCGCCAAGCGCCGCGTCCCGCGCGGCCTTCTCGACGGCAAACGGAATAATCTTGACCGTTGCGATCATCTCGCCCTCGACCACCGGCTTGAAGGCCGGCAGGGTAGCGACCGTGATCGATTCATCGATGCGGTTGAGTGCGTCGATCGATCCTCGTTCGACAACGAGAACACCCGGCCTCTCGGCGAACAGATTGCATCGGCCCGTGAAGGCGCGGTCGGTCCGCACGCCCTCGCCTTTGATCGCCGCTGCAATATCGGCGGCAGCGCGGTCCTCGGAAACGTCGCCGGCTTCGACGCGCGCTACGGTGATCTCGGTGATCCCCGCAGCCTTGAGGGCGGCGATCTCGGCCGTACCAATCAGCGTACCTTTCTTGAGGACGAAAGTGCCCTGCCGAATCGAATGTACCGCGGTGGCGCCAAGCGCATCGTCTACGCGGACGGGGCCAAACTTCATGCTGCCTCCGCTTTGCTTCTCAGCACATGCGTCACTTCACCCATGATAGCGACCGCGATCTCGGCGGGCGACACCGCATCGATGTCGAGACCGATCGGCGCATGGATGCGGGCGATGTCCGCCTCGGAAACACCGGCGCGCTTCAGGCGCTCCACGCGCCGCGCATGCGTTTTCTTCGAGCCGAGCGCCCCGATATAGAAACAACCGCGCGAAAGCGCGTGCATCAGCGCCGGATCGTCGATCTTGGGGTCATGCGTCAGCGCGACGAATGCCGTGTAATGATCGATGCCGAGCGGCGGCAACGCCTCATCCGGCCACTTGGCGATGACCTTGACGTCCGGGAATCGTTCGATCGACGCAAATGCCGTACGTGGATCGACGATCGTGACGTCGTAGCCGAGCAACTGTCCGATCGGCGCGAGCGTCTGGCTGATGTGGACGGCGCCGGTAATCACGAGACGGGGCGACGGAACATAGACGGTCAGGAAGAAACGTCCCTTCGGTGTTTCCTCCATGCCGCTCTTGGCCATGCGCAGGCGCTTGGCCAGCACATCTTTCAACGGATCTTTCGAAACCTCGGCCGCCATGACCAGCCGTTGTTCGCCGCCCGCCACGTCCGTCACCAGAACGGCGGCGCGGCGCGCGGCCCGTTCAGCATTGAGCGCGTGCAAAATATCGAGTTTCACGTCAACTCACCTTCTCCACATAGACCCGGATGGTGCCGCCGCAGGAGAGCCCGACCTGCCAGGCCGTCTCGTCTGCAACGCCAAATTCCAGCATCTTGGGCTTGCCGGTGTCGATAACATCGATCGCCTCGGTGACGACGGCGCCTTCGACGCAGCCGCCCGACACGCTGCCGAGAAAATTTCCCTCGCTGTCGATCACCAGATTGGATCCGACCGGCCGGGGCGCCGACCCCCATGTCTCCACGACGGTAGCGAGAGCGACGCCGCGTCCGTTCTTCCGCCACTCTTCAGCGGCTTTCAAAATATCTTCATCGCGCGACAGCATGATTGTCCTCCGTCAAGCAACTTTTCTCAGCATCTCTTTCGGATCGCGGCTTTGCGTCAGCGAGCCCGAGAGAGACCGCACCAGA
>DATEKG010000358.1:0-2599 GCA_035277565.1 Pseudolabrys sp.
ACGACCGGCGCGCCGCCGCCGACGACGACGCCGCCGACACCGACTGCCACGGTTTTATGACGCTCCATACCCATCTTCACCAATTTCTATCGGCCGCGGGACCGTGAGGGTCCGCGTCCCAGACTGACGCCGCCGCGATCCCGAGTTACCGCCCCTTATTGTAGCCAGTTCTTTGTATGCCTGGGAATCCCTGAATCGGTGCATCTTCCGTCATTGTGGCAATTTTTCTATCCGATGCCGAATCCTCCGTAGTAATAGCCGTACGCTCGAATTTTTCGGCCAACTGCCGCAATTCCTTGGCGATGAACGGATCGGCGCAACCGGCGGCGCGCATGCGGCAGTAGTCGCTTTCGCTGAGCAGATATTGTCGTGCGGTCATGGGCGTTTCTTGTTGATTGTGGCGAGCGGCTGACAACGCGTCTATGCGTTGTAGGTTCCGGCCTTGGCGGCGCATCTACGCATTTTTTGACGCAAAGATTTTGACGAGGGCATTGCGGATGCCGGCGTGAGCTGCCGGTACTATCTGACAATTTGCTGCAACAAGGCGTGCAGTTTTGCCGCTTCGATAGGCTTCTGCAGCACGGGCGCGCCGGAAAATTCGGAGACGATGCTGTCAGGGCCGTACCCCGTAACGAATGCGAAGGGGATTTGGCGGTTCGCGAGAATATCGGCAACGGCATAGGTTTTTTCGCCACCCAAATTCACATCGAGGATTCCGGCCTGCAGATTGTTGCTCTTAGCCGCAAGAATTGCGTCGCTGAAGCGACTATAGGGGCCGTCGACCTTGTGCCCAAAGGCGGACAGCATGTCGGCAAGCATCATCGACACCAATGGCTCGTCCTCCACGAGCAATACGCGTTTATCATCAGGACTCGAAACGGTCTGATCGGCTGAACCATTATCGCCATTGCGGAGGTTAGTCGCCTCTCGTTTGAATCCGCCTTTGCCGGACTCATGGGGAACGGACAAGCTGCAGCGCAATCCATCGGACCGCCAGTCGAAAAGCACAGTCCCCCCGAGCTGACGCTCAATTCCCGCGACGATTGCGCGGCTGCCATATCCGCGCCGGCTGGGAGGCGTGATCTTCGGTCCGCCGGTCTCTACCCAGACGAGTTCGAGCTTCCCGTTCTCGATTTTCCAGAAAAGGTCCACGCGTCCGGCGCTGGATGACAGTGCGCCATATTTCGCGGCGTTGGTTGCCAGCTCATGAAGTGCAAGTGCGATGGTCTGGGCTGTTGCCGGCGGCAGCAGAACGTCGGGACCGTGTGCAGAGGCACGCTCATTTCCTCCGGCTCGATACGGCGCAAATTCTTCATCAACGAGCCTGTTGAGATAGGCTCCCTCCCAACGCGATCCGGCCAGAAGCCTGTGCGCGTTGGACAGGGCGCCGATGCGGCCATCCAGAGCACCGATGTAGTCGTCGATCGATTCGGCGCGCGTCAGCCGCATGATCGATTGCACGACCGCGACCACATTTCTCGCACGGTGATCGACTTCTTCCGCCAAAAGGATTTGTCTTTCCTCGGCGCGCTTTCGCTCGGTGATGTCCGCAGTGACACCACTCAGAGACACAAGGCGATCCTGGTCATCGAAGCTTGCGGCTGCAGTGCCGGTGCACCAACGAACCTCCCCGTTCGACCGGCGCACGCGGAATTCCGTCTGGAAAGTGTTGGCTTTCTTCGAAACTTTCCGGAACGCGCGGAAAAGCAGATCGAAATCTTCCGGATTGATAAGCGGTTTGATGCTGTCGACGGTCGGCTCGAAGGTATGCGGATCGACGCCGAAAATTCCACATTGCCCCTGGTCCCAGACCGTCGTGCCGCGGGCAATATTCCATTCCCAGCTTCCCATTTGTCCGGCCGCAAGTGCCAGGCTGCGCAACCGCTCGCTTTGTCGCAGCTGCCGGCTGGAAGCGGCGAGTTCGGCCGTTCGCTCCGCAACGCGCGCCTCGAGTTCGCGGTTCAGCTGTTCAAGCTGACGCGTCTTGCGAAACAACTCGACGAAGACTTTGACCTTCGCGCGCAATACCTCGGGTATGACCGGCACCGGGACATAGTCAACCGCGCCCATCTCGTAACCGTGCAGCCGGTCGACGTCAGTGAGCAGGATCGCCGAAATGAATATCAGCGCCGTTTTCTCGAAACGAGGATGGTTGCGGATCATCGCGGCAAGCTGGAACCCGTCGATATCCGGCATGTAGACGTCAATCAGAACGACCGCGACATCGTTCTTGAGGAGCAGTTCAAGCGCCTCGGTAGCGTTGCTTGCGCACAGAAGATTTTCACCGACATCCGCCAGGATCGCCTGGTAAGTGAGCAGCTTTGCGGGCTGATCGTCGACCAGAAGTATATTGACCTTGTCGTCGAGCACGATGACCTCGCCCTTAACGATGCAGCCAGCTGCGCAGTGCAGACAGCAGTTGCTCGGTATTGACCGGCTTGGCGAGATAGTCCGAAGCGCCGGCGTCAAGGCATTTTTCTCGATCTCCCTTCATCGCTTTCGCCGTAAGCGCGATAATCGGAAGCCGTCGGAACCTGTCATTTTTGCGGATCTGACCCATCGTCTGGTAGCCGTCCATTTCGGGCATCATGATGTCCAT
>DATEKG010000359.1:0-12479 GCA_035277565.1 Pseudolabrys sp.
TCTGCGCGTCCTCATCGTCCTCGGCGTGCTCACCGTCGGGAACATTGTCTTCCATGCCGAGGTATTGCTGACAGGCTCAGCTGACTACGGCATCCGCATCGGGATTGCCGCGGTTGTATTGCTGATCTCGCTTATCGGCGGCCGCATCGTGCCGAGCTTCACCAACAATTGGCTCAGCCGCAACAATCCGGGCCGCCTGCCGATTCCGTTTTCGCGATTTGACATGACGACCATCGCTGTCAGTGCGGCGGCATTGGTTGCATGGATCGCGGCACCGGCACATCCGGCCACCGGAATCATGATGGTGCTGGCCGGGGGGCTGCACTCAATTCGACTCATGCGGTGGGCCGGCGACCGCACGCTTGCCGACAGGCTCGTCCTGGTGTTGCACGTGGGCTACGCCTTCGTGCCGCTTGGATTCCTGTTGATCGGCTTGTCGGCATTGACTCTTTCGGTGCCCGCGACTGCGGGTGTTCATGCCTGGACGGCGGGCGCGATCGGCTTGATGACCCTTGCCGTCATGACCCGCGCGACTCTCGGCCATACCGGCCGGCCGCTGCGCGCCGGACCTCTCACTCAAACCATCTATGTCGCGATTGTGCTCGCCGCACTGGCGCGGATAGCGGCCGCATTTGCCGGATCCGTCGCGCTGCTGGAGCTTGCCGGTATTGCGTGGATTTCGGGCTTTGTCCTGTTCGCGCTGATCTACGGCCCGCTGCTCGCTGCGCAAAAACCAGCGTGGGCGGAGGCAAGGTAATCACGCGGGTTCGATCGCCAGCGTTGTACGCGCCGGCGGCACGCGCGGTGTCCAGCCGAAGAACACGATCGCCGCCATGATGACGAGCATCGCCACCACCAGTACGACGCAGGCCGGCCAGGCCCCGTAGGTCCAGACGATGCCGCCGAGCGCAGCACCGAAGCTGCCCCCGACGTAGAAGCTCGTCACATAGAGTCCCACCGCCGACGATCGGCCAGCCTTCGCTGTGATGGCCACATAGCCGGTCGAAACAGCCTGGCAGATCAGGCCGCATCCCGCGCACAGTGCAAGCCCTGCAATAATCAGTGGCAAAGATGGCGCAAGCGTCAGTGCGATGCCGACGATCCATATCGCGATCACGCGGACCATGAAGCGCCGCCGCCCGAAACGGCCGACCGCCCAGCCTGTCCATGGGGTCAACACCGAGCCGGTGAGATAGACGACAAATAGCGCGCCGAGCCAGCTGGCCGAGAGATTGTACGGCGGAGCGGCGAGGTGGAAACTGATATATGTGAAGGTGGCGATGAAATTGAACAGCACGCCGAAGCCGACCGCATAAGTGGCGAGCAGCTGCCCATTGCGGAAATGCGCCAGCATCTGCCTGGAGGAGTGAACCAGCCCTTCCGAACGGATGAATTTGCGCTCCGCAGGGAGCAGGAAATAGACCGCGATGGCGCCGATGAAGGCGATGCCGGCGAGCGCCATGAAGCCCGCGCGCCAGCTGATGAGATCGGCGAGGAAACCGGTCACCAGCCGGCCGGAAAAGCCGCCGAGGCTCGAGCCCGACGAATAGATGCCGGCGGCCGTCGTCGCCTCCTCGCGCGGCCACTCATCACCGATATAGGCAACCGTCACCGCGAAGATCGGCGGCAGCACCAGGCCTTGTGCCGCCCGCCAGAAGATCATTGCATTGAGGCTCTGCGCGAACGCCACCATCAGTGTGGGAACGACCAGCACGAACATCGCCGCAACGATCACGCGCTTGCGCCCGAGCACATCGGCGACGGCGCCGGTAAATGGCGCGGTCAGGGCGACCGCAAGGGTACTCACAGTGATGATTGTCGATATTTCGGCCGCCGTCGCGTGGAACTCCCGCGAAAGCAGCGGCAGGATCGCCTGCGGCGAATAGAGATTGATGAAGGCGCAATAGCCGGCGAGTCCGACCGCGAGCTGACGCGCGGAGAACGTTCGGGCTTTGGCGACATTCATAGCTTGCGATCGGGTCCCTATACGCTGACAAGCAGGAACCTATGCATTGGTTCTGCGGAGAAGGCCACGGCCTCGTGCAGGGGACAGTGCGTCAGCCAATGCATAGCTTCATGAGCCAAAGCCAAGCATGGCCCTGGCGCGGATCAGCGTTTCCTCAGGTGTGCCGCCGGCGTCGACTTTCGACCACTTGATAAGGCCGGTATCCAGCTGTTCCTGCATGTGTGCAACGTCTGCGTCGGCGTCGGAGGCATCGCCAGTCCTGGCGCCGACACGCGCAATCCTCGTCTTCAGGTCGGTGGTCAGGAAAAAACCTGCGAAATGTGCGCCGTCCGCGGCCTTGGCGATATCCGTGCGTTCGGAGGGTTGGGCGAAGACCGCATCGGCGATAACCGAGTAGCCAGCTTTGATGGTGCGGCGCGCTTTCTCGGTAATGGCGGCATAGACCTTTGCGGTGATGTCGGCCGCGTAGGCAGACGGCGGAAGCCGCTCCGTTTCACGCGCACCGAGCAATCTCTTGCGCTCGATATCACTTCGGAAGATGACCGCACCCGGCGGGGGTTGCAGATCTGGCGCGACGGTGCGCGCCAGCAGCGACTTTCCGGTGCCGGACAAGCCGCCGATCGCGACGAGGCGGGGCTGTGCGGGTGACAGCAGTTTTTGCGCGAGCGCGATATATCCGCGCGCTTTATCCGCAAGTTCGGCACTTTGGCCGTCCTGATGTCGCCGCGCCGCCGTCACTTTCGCGCGGATTGCCGCCCGGATCGGCATGAACAAGGGAAGTGCGGCAAGTGCATCAAGGTCGTGGATACGTCCGGTTTCGATCAAATATCGATTGAGCACGATGTTTGCGGGTCCACCCAGTTCGCGCTCGATCAGATCCATCAGGAGGAACGCCAAATCATAAAAGACATCGCCGGTGGCGATGCGCTCATCAAACTCGATGGCATCGAACAACACCGGCTTTCCCGCGATCAGCACGATATTGCCGAGGTGCAGGTCGCCGTGACAGTGCCGAACAAGTCCCGCCCGCTCGCGCGCCTGCAGGAGCGGCTTGAGACGCTCGAGCGTGTCGCGGGTCGCGGCTGCAAAAGCGCGTAAGTCCGGAAGAGAGATCAGATCCGGCTCGGCCGAAAGTTCAGTCTCGTTTTGCTCGGTGATCCGGGTCAAACTTTCATGAAAATGCGCGTTCGTAACCGCCGGTGCGAGTTTGTGCGCGCCTGCAACGACGCTTCCGAGAGCGTCCGCCAGGGCTTCGTCGATCTGCCCGGCCTCGGCGAGGCGGTCGAGCGTCTTGCTTTCATCGAACCGTCTCATCTCGACGGCCCATTCGACGGGCGTGCCATGTCCATCGACCGCGAGTTGACCGTTGCTCTCGCGGGTGATTGGGACAACCGCACGGTAGATGGCAGGCGCATAGGCGCGGTTGGCGGCAATTTCAGCCTCACAGGCTTTCCTGCGCTTTTCGAGCGTGGAGAAATCGAGAAAGGGAAATCGCACCGCGCGCTTGACCTTGAGCGCCCGCTCTCCCGCAAGGAAGACAGACGCCGCATGCGTATCGATTCGCTTCACGGGAAGCCCGAAATGGCGCCCAGGATCGCTCAAAAAATCGAAGATTGCCTGCTGGGAATCCTCTGCCATCGTCAAATCGCGCCGTTACGGTCTGTCATGGTGGCTAATGTCAAACAGGGAGGGCTGATCCAGATCAAAACTGCTGCGGTCGAACCACGGCAATATCATCCGCATTATACCGATTGAGGAGACCTCGCCGTGACGGTCCTGCCACATACATTCAAGCGCATCAGGCTTAACCTCGCTCGCTCCAAGGAGTTTCCGCAAGGGTCATCGCAGCACGGCTACGAATTTGTTGCGCCGCTCAACGGCAAAGGCCACATCGATGCCGCGCTCTGGAAAAAGCACCGCGACCACTGCCGCGTCAGGCGTTTTTGGGAGGGAGAGGCGGACGAGCTCGGATTCCTTGTTCACAGGCCGGGCGGGCCCGAACATGGGCGCTGGGTATTCGATTATGACGAGACCGCCGAAGACGACGATGAAAGCGGCTACCGCTTCGGCACGCACGCTTTTGCGCCGGGGGAATATGTCTCAATTCGAAACGAAGACGGGGAAACGCATACCTATCAGGTGGTCTCGGTGGAACCTGCAACCTGATCGATGCGTTGTGTAATGTAGCGACGGGGCGGCCCTCGCAACGTTACATCTATGCGTGCCCTGACCGTTAGTCCCGGCAATCCTCATTCGATCAGACTTGATGACGTAGCGCCGCCTCCCGCGAGCGACGGTGCGGTGCTGGTACGGACGTTGGCACTCGGCATATGCGGGACCGACCATGAAATCGTCGAGGGGCTGTACGGCTCGGCGCCCCCCGGTGCGGAAAGGCTGATCATCGGGCATGAATCGCTCGGCCAGGTCGAGGACGCACCCCCGCAATGCGGATTTTCACAAGGCGACCTCGTGGTCGGGATTGTACGCCGGCCTGATCCGGTACCGTGTCCGGCCTGTGCCGCGGGTGAATGGGATATGTGCCGCAACGGCGAGTACACCGAGCGCGGTATTAAGGAGCGCAACGGGTATGGCTCCGAGCAATTTCGCGTTGAATCGGACTTTCTGATCAAGCTTGATCCTGGACTCGGTGATATCGGCGTGCTGCTCGAGCCTGCAAGCGTGGTTGCGAAGGCGTGGGAGCAAACACTTCGCATCGGGACGCGGAGCGCGTCCTGGCAACCGCGCAAGGCGCTGGTCACCGGCGCCGGACCGGTTGGTCTGCTCGCGGCCCTTATCGGTGCGCAACATGGCTTCGAAATGCATGTGCTGGACCGGGTCGATGATGGACCCAAGCCTCTCCTCGTGCGCGCGCTAGGCGCGACATATCACAGTGGTCATTTCGGGAACCTTTGTCCTGACGTTGTCATCGAATGTACGGGCGCTACATCGGTCTTGCTCGATATCATTGGCCGCACGGCGCCGAACGGCATCGTGTGTCTCGCCGGGGTTTCATCCGGCGGCCACAAGATCGGTTTCGACATGGGTGACCTCAATCGCACCATGGTGCTCGAGAACGACATGGTATTTGGCTCCGTCAATGCGAACCGGCGGCATTACCGCGAAGCGGCCGACGTGCTTTCTCGCGCCGACAGGCGGTGGCTTTCCGGATTGATCAGCCGGCGCGTGCCCCTGATGCGCTGGCAGGAAGCTTTCGAAAGGCGCGACAATGACATCAAGGTCGTTGTCGATTTTACAGTGTAGCGGACGATGCATGGCTAACCGGATTGAAGACTATGCGATGATCGGTGATCTCGGCGCGGCCGCGCTGGTCGGGCGTGACGGATCGATCGACTGGCTTTGCTGGCCGCGTTTTGATTCCGACGCGTGCTTTGCAGCGCTTCTGGGCAAGCCGGATCACGGCCGGTGGCTCATTGCGCCGAAGTCCAATGTTCTGCGGGTTACGCGGCGTTACCGGCCCAATACGCTTATTTTGGAAACGCGGTTCGAGACCGATGACGGGGCTGCAACCCTCGTCGATTTCATGCCGCCGCGAAACCAGCATTCACAACTCGTTCGCATCGTCAGAGGCGAGAAAGGCACCGTTACTTTCCACAGTGAATTGATTCTGCGGTTTGCTTACGGCGCCATCGTTCCATGGGTCACCCGCATAGACGACGCGACGATCCGCGGCATCGCCGGGCCGGACATGGTGGTCTTACGGACGCTGGCACGTATGCGCGGCGAAAATTTCAAGACAGTCGGCGAGTTCAGCGTCTCGCCGGGAGAGGAAGTGCCCTTCACGCTGTCCTTTGCACGCTCACACGAGAATGTACCTGAGCCCGTCGATGCCAATGAATGCCTGGCCACCACGGAAAAATTCTGGACCGATTGGGCAGGCCGCAACAAGATCGACGGCCCTTGGGACGAGGCGGTGACGCGCTCTCTCATTGTGCTCAAGGCCCTGACCTACGCGCCCACCGGCGGCATGGCGGCTGCGCCGACAACCTCGTTGCCTGAATGCATCGGCGGGAAGCGCAATTGGGACTATCGATATTGCTGGCTGCGCGACGCGACCCTGACGCTGCTCGCGCTGATGAATGCCGGATACTATGACGAAGCAAAAAACTGGCGGGAATGGCTGCTGCGCGCGGCAGCCGGAAGCCCGCGCCAGATCCAGATCATGTATGGCCTGCGAGGTGAGCGGCGTCTGACCGAGTGGGAGGCACCGTGGCTTCCCGGCTACGAGGATTCCCGTCCGGTTCGCATTGGCAATGCCGCACATAACCAGCTCCAACTCGATATCTTCGGCGAAGTCATGGACGCGCTGCACCAGGCGCGCGAGGGCGGGCTGGGCGGCCTCGAGGCCGGCTGGGAGATGCAGCGGGAGTTCCTGCTGCATCTAGACCGGATCTGGCGCGAGCCGGATGAGGGCTTGTGGGAAGTGCGCAGCGGACGCGAGCACTTTACGCATTCCAAGGCCATGGCCTGGCTTGCATTTGATCGTGCAATTCGCAGTGCAGAGCAGTTCAAGCTTCCCGGTCCGGTTCATGAATGGAAAGAAATACGGAAACGCATTCATGCTGACGTCTGCACGCATGGATTCGATTCTCATCTGGGCAGTTTTGTACGCGCTTACGGCTCCAAGGAACTCGATGCGAGTCTGCTTCTTCTGCCGGCGATCGGTTTTCTGCCGCCGGGTGATCCGCGCATCGCGGGGACGGTCTCGGCGATCGAAAAAAACCTGTTGGTCGACGGATTGGTGCTTCGCTACGACAGCGCGTCCGCTCCCGACGGCCTGCCGGCGGGCGAGGGCGTTTTTCTCGCGTGCAGCTTTTGGCTTGCGGACGCCTATCTGATGCTGGGTCGCCGGGATGACGCGTTGCGGCTGTTCAATTATCTTTTGACCTTGCGCAACGATGTCGGCCTGCTGAGCGAAGAGTACGAGCCCCGCACCGGCCGGCTTGTCGGCAACTTTCCGCAGGCATTTTCGCACCTCGCGCTTGTCAACACCGCGAGCAATCTCGGGCACCATCAGAAGCCGGCCGAACAGCGAACCGAGCATCGCGTTGCCGACAAGGGGGGAAAGCGGCGCGGCACAGTCGAAGTCTATTGACCGGCGCCCGCCTTGCCGGAAAAGTGCCTGCCTGACCGTCGTATCGGGCGGCATTTTTCAATGGAGGCGTGCGTGCTCATCGATCACCGTACCTATACCGTTCGACCCGGGACCCTGCCGGCACAGCTTGAGGTCTACAGCAAGCTCGGATATCCGGTGCAGCTCCGCTACATGGGTGAGCCGCATTACTACATGATGGCCGAGAGCGGGGAGCTCAACACCTTGGTTCATGGCTGGATCTACGAAAGCGCCGCTGATCGTGAGGCCAAACGTGCGCGCATGGCGCAGGACCCCGACTGGAAGCACTATCTTTCGGAAAATGCCAAGGCCGGCAACGTTGTGCAGCAGCGAAATGTTCTCATGGTGCCGGTCGGTTTTGCGCCGAAGATCCCTCCGGCCAAGATCGTGAAGTAGTCTCGATGCGCGGCAAGGACAACGCCCGGACAGGCGGCGAAATTCTCGTTGATCAGCTGATGATCCACGGAGTGCGCCAGGCATTTTGTGTGCCTGGTGAAAGCTATCTTGCCGCGCTCGACGCCTTTTATGGCCGGGACATCGAACTCATTGTCTGCCGGCACGAAAGCGCCGCCGCTATCATGGCCGAAGCTGTCGGCAAGATGACCGGGCGGCCAGGCATCTGTTTTGTGACACGCGGGCCCGGCGGCACCAATGCGTCCGCCGGTATTCATATCGCGCGCCAGGACTCCTCACCGATGATTGTCTTCGTTGGCCAGGTCGGTCGCGAAATGCGGGACCGTGAGGCATTCCAGGAACTCGACTACCGAGCGGTGTTCGGCACCGTCGCGAAGTGGGCAACCGAAATCGATGACCCGGCCCGCATTCCGGAAATTGTGTCGCGCGCTTTTCATACGGCATGCAGCGGGCGTCCCGGGCCGGTCGTGATTGCGTTGCCGGAGGATATGTTGCGCGAACGCGTTGCAGCGGCTGACGCCACCGCATTCGAGCCGGTGGAGACCTCGCCAGGTCAGGCGGAGATGCAGCGGCTGGAGGCGTTGTTGCGCGACGCGAGGAAGCCGGTTGTCCTGATCGGCGGCAGCCGGTGGAGCGAGGAGGCGAGCGCGGCACTTCTGCGCTTCGCCGAACGGTTTGCATTGCCGGTCGCCACAACGTTCCGGCGCGGACATCTCGTTGATGCGCGGCATCCTTGCTATGCGGGCGATTTTGGCATCGGCCCCAATCCGAAATTGCTTGCGCGCGTCAAGGGTGCCGATCTTGTGCTGCTGGTCGGCGGACGTTTTGGCGAGATGCCTTCTCAGGGCTACACGGTTTTCGACATTCCGGAACCGCAGGCCAAGCTTGTGCACGTCCACCCGGGTGCCGAAGAACTCGGCCGCGTCTACCACCCACATCTTGCAATCAATGCATCTCCAACGGCGTTCTGTACCGCCTTGGCCGCCATAGAGCCGCCGAAGACGATCGCCTGGCGCGGCGAAAGTACTGTCGCCCACGCTGAATTTCTCGCGTGGGGTGAAAACGCAACGCCGGTGCCCGGCGCGGTCAATCTCGGCGAGGTCATGGTGTGGCTGCGCGAAAACCTGCCGGCGGAGGCCATTGTGACGCAGGGCGCCGGAAATTTCTCCGGCTGGGTCCACCGGTTCTATCGGGTCCGAAAGTTCGGCGGCCTCGTCGGCGCCACGTCGGGGTCGATGGGCTACGGCTTGCCTGCAGCGGTCGCGATGCAGTGCATCCATCGTGATCGGACGGTTGTCTGCGTGGCCGGCGACGGTGATTTTCTTATGACCGGTCAGGACTTTGCGACGGCCGTGCAATATGGGCTGCCGATCATCGTCATCGTGGCCGACAACGGACTCTACGGAACAATCCGGATGCACCAGGAGCGCGAATATCCGGGCCGGGTGATCGCAACCAAGCTGCGCAATCCGGATTTTGTGGCCTATGCCATGGCGTTTGGAGGCTACGGCGCCGTGGTCGAGAGGAGTGCGGACTTTCCCGCGGCTTTTGCGGCCGCGCGCGCCTCCGGCAAGCCGTCGATCATTCATCTCAAGATCGATCCGGAAGCGATCACGCCGGCAACCACACTCACGGCCATCAGGGACAAATCGCTTGCGGAACGCCGCTGACAGATCAGTGGTGTCCACTTGCGTTCCGACCATGAATCAGCATTCATTCCCGCCATGGTCTATCGTCGCACGGAAAATGTCGTTCGCCGTCTTGCCGCCCGCGAGCGGACCATTCTCAACGCTGCGCAATCGATTGCCTCGGAACGAGGCATGGGCGCGGTTCAGATCGCGCCCGTGGCGCAGCGCGCCGATATCGCCGCAGGCACCGTCTATCGTTATTTCCCATCGAAAAACAATCTCGTCGCCGAGGTGATTGCCGCGACAGCCGAAAAAGAGCTGGCCGCGATGCGGACGGCTGCAGAATCTGCGCCCGGGCCGTTGTCGGCCCTGGCTGCCTGTATCGCGACCTTTGCCGTGCGGGCGCTGAACGATCGAAGGCTCGCATGGGCGGTTTTGGCGGAGCCTGTTGACGCCAATATTGATCTGCTCCGGGTCGAATTCCGTCGCGCAATTGCGTTAGAGCTCGAAGGCCGCATCAATACTGCGATTGCGGGCCGCCATCTTCCCGATCAGGACGCCCGGGTAGCGGCGCCGGCGATCGTCGGCGCCTTGCTGGAGGGGCTGATTGGTCCCTTGGCCTCGGCACCCGATAATGTGCGTGATGCCGTGCAGACGGTCACGCTCTTTGCACTTCGTGCTCTTGGCGTCATCGACGCGCGCGCTCGCGGTCTGATCGCTCAGTTCGAATTACCCTGAACAATTTCAATGCGGGGGTAGCGGCGGCAACTTGTTGAGCGGCAGCGTTACCAATTTGACGCCGGGCTCGCTCCGGTCGTCGGCAATATGAAATCCGAGCTCGGCGCACATGGCGAGCATCGTCGAGTTCTCGGCCAGTACCTGTCCTCGTACTGTTTTCAGGTTTATTTCCTGGCCGTAGGCAATCATGTGTTTCATCAATTGCCAGCCCAATCCATGCCCTTTGAGACGTGAACGCACGAGAATCGCGAATTCCGCATCTTCGTCGTTTGGATTGTTGTGGAGCCGGACCACGCCGAGCAGCTGTCCCGAGGCTTCGGCAATTGCAATTAAAGCCATGGCATGCCGCGGATCGTAATGGACAAGCTTGTCGATAAGCTCGTGGCTGAGTTCACGCATCGGCATGAAGAAGCGCAGGCGCAGATCATCAGCCGTTACTTCGCTCAGGAAATCGGGGTACAGCGTCGCGTCCTCCGGCCTGAGCGGCCGGATAAACACCTTCTCTCCATCCCGCAATTTGACGTGGCGTTCGAGCAAGCCATACCTGCCGTTACGAGCTGCGATCATCGGCCGCGGCCCGCACGATCATAGATCAATGCGACATCAGGACCGGCACTGTCATTGCTTCGAGCAGGCCGCGGGTTGCGCCGCCGAGGATGAATTCGCGAAGCCGCGAATGTCCATAACCGCCCATCACGATCAAGTCCGCAGACGAGTCGGCGGCGTATGAAAGTATCGTTGAAGGTACGCCGATATCGGGCGACGTGATGCGCTTCACGTCGACCTTGAGGCCATGACGGGCAAGGTGCTGTGCAAGGTCGGCGCCAGGCAATTCGTCTTTCTTGCTCGCCTTATCGGAAACGATGACGATTTCAACCTGCTTGGCTTTTTGCAGGAAGGGCATTGCATCCGCGACCGCCCGCGCCGCCGCGCGGCTCCCATCCCAGCAAACCATGATCCTGTTGAGCTTGATGCCGCCCTTCTGGATGTAGGGTACGAAGATGACGGGGCGTCCCGATTCAAAGAGTACGCCTTCATCGACAACATCGTCTGGCAGCGAATCCTTGCGTTGCGCCTGGCCAACGATGACGAGGTCGAAGCGGCGCCCCATGCGGCCGATCTGGTCTGCGGCACCCGAGACGCTTGTGCTGATAGTTCGGGTTTCAAACGAAATCCCTGCACGTTTTGCCAGCTCGTCAAACCGGGCGATGGCGGTGCCGGCTTTCTTGCCGGATTCGATACGCTGGCTTTCGATCACTTCGGGTGGAATACCGCCCATCACGGTTCCTGGAATTATTGGCTCATAGGCGACCGCGACGCCGAGCAGGTGTGCATTGAAGATTTCGGCGACCGATACGGCAAATTCACCCGCTGGATCGCGTGCTCCCAGCCCGAGATTGACAACAATATCCTTGATCATGATGCGCTGCTCCGGACCGGGCATCAACGCCCGGCCATGTCATGATGCATCTCGCCCCCATCCGCTCCTTGATGAAAATCAAAAGCCCCTTTGGCGTCAACTCGTGTGGTGGTTACATGCCGCTTATTTCTTCTTCCCATCCGGACCGAATTGCTTGAGGTAGGCCCAGAGGTCGCCGGCCTCCTTTTCGTTCTTGATGCCGGGGAAGATCATCTTCGTATTGGGAATCCTGCCGCGCGGATCCTTGATGTATTCCTTGAATGTCTGTTCGTTCCATGTGATCCCGGAGTTCTTGTTGGCATCGGAGTAGTTATAGTCGGGGGCGGTGCCCGAATGGCGACCGTCGAGGCCGTTGAGCTCGGGGCCGACCTTGTTCTTTGCGCCTTCGCCTATCGAATGGCATGGGAAGCACTTCTTGAACGATTGTTCGCCGGCAGCGACGTCCTGCGCGCGCGCGACTTGAATCATCGTGGCTCCAATCATTGCAACCGCAACTAATAGTTTCATTTTCGGTGCTCCATTGCAGTTTCTTCAGCCCCCATTCAGTCCCCATGCCGGGCCCTTCCGCGGGAGGCGTGGTTTCCAATGGCTTTTGCCAGCCCTATGTGTAAGCCGTTAAATGGCTGATATCGTCATTCAGACGAAAAAACGGAGCTGACGAAAATGTCGGTGCGCATGCCGGAGCCCGACCGATCGGTCCTTGACCGTCGAAGCCGTATCGTGGCCGCACTGCGGGCCATTGTTCATGGGGAGGGCGTCATTGCCGAACAGGCCGAAATGCGGCCTTACGAAACCGACGGGCTGACGGCCTATCGGCAGCCCCCGATGGTTGTTGTGTTGCCGGAAACCACACAGCAGGTCGCCGAGGTACTTCGCTATTGCCACGACGAGGGCATCAAGGTTGTCCCGCGGGGGGCAGGGACCTCGTTGTCAGGAGGTGCGCTGCCTCTTGCCGATGGCGTGCTGCTGGGAATGGCCAAGTTCAACCGCATCCGCGAAATCGATTTCGAAAATCGGGTGGCGGTTGTGGAGCCGGGCGTCACAAATCTCGCCGTGAGCAACGCGGTCGCACATGCCGGCTTTTATTATGCACCGGATCCGTCGTCGCAGATTGCCTGCACAATCGGCGGCAATGTGGCCGAAAATTCGGGCGGGGTGCATTGTCTCAAATACGGAATGACC
>DATEKG010000360.1:0-12069 GCA_035277565.1 Pseudolabrys sp.
TGAGACACCTTTGCGCACCACGGATCCCGTGATCCCGCCGGCTGCGGCCTCGGAAGAGACCGCCACGACACAGAGCGTCCTTGCATTCGAGGACAACAGGCTTGCCTCGATGCTGTTCGGACAGTACGGACAAAATCTCGCCTTGATCGAGCGACGTCTCGGCGTCATTGCCGAACAGCGCGGCAATCACGTCACCATTGAAGGCTCGCGCGGCGCCTGCGAGCAGGCGCGCCGCGTGCTCGAAGGCCTGTACGAACAACTCAAGCGTGGCCGTGATCTGACGCCGGGCGATGTTGAGGGCGCAATCCGGCAGGCGATCGCGCAAGGATCTCTTTTTGACTACGACCCGACCGCGCCCCGCCCCGCTTTTGAAGAGATCAATCTGCGCAAGCGTCCGGTACGTGCACGCACTGCCGCGCAGGACGCCTATATCCGTGCGCTCAAGCGCCACCCGCTGGTGTTCGGTACCGGTCCGGCCGGCACCGGCAAAACATGGCTGGCCGTCGCCAACGCAATCCAGATGTTCGAGCGGAAGGAGGTTGATCGCATCATCCTTTCACGGCCGGCGGTGGAAGCCGGCGAGCGTCTCGGATTTCTCCCGGGCGACATGCGCGAGAAGGTCGATCCCTACCTGCGCCCGATCTACGACGCACTCTACGACCTGATGGATGCGCGCATCGTCGAACGCGCGCTGCAGGCAGGCGAGATCGAAATCGCGCCGCTCGCCTTCATGCGTGGCCGCACGCTGTCGAATGCCGCCGTCATTCTAGACGAGGCGCAAAACACAACGTCGATGCAGATGAAGATGTTTCTTACACGGCTCGGAGAAAACAGCCGCATGACGGTGACCGGCGACCCCAGCCAGGTCGACCTGCCGCACGGCCAGGCGTCGGGCCTTGCGGAGGCGGTCAAGCTGCTCGCGGGAATTGAAGGCGTCGGACACGTCGCATTCACGGCTGAAGATGTGATCCGGCACGAGCTGGTGGCGCGTATCGTGGAGGCCTATGACCGCGGCGGTCCGGCACGCGAGGCCAAGGGATGAGGCACGCGCCGATGCGGCCCGCCTCTCCGCCGCAGCTCGACATCCGGATCCAGTCGCCGCTATGGGCACAGCAGCCATTGGCCGAAAAGACCGTTCGCGAGGCGGTGATTGCGGCGGCGGCCGCGCTCTCAACACAAGCGGGAGAAGTGAGTATTCTGCTCGCGGACGATGCGACGATTCGGTCGCTCAACCGGGATTGGCGAGGCATCGACAAGCCGACCAATGTGCTGTCGTTTCCCGCGGCCGGTTCGGAGGCTGGCGCGCGGCGGTTTCAAGGCGAACGGCTTCTTGGCGACATCGTCATCGCCTATGAAACGCTCAAACGCGAGAGCGAAGAGGAAAGGCGCGAATTTCTTCATCATCTCTCCCACCTCACGGTGCATGGTTTCCTTCACCTCATCGGTTACGATCACCAGACCGATACGCAAGCCGAAGAAATGGAAGGGCTCGAGTCGAAGATCATGGTGCACCTGCAGATGCCTGATCCCTATCTCGATCGCCGTAACGCCTGAGCCATGGCCGACAACGACCCACCCGGTTCGGGCGCAGGCGGCGCTCCCTATGAACCACGGAACCTTCCGGTTGCGGTACCCACGCCGGAAGCGAGCCAGAACTGGTTCATGCGCGCCTTGCGCGCGCTGTTCGGATGGCGGCCGAGCACGGTACGAGCTGATCTCAAGGATATTCTCGAGGCCACCGGTCCGGGCGAAACAGGATTTTCGCCGGAAGAAAGCCGGATGCTCAGGAACATCCTCGGCCTGCGCGAGCGGCGCGTCGGCGACGTCATGGTTCCGCGGGGGGACATCATCGCCGTCCAGCAGGACATCAAGCTCGGCGAGTTGATGCGCGTGTTCGAAGGCGCCGGTCACTCGCGGCTCGTCGTCTACAATGACACGCTCGATGACCCTGTCGGCATGGTGCATATCCGCGACCTTATCGCCTTCATGACCGTGCGTTCGGCAGTCGACCCGGAAAAGAACGCCAAGCGGAAGAGGCCATTGCCGGCCGGGCTCGATCTCAAGGCCATCAATCTTGCCACCCCGCTTTCGTCGACCAAGATCGTGCGCGAGATCCTGTTCGTGCCGCCGTCGATGCGCGTCATTGACGTGCTGGCGCGAATGCAGGCGACGCGCATTCACCTCTCGCTCGTCGTCGACGAATATGGCGGGACCGATGGTCTCGCCTCGATCGAGGATGTCGTCGAACAGATCGTCGGCGACATTGCGGACGAGCATGACGAGGATGAATTGCCTGCGGTCGCCCAGCAGCCGGACGGATCGTTTGTGGCTGATGCGCGCGCAAAAATCGAGGACGTCATTGGAATCGTAGGCCACGATTTCGACGTGGGTGCCGCCATTGATGACGTTGACACGATCGGAGGATATCTGGTGACGCGCGCCGGCCGCCTGCCGGTGCGCGGCGAGATTGTCCCCGGTCCCGGTCTGTTCGAATTCGAGGTGCTCGACGCCGACCCCCGCCGCGTCAAGCGCATCCGGATCGTGCGGCTCAAGGAGCGGCGGGAACGGCAGCGCGACGCGCGGCGGCGCGGCGACGAAACATCGAGCGCGACGGCGATCTCGCCGGCAGAAGACACGGCGGCGTCCGCAAAAGACGCGGACCAAGTCGGCGCGCGACGGCCGTGACCCTGACCCGCATCGCACACAGCGTCGTGCTCGCCTTCGGCTGGAAGCGCGCGATTATCGCCTTTATCGCCGGAGCCGCATCGGCTTTGGCCATGCCGCCGGTCAATGCCTGGTCGATCCTGTTCCTGACTTTTCCAATTCTGGTGTGGCTCGTCGACGGCTCGGCCGCCGGACGCTGGAGCGGCGCCGTCACAGCCGCCGTGGCCGGCTGGTGTTTCGGCTTTGGCTATTTCGTCGCCGGGCTCTATTGGATCGGTTACGCCTTCCTCGTCGACGCCAAAACTTTCGGCTGGCTGTTGCCGTTCGCCGTCACCGGCCTGCCCGCCTATCTCGCCCTTTACACCGCGTTTGGTCTTGCCGCCGCGCGGCTGATCTGGGTGCGCGGACCGGAAAGAATACTGGCGCTCGCGGTCGCCTTGACCTGTGCCGAATGGCTGCGCGGACATCTGCTCAGCGGCTTTCCCTGGAACACGTTCGGTTATGCGCTTACGCAGCCACTCGTGCTCGCGCAAAGCGTGTCCATCGTCGGAGTCTGGACCCTGACTTTCCTCTGCGTCGCGATTTGCGCAACACCGGCGGTTTTGACTGACGACAAGGCCGACACGCGGCGTCCCTATTTGCCGATATGCATGGCGCTCCTTGTTCTTGTCGCACTCGCCGCCTATGGCGCGATGAGACTGTCGTCACACCCCACGGCTTATGTGAATAACGTCAAGCTTCGCATCATGCAGCCCAATCTGCAGCAGGACGACAAGTTCAACTATTCCGCCAAATCCGAAGTTATGTCTCGCTATCTGCGGCTCTCAGATCGCGCCACGACGCCGCAATCAAATGGCGTTCATGACTTTACGCATTTGATCTGGCCGGAGGCGGCATTTCCGTTTTTTCTGACACGCGAACCCGATGCGATGGCGCAGATCGCCGCGCTGCTGAAACCGTCGACCGAGCTGATCACGGGTGCCGTACGCGCTGCATCCGATGCAAACGCGCGCAATCCGCGCGCCTACAATTCGATCTATGTGATTGATTCAGACGGATCGATCCGCGGCATCTACGACAAGGTGCATCTGGTCCCGTTCGGCGAATACCTGCCGTTCCAGCGATTGCTCGAACGAATCGGCCTGATGCAGCTGACCAAAGTCGTCGGCGGATTTCAGTCGGGTGACCGCCGGCGCGCGATGGACGTTGCCGGCGCGCCCAGGATGCTGCCGTTGATCTGCTACGAAGCGATCTTTCCCGGCGCCGCGGTCCCCCGCGGCGAGCGCCCCGGCTGGATGGTCAATGTGACCAATGACGGCTGGTTTGGAATGAGCTCCGGCCCCTACCAGCATTTCCAGCAGGCGCGTGTGCTCGCCATTGCGGAGGGGCTGCCGCTGGTGCGCGCCGCCAATACGGGAATCTCGGCGGTGGTCGATCCGGTCGGCCGGATCATCGACGAGCTGCCGCTCGGCGTTGAGGGCGTCCTCGACGCCCGTCTGCCCGCCGCCATCGAACCAACCTTTTTTGCGGCCTTTGGCAACTATGTGCTGATGGGAGCGCTGGCGCTCGGGTTGCTCATTGTACTCCAGCGCAGGATGCGCGCATAAATTGCGCTACCGGGCTACGTCCTGCCCAAGTTGTCCGGCCTGAAGCGGCCTAAAGCCGCTATTTGGCGCCGGAACTACATTATTACCGCCGCGCTATCGTCATAGAAAAACTTCGGAAATCTATAAGTTATTTACGTGCGCATTCTCGATTACAGGGAATTCGCTGATTGCTTTAGCGCATTCACCTGTGACAACTATTCAAAAAATGGGGGCATAGGAGAAATCTATGGCGAAAAAGGCGCCTAATCCGATCGACAAGCACGTCGGAGCGCGCGTGCGGATGCGGCGGATGATGCTGAACATGAGCCAGGAAAAACTTGGGGACGCCCTGGGTCTGACATTCCAGCAGGTCCAGAAATACGAAAAGGGCACGAACCGCATCGGCGCCAGCCGCCTGCAACAGATCGCGCAGATCCTGCAGGTTCCGGTTTCCTTTTTCTTCGAGGGTGCGCCGCACCTGGCCGGCCAGTCCGGCGGCATGGGCGAAGCGCCATCGCCAGCCTATGTCGCGGACTTCCTCGCCACGTCGGACGGCCTTTCGCTGACAAAGGCCTTTATGCGTATCAAGAGCAGCAAGCTGCGGCGGCGCATTGTCGATCTGGTCGAGCAGATTGCCGGCATCGATTGAACAAAGGGTCTGATCCCATCGGTTAACGCGGCGTCTGCCCACCGCTGCCCGCATCTTGACCTGCATCGCCGCCACTGCAAGAACCACCACGAAACGGCATCAGGCGGCGATGCAGCCGCACGGGAGGAGTTGCAGCGGTGGCTCACACCAATTTTCTGTTCACGAGCGAATCGGTTTCCGAAGGTCATCCCGACAAGGTTTGCGACCAGATTTCAGACGCCGTCCTCGACGCATTTCTCGAAAACGACATCAAGCTCGGCATTGCCGATGACAGCCAGGTGAACACGCGACTCGGCTGCGAAACGCTCTCCACCACCAACAAGATCGTCATTGCCGGCGAAGGTCGCGGCCAGGCGCCGCTGTTCCGCAAGCATGGCGACAAGGCCGTTGTCGATCGCGAACTCATCACCAGGATCGCGCGCGATGTGGTTCGCGATATCGGCTACGACCAGGACGGCTTCTCGTATTACGGGGCCGACGTCGAAGTTCTGCTCCACGGCCAGTCACCCGACATCGCAATGGGCGTCAACGCCAAGAAGAAAAAAGGCGGAGAGGAAGAAGGCGCCGGCGACCAGGGCATGATGTTCGGTTTCGCCTGCACCGAGAGCGAGGTCTATGAGAAGAATTCATTCATGCCGGCGCCGATCTATTTTGCGCACAAGGTCCTGAAGGTTCTTTCGGAGAAACGCCGCTCGGGCCAGCTCTATGACCTGCAGCCCGACACGAAGAGTCAGGTGACTGTTCGCTACGTCGATGGCAAGCCGGTCGGCTGCACCAAGGTCGTCGTCTCGACGCAGCACAATGCGCAGAGCCGCAATGGCAAGAAATACACGCCCGGCCTCATCAAGGAAATGATTTCGGACGCGGTGGAGTCGGCTCTGCCCAAAGGCTGGATGCCGAAGAAGCCTTCCGACTTCCTGGTCAACCCCACCGGCAATTTCGTCATCGGCGGGCCGGACGGTGATTGCGGTCTGACCGGCCGCAAGATCATCGTAGACACTTACGGCGGCTACGCGCCGCATGGCGGCGGCGCTTTTTCGGGGAAGGACCCGACCAAGGTGGACCGTTCAGCCGCATATGCTGCGCGCTATCTCGCCAAGAACGTGGTCGCTTCAGGCCTGGCGGAAAAGTGCACGATCCAGGTCGCTTATGCGATCGGCGTTGCCGACCCGATGTCGCTCCTGGTCGACACACACGGCACCGGCATGGTGGAAGAAAAGAAACTTGAGAAAGTTCTGCCCGAACTGTTTCGTCTGACGCCGACGAATATCCGGCGCACGCTCAAGCTCAACCGGCCGATCTACCGGCGCACCGCTGCCTACGGGCATTTTGGCCGCGCGCCCGAGAAGGACGGTGGCTTCTCATGGGAGAAGACCGACCTCGCCGCGGCGATTAAAAGCGCGGTGAAATAGGCGGGTTATCGGCACAAGCCGGGTCTGTCCGGCAGGGTCTGTCCCGGATTGCGTCACTCTGATTATGGGACGTCAGGCAAGGCCTGACTTCCGGTACCATCCACGTCCTGCTTATCTTCTTGGTGGATGCCCGGCACAACAAGGCCGGGCATGACGAGGAATGGTTCGCGACACATCCGCCTCACCCCGCGCGTTTTTCGGCCGCCGCAAAGGACATCCGCTGAAGCCGCGCCAAGCGGCGTTGTTCGACACGCTGCTGCCGACGCTCGCGCTCGATATCGGCAAGCCGGCGCCGGCCGATCTGCGTGCGTTATTCCCGGAAGCAGCCGATGTACGCCTCGAGATTGGCTTCGGCGGCGCCGAGCACCTGATCGCGGAAGCGAAGGCCTCCCCGCAGACCGGCTTCATCGGGACTGACGCTTTCGTCAATTCAATCGCAAAGGTCCTGGCCGCCATCGAGGACAACGCGCTTGCGAATATCCGTCTTTATTTCGGCGATGCCAGCGAGCTCATTGACTGGCTGCCGGCTGCCGGATTATCGCGCATCGATCTGCTTTATCCGGATCCATGGCCCAAGCGGCGCCACTGGAAGCGGCGCTTCATCCAGGACGAAAGCCTGGCGCGGCTTGCGCGCATCCTGCGTCCGGGCGGCGATCTGCGCTTCGCCACCGATATCGGCGGCTACGCCGCCTACACGCTCGCACGCGTTTCGCGCTCGTCAGAGTTCAGCTGGACTGCGGACTGCGCCGACGACTGGCGCAATCCCTGGCCGGGATTTTGCGGCACACGCTATGAAGCCAAGGCCAGGCGCGAGGGGCGCAGGCCTGCCTACTTCATCTTTCGCCGTACCTGATCAGCCGCCGGTTCCCTGGCGCACCTGCCAGAATCGAACCACGCGCTGCGCGGTCGTTGCCGTGAGCCGCTCGAAGTTTTCGCGGGCCGTATCGAGCGACTGCGGTGACGGTTTCGGGCCGGGCCGCGCTCTGAGGATCAGCTTCACCGTGGTCCAGCCGAACCCGACGGCGCGCGACAGAATCAAGATCGGGTCGGAACGATCTCCGCTCATCAGGCGGTCGACAACCTCGACCGGCACCGCGCACATGGTCGCGAGCGCGGCGATGGTTTCCTCGTATTTTCCCGCCTCGGCAAATTCCGCGACGTCGTCCTCGCTCAGCTTGCGCTCCTTGTGAAGCGCGCGTACCGCCGCAAGTGCTGCGGTGTAGTTGCGCGGCGCGGCCTTGGCCGCGACCTCGTCGGTGACCTGCGCGAGAACGCGGCGGATTTCGGATTGGGTTTCCGGCTTTGCTTTCGATAGCAGACGTTTCTGCACGACATCGCTTGCCTGCATCAGGAGCTGGCGGAAGAGCCGCGGCGGAATATCCCTGCGCATGCCGACTTTCTCGGCGAGCACGCCGTCCTGTTCCGCGCGTTTCACCAGCGTGGTAAAGGCGCCGTCGGAAAGCTGTGCGTGCTGATTGTTCGCGATCGAGCGCGCTACATTGCGGTCGCCGCGTTCCACCAGAATGTCGGCTAAAGCTTCGCCGATCCCGAGTCTGGTCGACATTGCAAGCAGATGCGCCTGGCCTTTTGTTTCCGCAATCTGCATCAGATCGCGATCCGCAATCCGCGCCTGCTTGAGCACCGGGCCGGCGACCTCGATATCGTCATTCCTGGCAAGCGTGGTAATGACACCGGCGGGCGCGTTCGGGATCGGCGCGATCCGGCGCGCCAGTTCGGCCAGTGCCTTCGCTTCAATCTCCTCAATCAGGCAGCCGATGACGTCGTCGAACAGCGCGACATGCGCAGCATTGAAATTGGGAACGCCGTCCAGAAATAATGTGGTGATGCGCCGCAACGTCTCCGCACGCTTCTCCGCTGAGCCGTGCTGGACGACATCTTCCAACTCGGGAAGGAGCGACGCCGGAACTCCCATACAAAACCTGCAAAACGCCGTGAAATCGCCCGGGCCAGGGGATTTACGCAAATTTAAGGGCAGATTCTGAAGGAAGGGTTAGTCGTTGACATGCGGGCGGCTCTTGCGCGGGGCCGCGAAATCGCTATATTTCCTACCGTTACTACACACCCTCATAACCGAATGGGTTTTGAGAGTGGGTCCCGCGGGGCCCGCTCTTTTTTGTTACCGAATGGCCATAGGCGACGCACTCGAGACGCATATTACCTCCGGCGCAGCCACCGAACCGCGGCTGATCGTCGAGCCGGGGCTGCCCGCGCGCGTCGCCGTTATTGCCGAGCCGGTCATCGAGCAGCTCGGCTATCGCCTGGTGCGCATTCGCGTGTCCGGCGCGGAGGGCTGTACGGTCCAGATCATGGCGGAACGGCCCGACGGAACCATGACGGTCGACGACTGCGAGGCGCTGTCGCGCGCCTTATCGCCCGTTCTCGACGTCGCCGATCCGATCGAGCACGCCTATCGCCTGGAGATTTCCTCGCCCGGGATCGACCGGCCGCTGGTGCGCAAATCCGATTTCGAACGTTATGCCGGTCATCTGACCAGGATCGAAACGGCCGTGCCGTTTCACGGCCGCAAACGTTTTCGCGGCGTGCTGGTGGGAGCCGAAGGCAATGCCGCACGCATTCGCCGCGACGATGCAGCCGAGGGCGACGAAGTCGAAGTGCTGCTGCCGATCGAAGAAATGACCGAAGCCAAGCTCCTCCTGACCGACGAACTCGTGACGGAGGCCTTGCGGCGGGAAAAGTCCGCCAAGCGCGATGCGCGGCAGGCACGGAAGGAAGAACGACGCAAAGAGAGACATTCACGGCACCGGCCGCACAGGCCCGCCGCCAAAGGAGGAGTATGAGCTATGGCTGTCAGCGCCAACAGGCTCGAGCTATTGCAGATTGCCGACGCTGTCGCCCGTGAGAAGGCGATCGATCGGGGCATTGTTATCACGGCAATGGAGGACGCCATCGCCAAGGCCGCGCGGTCGCGCTACGGCGCCGAAACCGATGTGCACGCGGAGATCGAGCCCAAGACCGGCGACCTGCGCCTTACCCGCCACATGCTGGTGGTTGATGCGGTCGAGAACCCGTCAAACCAGATCACGCTGGAAGATGCGCGCAAGCGCCATCCCGCCGCACAGGTCGGCGACACGATCGCCGATCCGCTGCCGCCACTCGAGTACGGCCGCATCGCCGCGCAATCGGCAAAGCAGGTGATCGTCCAGAAGGTGCGCGAAGCCGAGCGCGACCGGCAATATGCCGAATACAAGGACCGCATCGGCGATATCGTCAACGGCATCGTCAAGCGCGTAGAATATGGAAACGTGGTCGTCGATCTCGGCCGCGGTGAAGCGATCGTGCGCCGCGATGAATTGCTGCCGCGGGAGGTTTTCCGCAACGGCGACCGCATCCGTGCCTATATCTATGACGTGCGGCGCGAGCCGCGCGGCCCGCAGATTTTCCTTTCGCGTACGCATCCGCAGTTCACCGCCAAGCTGTTCGCGCAGGAAGTGCCGGAAATCTATGATGGCATCGTGGAGGTGAAGGCGGTTGCGCGCGACCCGGGTTCGCGCGCCAAGATCGCGGTGATCTCGCGCGATTCATCGGTCGACCCCGTCGGCGCTTGCGTCGGCATGCGCGGGTCGCGCGTGCAGGCGGTCGTGAACGAACTGCAGGGCGAGAAGATCGACATCATTCCGTGGTCGCCGGATATAGCAACCTTCGTGGTGAACGCACTCGCGCCGGCGGAAGTCGCCAAGGTCGTGCTCGACGAAGACAAGGAGCGCATCGAAGTGGTGGTGCCTGATCAGCAGCTGTCGCTCGCGATCGGACGGCGCGGCCAGAATGTGCGTCTCGCCTCGCAGCTCACCGGCTGGGACATCGACATCCTCACCGAGCAGGAAGAGTCCGAACGCCGCCAGGCCGAGTTTGAAAGCCGCACCAGGATTTTCGTCGAGGCGCTCAATCTCGACGAAGTCGTCGGTCAGCTGCTTGCCTCTGAAGGCTTCGGCTCGATCGAAGAGCTTGCGCTTGTCGACGAGAAGGAAATCGCCGGCATCGAAGGCTTCGATGCCGATACGGCGCGCGAATTGCAGGAACGCGCCAGGGAGTATCTCGCTCAGCAGGAAGCGGAGCTGGACATCAAGCGCAAGGAGCTGGGCGTCGCCGATGAACTGAAAGAGGTGCCGGGCCTCACCACCAGGATGCTCGTCGCCCTTGGCGAGAACGGCGTGAAGACTGTCGAGGACCTCGCCGGGTGCGCCACGGACGATCTGACGGGGTGGATCGAACGCAAGGACGGCGAGTCGACCCACAACCCCGGCTACCTCGATGGATTCAATGTGGCGCGCGAGGACGCCGAGTCGATGATCATGCAGGCGCGCCTCAAGGCCGGCTGGGTCACCGAAGCCGAACTCGCCGCGGCGCAACCGGCCGAAGCCGCCGAGCAGGCGGAACAGCCGCAAGCCTGAGGGACACCATGAGCGCTATGCTCGCTGCCGCGCAGGACAATGATCTCGATCGGGGGACGGCCAGTGTCGCCCCCGATACGACGCGTACTTGTGCGCTGACCCGCGAGGTCAAGCCGGTGGCCGAGCTGCTGCGTTTCGTGGTAGGGCCCGGAGGTGAAGCCGTCCCCGATATCAAACGAAAACTGCCGGGGCGCGGCATCTGGATTACCGCAACTCGCGCCGCCGTCGCGGATGCTGCAGAGCGAAATGTCTTCGCGCGCGGTTTCCGGCGCGACGTCAAGGTCGCGCCGGACCTGGCGGACCGTGCCGAGGGTCTGATCGAGCGCGCCGCGCTCGATGCCCTGGCGATTGCGGGCAAGGCGGGCTCGGTCATTACCGGATTCACCAAGGTCGAGGCGGCGCTCGGCAGAGACGATTTACGGGCGCTGATCCATGCGTCCGACGCCGGCGACGAGGGTCGGCGCAAACTTGACCGCACCCTGCAGCGCAATACAGGGGGGATTGAGCGGGAAATTGCAGTCATCTGCGATTTTTCCGGCGTTCAATTGGATTTGGCATTGAGCCGCCCAAATGTGGTACATGCAGCCCTGCTTGCCCGGCCCGGAAGCGGGACTTTTCTCGCGCGCGCTGCGCGTTTGAGGCGATTTCGGACCGGACTTTCGCCCGAAGCAGTTAGCGCGCATGCGCCGACGGACGGCGCATAAGGGACACAGTACGGAATGAGTGAAACAAAGAACCCTGGCGAAAAGAAACTGAGCGTCTCCGGCAAGACGCTGACGCTCAAGCCGCGCACCGAGACAGGCGTGGTGCGGCAAAGCTTTAGCCATGGCCGCAGCAAGCAGGTCGTGGTCGAAAAGGTTAAACGCCGCGTTGTCGGCGGGCCGGCGGAAGCCAAGGCTGAGCCCGCACCCGCCGTCGAAGCGAAGAAACCTGCGCCGGGCAAGCGCGCACCCGCACCTGCGGCCGCCACGGCGGCCGCGCAAGCCGAGGCGAAGACCAAGCCGTCGGGCGTCGTTCTGCGTACATTGACGGAGGAAGAGCGCTCGGCGCGCGCACATGCCCTCGCAGACTCGCGGGTACGCGAGGCCGAGGAGCGCAAGATCGCCGAGGAAGAGGCCCGCCGCCGCGCCAGCCGCGAAGCCGTCGACCGAACCGAACGCGAAGCTGCCGACGCGCGCAAGCGCGAGGAAGAAGAGCGTCACAAGCGCGAAGAGGAGTCCAAGCGCAAGGCCGGCGAAGTCGCCAAGAAACGTTTCGGCACGGATGAACCCGTGCGGCCCGCTGCGAATGCGCGCCTCGCGCTGGAAGCCGACGAAGAAGAAGCGCCC
>DATEKG010000361.1:0-3555 GCA_035277565.1 Pseudolabrys sp.
GCGAGGATGAGCCCCTGGAAAGACCGCGACGGGTCCAGGTTGCCTTGATGTGAGCCATCGCTGGCAAGAAGTTTGGCTTCAGCCATCGGATAGATACTGATTCTTAAGCACGGGAAGAGATTCGACCCTAGTTGCGGCTCCCTGGGGGGTCAAGCCGGAGGCAATTTACTCAAATTTTGAACCGCGGCTGCTATCCACGCGAGCCAATGCGTGTTTAGTGGGAAAACCGTCGTGTTCGAGTTTCAACTTATCGGCTGGATACTGATCGCGCTGTTTTTCGGCGCCATGATCGGCGGCCATCGCGGCGTAGCCAACCGCCACCTCGACTAGGTCGCGGCCACAGCCGTTAATTCTTAAAGCCGGTATTCGCCTGTTGCCGGGTCGCGCCTGAGAGTCGGGCGATTCTCCCGATCCGTAATTTTCGCTTTTACGCGACGCGCCTGATCGAGCTCCTCATTGATCCGGCGCGCTTCCTTCACAGCCCAATGGACGATAACTGCGCCGCCCAACGCTGCAAGCGACCACTTTACCAATGGTGACAGCAAAAACGGCGGCATATGGGCTGCTCCCAGAAACGACTTACGGCCAGAAGGTCGGGCTCGAAGGCGGCATTTTCGGGGCAGATTGGTACCAGCCGCTATAGCGTAAAATGACGCAGCAAATCGGCCGACGGACGGCACCCCGCTGGCGAGCCGCTCGGCAAATGCGCTAAACTTCTTTGAGCTTTATAATGCGCCGCAACGGCCATCCATCGAATGGCCGGCCGGCCCGTGGAGGACCCATGAATCGCCCATTTCTGTCCCGACTGATCATTATCGCTGCCGCGCTTGCTCTGTTGCCCTGGCTGGCCGGCCCTTCCGCAGCCGCGGAGAAATGGCCCAGCCGCCCCGTCCATTTCATCATAACGCTGGGGCCGGGAAGCGGCGTCGACATCGGCGCGCGGCTTTTCGCAGACAAGCTATCCGCCAAGTGGGGTCAGCCGGTCATTGTGGAAAATCGGCCCGGAGGCGATGGCATCGTCGCGATCACCAGTTTTCTCAATGCGCATGACGACCATACGCTGCTTGTGTCGCCGGTGAGTTCGTTCACGGCGCATCCGTATTTCCACGACAGCCTTCCTTACAATCAAAAGGACCTGATTCCGATCGCGCGCTTCAGCAAGACCGTGGTCGCGGTGAGTGTTCCGACATCACTGAACGTCAACTCGCTGAAAGAGCTTGTTGAACTCGCGCGCGCCAAGCCCGGTCAACTTAATTGGACCACGGCGACAGGATTCACCGATTTCGTTTTTGCCGGGTTTTTGCACACCGTCGGCCTCAAGATGGCAAAGGTGCCTTACAAGAATCCGGCCGGAGCGGCGACCGATCTGGCGGCAGGCGTGATTCAGGTCTACATGCCGGCCTATGCGATTGTGCGCCCGCAGGTCGAAGCGGGAAAAGTAAAGGTGCTCGCCGTCACCAATCACCAGCGTGCCCCTGCAATTCCCGACATTCCCACCGCGATCGAAGCTGGCTATCCGTCGCTTGAGTTCGACGGGCTGGTCGGTCTGTTCGGACCGCCGGGAATCGCAGACGACGTGCGAGCGAAGATCGCCGCCGATGTCCGCGAGGCGGCCTCCGACGCGGAAGTGGTGAAGAAGCTCACGCTGACAGGGCAAATCGTGAGCCCCGGCGACGCGAAAGAGTTCGCTGAATCGATCGCGCAGCAGCGCGCGCAAGTTGCCGCTGTAGCGAAATTGTTTGGCAACAAGCCGGTGCAGTGAAGTTTCGCCGCGCTCAGAGACCGTAGCGGCCCCACAACGCCCGAACTTCGAGCGCGGAGATCAGCTCGTCTGCCAGGCCGGGCTGGCTCATAAAGGATTCGCCTGAACCCACGCCGGGCAGGCGCCTGCCGAACAGCGAACGTTCCGCCGATATGAGCGGTGTATAGACTTTGTCGCCAAAGCGCTCGCGCAATATCGACCGCAGATCGCCAATGCCGTCAGCCAGGCCCAGTTCAACCGCCTTTTGCGCCGTCCAGAATTCTCCCGAAAATAAGGTCTTGTCGCTGCCCCGCAATTTACCGGCGCGCCGCGTTTTCACCAGTTCGATGAAATGCGTGTGAATGTCGTGCTGGATCGCCTTGATGCGTTTCACATCCTCGGACTTCTCAGGCAAGAACGGATCCAGCATGACCTTCCGGTCACCGGACGTATAAACTCTTCGTTCGATGCCGACTTTTTCCATCAGTTTCGGGAATCCGAAGGTGGCGCCGACGACGCCGATCGAACCGACGATTGAGAAATGGTCGCAGATGATTTCGTCGGCCGCGCAAGCCAGCATGTAGCCGCCGGATGCGCCAACGTCTTCAATAAAGGCCAGAACCGGAAGTCGCTTTTCCTCGGCAAGCTGACGAACGCGGCTGAAAATCAGATGAGATTGCGATGGCGAACCGCCTGGCGAGTTGATCGCAAGCGCTACCGCGCAGGCGCGCGGCACCTCAAATGCCCGTTCGAGCGTCCGCGCGACCGATGACAGCAGAAGCCCCGGCCGCAGCGGCGCGGCCACGCCAATGACGCCGGACATGCGGATGACGGGAACGACGGGCACGTCGGAACGAAACCGGCGCGGTATCAACCGAACCAATTGATTGATCATGCGTGTGCCGAAGCTCGGCGCAGTGCTGCTGGCGGAGTTGGCCATCGCAATGAGATAGGCAACCGCTACCCTTGAAGTCAAAGCCTGCGGCGCGCACAGGCAACAGGCACCATCGCACCGGCTGCAGCGGACCGCAACGCATCAATTTTTGGCTATCCGTCCACGAAATGCCCCGGGTTGCCTAATTTTTAACTTTGGAATGCTTTTTGCAGCACGGTTCCCGCCGGCACATTTCCAATTCGACGAGCCCCGCTCAATGGACCCGAAGATCGCATTGCTGTTCCTGCTCATATCCAGCGCCGTCGGCCTTTCACATCTGAGCGAAGAAAATGTGAATCGCGCGCGACGCTACCTTGGCGATCTGCGCTGGCGCGAAATCATTCTTTGGCGGCGCAGAGGTTAGGCAGGCGGCACGCGCCTACCGTACGAATTCCAGGAAACCGCCTGCACGCATGACGGCTTCGGCCTCAGCCGTCGGGCGCCCCTGATCGTCATTGAGAACGAGCGGACGGCAAGTCGTTTGCGAGGCGGCTCTCCCCTTCGTCGCGCGCACCAGCACACGAATTGCGGCTGCACCGGCCCTGGGCAGCACCGGCAGCACCGAGATATCGCCGAACGCCGGGACCAGCGTCGAGAGCACCTCCGCGAGCCCATCCGCGCGCCAGATGAGCGTGACGGTGCCTGCCGGCCCAAGAAGCCAGGCCGATACGCTTGCCCAGCGCGAGAGCAGAGCCGGATCTCCAACATGAGCGGAGCGGCGGCGCGGGTCCGGCGATACATTGTGACGTCTTGCGTCGAAAAATGGCGGATTCATCAAAACGCAGTCAAAGCTTCCGGCTGCAAGCCCGTTGCGCCGCAGTGCATCAACATCTCCTGCGTCAGCGCAGACGACGGTCACACGACCGGCAAGCCCGTTGAG
>DATEKG010000362.1:0-2737 GCA_035277565.1 Pseudolabrys sp.
GGCCGGCCGCGACTTGCTGCTCAACCGATTGCGGCGTCGCGAAGAACAAATCGACGTGGTCGCCCATGATATCCTGAAGCGCGGGCGCCGCGCCTCGATAGGGAATCATGTCGACCTTCACCTTGGCCTCCTGCGCCAACAGGGACGTCGCCAGGTGACCGGTCGCGCCATAGCCCGGGATCGCGGTTTTCAATGTGGTTGTTTTCATCAGTGCGAGAAGTTCGGGCAAGGTCTTCGCCGGCAGGGACTTGCGCCCGATCAGCACGAGCGGGTTGCGGTTGATGAACATGACCGGGGTCAGGTCTTTTTCGGTGTCGAACGGAAGCTTCTTGTAGAGCGTTACATTTGCCGAGATCTGAAGATTGTGCAGCAGCAGCGTGTAGCCGTCGGGTGCGGCCTGCGCGACCTTATGCGTCGCGATGATGGTACCGCCGCCGCTGATATTCTCCACGATGAAATTCTGCTTCAGCAGGCTGGACAACGCGCCCGCAATCTGGCGCGCAGCCTGATCGGTCGGGCCGCCCGCCGGATAGGGGACGATGATCGTGACGGGCCGGGTCGGATAGTCGTCCGCGCGCACCGGCGCCGGCATCACGTTGACGAGAATTGCGGCCAGCGCGGCCGCAAGAACACGCGCGATCATGGAATCCTCCCGGGCTGTCGTTTTCCTGAAGCCTACGCTGGCGGAATAACCGGCAACAAGAGGTACGGCTCGCGTCCCCGAACAAAATGCAGGGTGTTGCGGCAGACGAAGATTTCGGCTGGCCGGTCATCCTTGTCGATATGCAGGAATGGCCCGACCCCCTTCATCGGATAGGGCGCGTTCGGCAAGGCTATATCGGTACCGTCAACCTCGTAATCCTTGCCGCGGACGGTCAAAGCCAGTCTGAATCCCGGCGGAACGACGATCGAGGTCGGCCATATTTCAACATCGAGATCGACAGGAACGCCCGGCTCCAGCGGCCGGATCTCGTCGTGGGTGTGCCACGGGCGATATGGGCGCGAGAGTTCCGGATCGAGTTTCCGGTGCGATGCCCGCAGCCAGCCGAGCCCGACGGGTGTGCGCGGATCGTTCGAGCCGATAAAGGTGATTTCCTTTCCGGCAGGGTCGAATACGCGCAACGCAAGAAAGAAATCCGCATCGGCGGTCTCCGACGAAATCCACAATTTTGCGGCGACGGGGCCGGTGATTTCGAGGCTGTACGTCAGCGGCGGCGTCGAAAATGTGAGACCATCGCCGGTCGTTTCGTAAGACAATGTCGTTGCTTGCGCAGGCGCATTCGTCCCCAGACCAAGGCGATCGGGATCGAGGAAATATTTCGTCCATTGGGTCCGCGCAAGCGGCCATTCGTTTTCGGCACGGAGGACAAATTTTTCACCGGGGCTCCGGATGTTGAGAGACACGCGCGGCTGCTTCGTCCATCCGTTATCCTCGCCCTTGAGGAAATGCCCGAAGAACTTCTTTTGCAGGGCTTCGCCGTAGCGGCTGTAGAAATGCGTGAAGTGCGTGTCGCCGTGGACCTCAAGCCATTTCTGCTTCGATCCGGCACGCAGCCAGCCTTCGAAATTGCCCCGCGGATGCAGACCCATGCCGCCCCAGTTGGCGGCAGACAAAAGCGGCGCCTCGATATCCTCAAATTTTGCAGTCCGTGCTTCGTAATAGTCGTCAATGAGATGGCGGCGCCTGGCTTCGCCCGGCGTATCCGCGCATTGCTTCGAAAGCTCGGCAGGCGGCAAGGTTTCCGGTCCGGCGACCATTTCGCCGGTCACCACGCTTCTGGCACCGCGGTTGCCGACTCCATGCTGCACGCTCGCAACCTGCCGCGGATGCCAGCTGTCGAGAAAATCGCTGAGAATGCCGCCGTGCCGGCAGAGCTCACGATAGTAGTCGGACGATCCTTCCCAGATGCATAAGGCGGCGAGATGCGGCGGACACAGCGCGCCAACCGTCCACTGATTCATGGCGTAGTATGAAATTCCGTTGATGCCGACCTTGCCGCTGCTCCAGGGCTGAGTGCCTGCCCATTCGACACAGTGGTAAAGGTCTTGCGTCTCGCGCGCCGACCAGACGTCGAGAAATCCCGGTGAGCGCCCCGCGCCGCGCGAATCGACACGGACGCAAACATATCCGTCCGGCACCCATTTCTCGGGATCGACGAGCTCCCAATTCTGAAACCTGTTGCTTGAGCCTTCGAGAACTTCCGGAGCGGCCTTTACCAGGCGCGCCCAGTTTCCCTTGTAGCCTTCCTGAAACGAGAGGCCCTTCGCGTAGGGACCGTAACTCAGAATGACGGGATGACGTGCCGTGCCCTGCGGGCGAAATACATCGGCACGCAAGACGAGGCCGTCATCCATTTTGATCGGCACATCCCAGTCGATCTGTATTCCATCACGCACTTCGCTTTTTGCCTGGGTCATGGGTTTCCGCGCCGATACGATTGATCACTCGAAATTTTGCAGCATTGCTTCGCGCAGAAATTTTGGCATCTCCGCGAGATCGCCCGCGCCATATCCATTCGCCACCGCGGCCGAGACCGACGTGTGCGTGGCAGCGGAGAGTGGCATGGGAACGCCGTGAAGCGCCCCGGTTGCCACTGCCGACATGATGTCCTTGCGCAATGTGCGGATGTCGAGCGTCATATCGGGCTTTTCGCCTTTCATCACGCCGGCCTTGCTTTTCATCCAGTTGCTCGCATATGGCGCTTCCTGCAGCACGTCGAGCATCTGCTCCAGTGTG
>DATEKG010000363.1:0-6035 GCA_035277565.1 Pseudolabrys sp.
ATGAAATTGGTCGAGAATGCTTATCAGGCGTTTCGGCAGAAATGGGATCCAAATCTGCCGGCGGCGTATTCCCAGCTGGGCTCGCTCCACCTTTTTCCCATGGCTGAGAAGAACGCCGCGCGTATCGGAGACCTGAATTACGCCTTTCCCGCTGAGGCCCGCGCCGCGTACGAAATTCTGTAATTCCCTCGCGGCGGCACGCCCCGTTGCCGCCGCTGAGGTAAGTTCCGGTCAAAGCATTTGGCAACCGGGCAGCTCCCTCGCTTGTTGAACGTGTGTTGGCCTTGCGCGACGGAGTTCCATCATGACCAAAGCGTTTCTTTTGGCATCCGCGCTTTTGATCAGCGGTGCCGCTTCCAGTCCACTGGAAAATGCAGCTATTGCTGCAGGCGCAAAAGGCGCAGATGCGGTGAAGAAAGAGCGGTGCGAGCGCGAGGCGATGCTGAACCTTTATATGGGCAAACAGAGAATAAACTTCATCAGGCAATGTCTGGCCAGAAACAAGCGGCCGCCGGGCAAAGCTGCGGCTCATCAACAGGGCATTCGTCCATCCGGCCAGACGGGAACGCGGAGCGTCACGCCGCTCGGCAGCGGCAATCCTCCAAGCACTTCCACGGGCAGCACCGCCCCAAGCAACGCGGCAGTCGCACCAAGTGCGCCGGTCATCGGCTCAACGGGCACGTCCACGACCGGATCCAGCGCTACGTCGACCAGTGGTTCCAGCGGCAGCAGCATCGGCACCTCCGGCGCGCATTAGGTTCGTCTTCTTTGCTTCTCCGGGGGCCCGCTTTATTTTGGCCGCGCTTCGTGAAGGCCGCGGTCCGGCGGTTCCAGCTTTCCCGAGCGTCTGTCATTGACCGCCTGCGCAAGGGCGCGCGCAGCGTTGCGGACATCGTTCTGGAAATCGCGATCCTGATCGAGATCGTCGTGGCTCGTTGCATAGGGCGTCAGATAGCCGATGTACCGGTCGATCAAGGCGAGATGGCCGGATGACAGCATTCCGATGTCGGTCAACCAGTCGGTGAGAATGCGCCGCAGATTTTCGGTCCCTGCCGCGTCTCCATGGACGACGACCGAGAAAACGCGGCCGGCCAGGTGGCGCGGGTAGGGCCAGCCTGCGAGCTCAAGCTGCTTGGCTTTCGCGGGGTCCTTGCCGTTTGTTGATGTGATGTCCGGATTGCCTCCGTCGGCGCACACCAGCCGGTCAATCATCAGCTTGAGCGAAGAGGGCGCCTGGTACCAGTTCACCGGACAGACGATCATGACGCCGTGCGCCGCGACCCATTTCGGATAGATCTCCGCCATCCAGTCTCCGGCTTGTCCGAGAGCGTGGTTTGGATAGCAGCTGCAGGGCCAATGGCAGAGCGGTTGTGCGGTCGAAACGCATGCCTTGCAGGGATAGATGACCTTGCCATATTCGGCGGTGAGACGTGACAGATCAAGAATCTCGACTTCGAAGCGCCGCATTTTTTCAATCGTCTGGCGTGCCAAGGTCACGATCCGCCAGGTTTTCGATATTTCACCGGGGCAGGTCTGATCGTTGCGGGAAGAGCCGTTGACGATCAGGATACGAGCCGGGGAATTCTTGTTTTTGTGCAGGCGTTCGGCAGCGTGGATATTGGCGCGCGTCTCGAGCCACTCAATTGGCGCATCGAAATCCGGGTTCGTGAATTCCTTGCCCGCCTTTCGGGTGCGCGGCGATTTGTGGTATTCGTCGTAAATGATCCAGGCGGCCTCAGCGACATCGGCCAGCTGTTTTGCGAGCGGTTCGAAGTCAGGATCGTAGAACTTCGCAAGAAAACGCTTCCTGAATTCGTTCTTGTCGAGCCGGACGCTCGGCATGCCCTTGCGAACGCTGATTTTCGCCATCGGCAATCCCCCCATCATCCGGCCATGGCGTATATTGAAACGCTTTCAACTCAAAATAACGAGAGCGTAAGCGGCCCGTGATTATTTGGATTTCGCGACTTCGGCAATGACGTCGGCTGCTTCCTTGAAGGCATGGTTGGCAGCGGGCACGCCGCAATAGATCGCCTGCTGCAGAATGATCTCCTTGATGTCATCGGCAGAGAACCCGGCCTCGGTCAGGGCAGCGCGCACATGCATGCGAAATTCTTCCCATTTGTCGAGTGCAAGCATGGTCCCGATGACCAGCACACGGCGCGTCCTTTCGTCATAGTGCGGACGTGTCCATATTTCGCCCCAGGCCGTGCGCGTGATGAAGTCCTGAAACTCCTCGGTGAACGGCGTTTTTCTCGCATTGGCGCGATCGACCCAGGCATTGCCGAGGATCTTGCGGCGTCTCGCCATACCGCGGTCGTAACGTTCCTTGTCGTCCATGCTCGGCTCCGTTGGTACTAGGCCTGTGCGCGCAGGAAGTTGAGCACGGTGTCAATGTAGGCCTTGGGCTGCTCCACATTGGCAATATGCGCAGCGTCGATGCTTGCGAGCCTGGCTTTCGGTATCTGCTTTTGAATGGCTTCGCCGAAAGGCGGCGGCGTTGCAGGATCATGCGCGCCGACGATCACAAGTGTCGGCGCTGTGATACGCGGATTCGAAGCCGTGAAGTCCATTGTCATGATCGCTTCGCAACAGGCAATGTAGCCGTCCCGATTGGTTGCGACGAACGTCCCTGTCATGCGCGCGACGGTTTGCGGCGCGCGCGCGCGGAAATCCTTCGTGAACCATCGCTCCATATTCGGGCCGACAAGTTCGCTGAGGCCTTTTTCCCGCACGAACTTGATGCGGTCGTTCCACGGAGCCTTTTCGGCATAAAAATAATTTGTGTTGGAGAGGATGAGCTTCTCGACGCGATCGGGAGCGTTGGCGCCGAGCCATTGCCCCACCATGCCGCCCATCGAAAGGCCGCACCAGTTGGTCTTCTTGATGCCTAGTGCGTCGAGCACTGACACCACGTCGCGGCCGAAACGCTCCATCGAGTAGGGGCCTTTCGGCACGCCCGACCTGCCGTGGCCGCGCCGGTCATAGCGCACAACACGAAAGTGCTTGGCGAACTCGCCCGCCTGGTCGTCCCACATATGCAGATCGGTGCCGAGTGAATTCGACAGCATCAGCGCCGGCGCGCCCTCGCGGCCCTCAATCTCCACATAAATCGGGCAGCCGTCATCGGCGTTGATCATGGGCATGAAATCCTCCCCGTAAGCTATTCTGATTGTTGGTGTCGGCGTCGGGGAAATCCATAATGCGGGCCGGCCGGCTATGCAAAGCTCTTTTCAGAGCGGCCATGAAGGCTTAAGCCGGGCCCTACGTACAAGCCGGTTGCTCAGGAGACGCGTAAATGGCGATGACGATGACGGGCGAAGTCCAGCTTCCGGCCAGCCGGGATGTGGTCTGGGGCAAGCTCAACGATGCCGATGTCTTGAAGGCCTGCATTCCAGGCTGCGAGGAACTCAACAAGACTTCCGATACCGAGTTTCAGGCCGTCGCAACCACCAAGATCGGTCCGGTGAAAGCCCGCTTCAAGGGCAAGGTTCACCTGAGCGACCTCGACCCTCCAAACGGCTACAAGATTTCCGGCGAAGGTGATGGCGGCGTTGCGGGATTTGCCAAAGGCGGCGCGACAGTCTCGCTGGCCGACAAGGACGGTGGCACGCTGCTGACCTACAATGTCGAAGCGCAGATTGGCGGCAAGCTGGCGCAGCTTGGCCAGCGCCTCGTCAACGGCGCGGCGAAAAAGATCGCCGACGAGTTCTTCCAGAAATTCGCCGCCAACGTCTCAGGGGGCGCCTGAATGGTCTGATCACCGCGGTTTGAAGGCTCTCCCGGCGTTGGACTCCCTTGACCCGGCCCTCAAACGGGGTTCAGACTTGCCCATGTTCCGGAGCCCGTTCGGGCCGAAAACGGCCTGATTCCGCGAACGAACCATTGTCGTTCGGGCCGAAGGGGGCGAAAAAGGGGGTCATTGACCCCAAATTGGGAGGAAGGTCATGCCTGGCGTGTCCATGATGGTGAACGGCAAAGCCGTCACCGGAGATGTCGAAGCACGCACCCTGCTGGTGCAATTCCTGCGTGAAAATCTGCGTCTGACGGGGACGCATGTCGGCTGCGACACCTCCCAGTGCGGCGCCTGCGTCGTGCACATTGACGGCATCGCGGCAAAATCGTGCACCATACTCGCCCTGCAATGCGAAGGCGCGAAGATCACGACGATCGAAGGCCTGGCCGAGCCGAACGGCCCGCTTCATCCGATGCAGGAAGCTTTTCGCGAACACCACGGGCTGCAGTGCGGTTTTTGCACTCCGGGAATGATCATGGCGGCACTCGACATCGTGCGCCGGCGCGGGAACGACCTCGACGAGCACACAATCCGCGAACAGCTTGATGGCAATATTTGCCGCTGCACCGGCTACCACAACATCGTCAAAGCGATTGCGGCGGGCGCAAAGGCCATGGCCAAGGGCGGCGCGCGCCAGGCTGCTGAATAGTTTCAACCCGAACGGAAGGAGACCGCCATGAGCGCGACCGGTATCGGCGCGGCGGTGCGCCGGAAGGAAGACCTCCGTTTCATCACCGGCAAGGGCCAGTACACCGACGATGTCGTTCGCCCCGGCGAAACGCGCGCCGTTTTCGTGCGCTCGCCGCATGCGCACGCGAAAATCAAGCGCATCGATGTGAGTGCCGCCAAATCCATGCCGGGCGTTATTGCTGTCCTCACGGGTAATGAACTGGTGAACGACAAGATCGGCAACCTGATTTGCGGATGGATGATTCACTCGAAAGACGGTTCGCCGATGAAAATGGCTCCGCATCCGGCGCTTGCATCGGACAAGGTCAACCATGAAGGCGATGCGGTGGCCGTTGTCATCGCGGAGACCCGTACGCTCGCCGCGGACGCCGCGGAGAAGGTCCAGGTCGATTACGAGCCGCTCGCGGCGGTGACGGATCCCGCGCATGCGAAATCCGGCACGCAGATCCACGAGGTCGCTCCGAGAAATACCATCTACGAATGGTCCCTCGGTGACGCCAAAGCCGTCGATGCTGCGTTTGCGGCCGCTAAGCATGTGACGAAGCTCGACATTGTTAACAACCGGCTTGTTCCGAATGCGATCGAGCCGCGCGCCGCGCTCGCGGAATTTGATGCCGGTACCGATCAGCTGACGCTGTGGAATACCACGCAGAATCCGCACGTGTCGCGGCTGGTGATCTCGGCATTCGTCGGTATGGCGCCCGAGCACAAATTGCGCGTCATCGCGCCCGATGTCGGCGGCGGATTTGGATCGAAGATCTTCATCTATCCTGAGGAAGTCGTGTGTCTGTGGGCCGCGCGTAAGATCGGCCGGCCGGTCAAATGGACCGCAGACCGGTCGGAATCCTTCCTGACCGATGCACATGGGCGCGACCACGTTACCCGTGCCGAGCTTGCGCTGGACGCCAACGGCAAGATTCTCGCGATGCGGGTGAAGACAATTGCCAATCTTGGCGCGTATATGTCGACATTCTCCTCGTCGGTGCCGACTTATCTTTACGCAACGCTGCTGTCGGGCCAGTACGATATTCCGCACATCTATTGCGAAGTCGACGCGGTGTATACCAACACCGCTCCGGTCGACGCATATCGTGGCGCCGGGCGCCCCGAGGCGGCATTTGTCGTCGAGCGGCTGGTCGAAGTCGCTGCGCGGCAGATGGGGATCGATCCCGCCGACCTGCGCAAGCGGAACTTCATCAAGTCGTTTCCGCATCAGACACCGGTGATCATGGCCTATGACGCGGGTGACTTTGCCGCGTCGCTGAGAAAGGCGCTCGAACTCGCCGACGTGAAAGGTTTCGGCAAGCGCAAGCGTGATTCGGCGCGCAGTGGCAAGCTCCGCGGTATCGGTTATTCGACCTATATCGAGGCATGCGGGATCGCACCCTCGCAGGCTGTGGGGTCGCTCGGCTGCGGCGTCGGCCTTTGGGAGAGCGCTGAAGTTCGCGTCAATCCGACCGGGACCGTTGAGGTCCTGACCGGCACTCACGCACACGGGCAGGGCCACGAGACAACTTTCGCCCAGCTTGTGTCGGAACGGCTCGGCATT
>DATEKG010000364.1:0-6814 GCA_035277565.1 Pseudolabrys sp.
ATCGCGCTCGTACGGGTGCCGACAGACGGATGCTCGCTGGTCTTTCGATGCTTCAATTGCAAGACCGAGATCGTGAAGCCCATGCCGCGCGAAGCCGAGCGCCGGCGCATGCCGGACCGACGCGTCGCCCGCTTTCGCGCATGAATGCACGCTGTGACGCTGACCAGGCTCAGGTCAGCCCGGCGCGGCGGAAGCCTTCCAGATAGTGCTTGCGGTCGGCGTCGAGCTTGAACGGCATCTGCTTTTCGATCCAGCTCAATGAGACGTTCGGCTGCGCGCGGCGCAACTCCTGCAGCGCGGCTGTTGCAATGTCGGCGCGTCCCGCCATGCCCGCGGCCGAGGTGAGCACCCTGTGGCCGCCCACAAAATCGACGCGCTGCCGGATCGACTCGCGCGCAAGCCGCATCGCCTCGTCGTAGTTGCGACCGTTGAATTGCGAATAGGCGGCGATGCCGTAGTACAGCGCCGCGAAGGGATCGCGCGGGCTCAGGCGCAATGCCCGGCTTGCGGCCAGGTCGCCCTCCTGCCAGCGGCCGCAATAGGAGAGGGTAAGGCCGTAATAGCCCTGCGCCAGCGAGAAACTGGGATTGAGGCGCAGAGCCAGCTCGAATTCTGCGAGCGAGTCATCGAAGCGGCGGGTGAAGAGGTAGACATTGCCCAGCGCGTAGTGCGCCCACGGGTCTTCGCTGTCGGCGCGGATCGCCGCGAGCGCGGCGCGCTCCGCGATCGGCACAGCCGTTGACATTTCGGACCAGCCCATGTGGGCGCTGAAGGTGTGGCTCGCTGCGAGTACGCCGAGAGCCTGGCCGTAATTCGGATCGATCGTGATTGCCTTCTCGAGCAGCGCCTGGGCGACAACATTGTCCTGGCGCGTGAGCCGCCAATAATGCGAGAGGCCGCGAATGACCAGATCCCATGCATCCATGCTGTCCGGCGGCTTGCGCTGCGCGCGGAAATTTTCCGCGACATAGAGCTGCGGTTCGATCGCGGCAACGATCGCCTCGGTGATCTCGTCCTGCACGGCAAAGACATCGGCAATGGCGCGATCGTAGCGCTCGGCCCAGATCTGGCTGCCGGTCGTGACGTCAATGAGCTGCGCGGTGATGCGCACGTGCTCGCCGCTCTTGCGTACGCTGCCCTCGAGCACATAGCCGACGCCGAGTTCTTCGGCGATCTGCTTCATGTGGACGGATTTGCCCTTGTAGGTGAACGACGAATTTCGTGCGATCACGAAAAACCAGCGCAGTTTTGACAGCGCGGTGATGATGTCTTCGCTGATGCCGTCGGAGAAATACTCCTGTTCGGGCTCTCCGCTCATATTGACGAAGGGCAGCACGGCGATGGCCGGCCGGTCCGGCAGCGGCAGGGCGGTGCGCGGTTCCTGCAGCTGCGCCTGCAGCGGTGTGACGGCATCCTGCGGGCGCATACCGTTCGGCTGCATGCGCACGTCGCCGATAAACCGGAGGCCCTTGCGCGCAATGGTGCGGATGAGTTTCTGATCGTGGCCGCTGTCACCGAGCGCCCTGCGCGCCGCATTGATGCGACTCGTCAGTGTCGAATCGGAGACGACGCGGCCGGCCCAGACGGACTCGATGAGGTCGTCCTTGCTGACGACACGATCACGATTCTGAACGAGATAGATCAACAGATCGAATACCTGCGGCTCGACGGCAACAGGATGATCTCCGCGGCGCAGCTCGCGACGGTCGCCGTCAAGCATATGATCACCAAAGAGAAACTGCACGTCGGTGCTCCCAACTGCGCGCCGATTTCGATCTCAGGAAATAATCAAGCCAGTCTCAAGAACAAATCAAGCTCCCGGCAAAGTCTCGCGGCCGCCTTGCCGGTACTCACATAGCAATCATTCTTGAAACTGGACAGGAGCTACCGATGGCACCCGCAACCGCAACCGCTGTTAGACCCTTACGACGGGAAGCGCAATCAGCAAGTCCGGAACTTGAGGCGCTCAAGGCACGTCAGAAGGCCGCGTGGTCGTCGGGCGACTACGCCGTGGTCGGAACGACGCTGCAGATTGTGGGCGAGGAGCTTTGCGAGGCGCTCGACCTCCGGTCAGGGCGAAAAGTGCTCGACGTTGCCGCGGGAAACGGGATGGCGAGCCTCGCCGCCGCGCGGCGCTGGTGCGATGTCACATCCACGGATTACGTGCCCAGCCTGCTTGAGCGCGGCCGGGCGCGCGCCGCGGCCGAAGGGTTCGCGATCGAATTCAGGGAAGCGGATGCCGAGGCGCTGCCTTTTGGCGACAACAGTTTCGATGCCGTCATCTCGACATTCGGCGTGATGTTTACGGCCAATCAGGAAAGGGCGGCCGCCGAGCTATTGCGCGTCTGCAAGCCGGGCGGGCAGATCGGCCTCGCCAACTGGACCCCGGACGGCTTTATCGGACAGATCTTCAGGACGCTCGGCAAATATATTCCGGCTCCTGCGGCCGCACAGTCGCCGCTGCGCTGGGGCACACGCACGCGCCTCACCGAACTGTTCGGCCCGGCGGCGACCTGGATCAAGACCGAGTCGCGTCTCTTCAATTTCCGCTATCGCTCGGCCGAACATTTTCTCGACGTGTTCAGAACGTTTTACGGGCCGATGCTCAAGGCATTTTCCGCGCTCGATACGCGCAATCAGAACCTCCTCGAAAGGGATCTCGTGCAGTTGATCGCGCGCATGAACAAGGCCAGCGACGTCATGGTCGTGCCGGCCGAGTATCTGGAAGTCGTCATCCTCAAACGTTGAACGGCAGCCCGAAGGCAGGCACCATTGGGAAAATCGCTTTGGGAAGATCCCTGGTTCTTTGCCGCAGCACCCGAGGGCGAGGGAGAAACACGGATGTTATGCCCGGTGACCGGCTTTCCGTGCGACGGCGACCTCTCGCATCTGTGCGAGGAGTTTGGCTGCGCCCGCAAGGGCGGCCTGTCACCACACTCGGATGAAAATTTCTGAGGTTTGGCGCGCCGCTAGGACGCGACGCGCAGCTGACCGAGGTAGCGTTCGACTTCGCGCCGGAGCAGGCGGGACTGGTCGGCAAGCTCCGCCGCCGCGGTCAGCACGGTCGACGCCACTGCGCCGGTCTTGACGGCGCTGTTCGAGACTTCGGAAATGTTCTCTGAGACATCGCGCGTGCCCTTGGCGGCGGCGCCGGCATTGCGGGCGATTTCCTGGGTCACCGAATCCTGCTGGCGCATCGCCACGGCGACGTCATTCGCGACACCGCTGAGCTGTTGAATCGTTGTCGTAATCTTCTTGATGGCGGAAACCGACCGCTCGGTCGTCTGCTCGATCGATACGATGTGGCGCGTGATTTCCTCCGTCGCCCTGGCGGTCTGCGTGGCAAGGCCCTTGACTTCCTGCGCGACGACGGCGAAGCCGCGGCCGGCCTCGCCGGCGCGGGCGGCCTCGATGGTCGCATTGAGCGCGAGCAGATTGGTCTTTGCGGCGATGCTGCTGATCAGGTCACTGACCTCGCCGATCTCATCGACCGAGGCCGACAGGCTTTCAACCGCATCGGTAATCGCCTTGGCTTCGTCTGTCGCCTGCGTTGCGACATTCGCTGAATTGGCGACGCGCGCGGCGATATGCTCGATCGATGTGGCGATTTCCTCCGCCGCCGTTGCGACAATGCCGACATTGGTGGTGGCTTCTTCGGATGCGGCCGCCGTTGCGAGCGCCTGTTCCTGATTTCGCGTTGCGCTATTGGCCATCTCGCGGGCGGAGGTGTCCATCGCGCCTGCGGCGCGATCGAGCGTGTGGACGATGCTGGAGACGGCCTTCTCGAATTCCCGCGTCGCGGCTTCGACCTGCTGCCGGCGCGACTCCAGCATGCGCGTCTGTTCTGTTTCCTTTTGCCGCGCGGAAGCCGCGTCAGCCGTCGCCTGACGGAAGAAGAGCAGGGTGCGGCCCATATCGGCAATTTCATCGCCGCGGCTGGCGTCGATATCGACGTTCAAATCGCCATCCGCGATCCGCCGCATGGCGCTGCTGAGGAAGCCGAGACGGCGCGCGATACTGCGCCCGACATAGAGCCATGCGACCAGCCCCGCGCCGATGACGGCGGCAATCGACAGCAGCGTGAGGAGAAACTGTGCCGATTGAATCTGCCGGCTGGCATGGCCGGACGTGTCCTGGGCGAGCCGGCCCTGCTGTTCGACGAGACCGTCGACCGCATTCTTGAGTTTTGCGGCTTCCGCCTGCGCCGCGTCAAAAGCGGACTGTGCCTGCTGTTGCTGACTGAGCTCATAGGCGCGGGCGGCGATAATGCCGTCTTCCGCGCCGATCGAGGCAAGCTGCTTGTAAAGGGTGACCAGCTTGTCGCGCTGGGAGACGTCGGGGATTGCGTTCAGATTCTTGGTTATTTTCCGCTGGGCCGATGCCACGAGATCCCGCAGCGGCTCGAGGCGGTTCGGGTCGCGCACGAGCGAAGCCTCGGTCAAAAGACCGGCAAGCAGGTTCGTCTCTGATTCCGCCTCCAGGAGCCGGCGCAGATTGTCGAGCTTGTCCTCGAGCACGTTGGCGCCTTCCTGCTTGGCATTCATCATCAGGTCGAAATTCGCATCATCGATCGCGGGCGCAAGACCGATCAACAGCGCCTCATGGGCGGACCGGACCGAGGAGGCCAGGTAGGATCGCTCGTTCGATACCATGATCCTGTTGGTCACGGCTCCGTCGAGGGCATGCAGACGTTCGGACAGGGCCTTGCGATTGGCATCGATATTGCCGGCGCTGGTGATGCCGAGGATCTTGAGCTGCGCAATTCCGTCTTCCAGACTTTTCTCCTGCTGCCCGATATTCTTCATGATCTCGGCGCGGGACTTGTCGGTCGCCGCTGCGATCAGCCGCGGACCAGAGGAAACAAGGCTGCTTGCGCCTTCCGCGAGCCGCAGCGACACAGTGGTTGTCGGCAGGCTGTGGGAGACGATTTCATCGGTCGTGGTGCCGATGACGGTGAACTCGTAGAACGCAATGGTGGAGCCGATGATCGTCAGCGCGGCGGCAAATCCAAAGGCCAGGTAGAGCCGGCCGCGGATGGTCGACAGCCATCCCGACTTGTGAGCGTCCCGTTGGCCGCGGTTCAGTGCGGTCTTAATCCAGGCAAAAGCCATTTTGCTGAGATCCGTTTGTCATCATTTCGCGACGGTCTTCACGAGTCTGGTAACGGGCCGGAAAGTGCCGTCGCCCTGCAGCACCGTGAAATAGACCTGGTTTGATCCCTGATTCCGGTCGGCGCTGAAGGTGAGCTTCACCCCGCCGAGGTCGAACGGAGCGCGCTCGATCGCATCGAGAAAGGCTTCACGGGTCGGTTCGCCGGGGATTCGCCTGAGCGCCTCGACCACAAGTTCGCCGACCAGGTAGCCTTCGAGCGACACAAAGCCCGGCTTTGACTTCGCGTTCACTGCGGCGAGCGCCGTTTGATAGGCCGCCACAACCCGCAGGGATTTGTCGCCCGGAAACGGAACAACCTGGCTGATGACGACACCGGCTCCCTGGTTTCCCAGCTCCTGCGCGAGCGAATCGGATCCGACGAAAGAGATGGCGACGAATGTCGGGTCGAATTTCAACTGGCGCGCAAGTTTGATGAACTCGGCGATCGGCTTGTATGGGCCAACCGTCACGACCGCCTGCGGCTGGCCCTTCATGATCTCGAGCAGCGCCGACTTGATTGCCGTGGTGTTGCGTTTGAACGTGCCTTCCGCGACAAGCTGCAGGTTACGCTTGTCCATCGCCTTTTTGACGCCGGTCAGGCCCGAGAGACCGAACGCATCGTCCTGATACAGGATTGCAATTCTCGTGATGCCGAGATCATTGCTCAGATGCTCGATCCAGGCCTCGGTTTCCTGGAAGTAGGAGCTTCGGATGTTGACGACGTAGCGATTGAATGGGTTGCGGAGAAATTCGGCGCCGGTGAACGGGCCGATGTAAGGAACCTTGGCTGCGGTTGCGATCGGTTGTCCGGCCTTCGATGTCGGTGTGCCGACCGCGCCGACGAGAGCGAAAACCTTCTCGTCCTTGATCGCCTTGTTGACCCCTTCGATGGTCTTTTCGGGCTCATAACCGTCGTCTATCGATTTGAGTTCGAGCTTGCGGCCGTTGATGCCGCCCGCGCGGTTCGCCTGCTCAAAGGCGGCCAGGATACCTTCGCGCATGCCCTGTCCGAGTGCGGAGGCGGGTCCGTTAAGAGCGGCGACCTGTCCGAACAGAATCCGATTCTGGAAAACGCCGTCCTCGGCACGGAGGGAAGCGTTGGAAATAAGGAGAAATGCGGCCCCGATCATGCAGGGCCAACCGCTTTTGATACGCACCGGAAATCCCCACCAACGAGCGCGTGCAAATTCTATCGTGCGCGCACATGGTGTATGAACGGTTAAGGCGGGGACGGCCGGCGGCGAAACTGGCCTGATTTCAGCGGATTTTACGAAGATTTTGCTTCGTCGACGCGCGCCGCCTGCCGCGGGGCCGGCCGCCGGAATGTCACTGCCGCAACCGGTGTTGATATCGGCAGAGAACAGGGAGGCCCGCAATGCTGCGCATTATATTAAGTGGCGGTGCCGTGCTCGCGCTTTGGAGCTTCGGTCTCCAACCGGCCGCAGCGGATTATTTCGGAGCGCCCTGGTGTGCGGTGGTGGCGGCCGGCGATGGCGATATGCAGTGGCATTGCGAATACGCCTCTGTCGAGGAGTGCCGCCCTTATGTGCTGGCGGGCAACCGCGGCTGGTGCAATCCCAATCCCTATTTTATTTCTGACCGGCCGATGGCCGAGCACCGGCGAGTCCGCCGGCGTCACGCCCGCGCGCAATAGCAGCGAACT
>DATEKG010000365.1:0-6295 GCA_035277565.1 Pseudolabrys sp.
CGCGAAATAAAAGCTCGGCCCGATTTCGCGCAGATCCTGCATCGCCGTGTCCGCGCTTTCCGGGCACGCCATGCAGAACGCGGCGACCATTCCCTGCGCGTAATTGAGATAGTGGTCGCCGACCCACGCCAGCGGCAGGTAAGCGAGTGCGACGTCCTTCTCGGTCAGCTTGTCGAAAGCAACCGTGTCGGCCGCGGCGCGGATCGACCGCTCATTGGTCAGCACAACACCCTTCGACGCGCCGGTCGTTCCCGATGTGTAGAGAATGATGGAAGGATCCGAGCCCTTGCCTTCCTCGATCCGGCGATCAAGCCAGGCGCTGACCGACGGATCGGCGGCGAGAGCCTTGCGTCCCGCTTCAATGACATCGTCCATCGCGTGAAGGCGGCTATGGTCGTAGTCCCGCAGGCCGCGTTTCTCATCGTAGAACATGAGTGCGAGCCTGGGGACGCGCTCGGTCACCGAGAGAATCTTGTCAATCTGTTCCTGATCCTCGACCGCCGCAAAGCGGACATCGGCATGCGCAAGCACATAGGCGAGTTCGTCGGCGACGGCGTCGGCATAGACCGGCACCGGAATCGCGCCCAGCATCTGGGCCGCCATCACCGACCAGTAAAGTTTGGGCCGGTTGGACCCAACGATCGCAATGGTCTCGCCGTGCTCCAGGCCCAGCTTGTGCAGGCCGACGGCATAAGCCCGCACGATGTCGAGCACCTCGCTCCAGGTCCAGGACTGCCAGATCCCGAGATCCTTGTGCCGCATAGCGGGCCGCGCCCCGTAAATCCGGGCATTGCGGACCAAAAGCTTGGGAAACGTGTCCGCACCCGCGGCGGCATTCGGCCCCACAGCTCATACCTCCCATATGGCCGCACGCTCCCGGCGCGGACCAGAACCCCTCGCCGCCTGCGGGCGGTCTTGTTGTCTCGATATGAAAACACCGCCGGAAGGCGGTCAAGTATCCGTATGTGGGGGGTGTGGGCTCGGCGGCTTCTATTCCGCGGCCTTGAGGAAAGGCGCTCCCCCCGCAAGAAACTGCTCGCGCAGAGCCGCTTCCTCGGTCCTGGCCGCGGCGAGATGCCGCTGTTTCACGGGCCCAAAGCCGCGGATTTTTTCCGGAATCGCCGCAAGCGCGACGGCAATATCATGATTGCCGGGCGTGAGACGCTCTCCGATCTCGCCGAGCAAGCGTTCATAGTCCGCGATCAATCCGCGTTCGGTCCGCCGCTCCAGCGTATAGCCGAAGGGATCGAAAGCGGTTCCGCGCAAGAACCTCAGCTTGGCGAGCACCGCGAAGGCCTTCAGCATCCACGGACCAAATGAAATCTTCCGCGGCTCGCCGGTCGCCGGATCTCGCCGCGCCAGCAGCGGCGGCGCAAGGTGGAATTCGAAATGCAACCTCTCCCCGTCGAAATTCGCTTTCACCTGGTCCAGGAAGGTCGTTTCGCTGTAAAGCCGCGCCACTTCATATTCGTCCTTGTACGCCATCAGTTTGAACAAATAGCGGGCGACTGCTTCCGCCAGCCCGCAATGGCCCGGCGCCTTCTCGGCTTCGATTGTCCGGATTTTCTCCACCCAGTTTCGGTACCGCCGGGCATAGCCGGCATTTTGATATGCAGCGAGATATTCCGCCCGGCGATCGACTGTCTCGGCAAATGATCGCGACAGCCTGAGTGAATCGTTCTGCTGCTGGGGCCTGGGGGCAATGAGTGATTCGAGCGCTTTCGGGTCGACGGCGGCGCGGCGGCCATAGCGAAACGCTGCAATATTCATCGGCACCGCTTCGCCGTTCAACTCGATGGCGCGCTCGATCGCCTCGGCCGACAGCGGCAGAGCGCCGAGCTGATACGCATAGCCCAGCATGAACATGTTGCTGCCGATCGAATTTCCCAGGAGGGCTGTCGCCAGGCGGCTGGCATCGACGAAGTGCGCGCGCTCGCGGCCTGCATGGCCCGAGATCGCCCGCTTGAGCCGCTCGACCGGCAGCGAATATTCTGCATTGCGCGTGAAATCGCCGGGCAGAAATTCGGCCGTATTGATGATAACGCGCGTCGTTCCGCTCTTCATCGCGCCGAGCACTTTCTTGGCGCCGGCCACCACCATGTCGCCGCCAAGCACCAGATCTGCGCCGGCGGCCGCGATGCGGATGGCGTGAATATCGTCAGGCGTGTTCGCGATGCGGATGTGGCTGTAGACAGCGCCCCCTTTCTGCGCGAGACCCGCCATGTCGATGATGCCGGCGCCCTTGCCTTCGAGATGCGCCGCCATGCCGATGATCGCACCAATGGTGACAATGCCCGTGCCGCCAATGCCGGTGACGATGATTCCGTAAGGGTGGTTGATGAGCGGGGCGGACGGCGCCGGCAAGACCGGCCAATCGCGGGGCTCGGCAATGCCCTCGCCTCTTTTCAGCTTGGCACCATGAACCGTGACGAATGACGGACAGAAGCCGTTGACGCAGGAATAGTCCTTATTGCAGCTCGATTGATCGATCGTCCGCTTGCGGCCCCACTCGGTTTCAAGCGGCTGCACCGAAACGCAGTTCGATTTCACGCCGCAATCGCCGCAGCCCTCGCAGACGAGATCGTTGATGACCACGCGCTTGTCGGGATCCGGGAAAGCACCGCGTTTGCGGCGGCGGCGCTTCTCGGCGGCGCAGGTCTGATCATAAATGAGGACACTGACACCTTTGACTGTCGCAAGGTCGCGTTGGACCGTGTCGAGTTCGTCACGATGGTGGATTGTCAGCCCGCGCGGCCATTCGGTGCCTCGCGGGTATTTCCAGGGCTCGTCGCTGACGACGGCGATACGGGTCGCACCTTCCGCCGCGACCTGCGCGGCGATTTGCGGCACCGTGAGGCCGCCCTCATTGGCCTGTCCGCCGGTCATCGCGACCGCGTCGTTGAACAGGATCTTGTACGTCATCGTCACGCCCGACGCGATCGCCGCGCGGATGGCGAGATAGCCCGAATGGTTGTAGGTGCCGTCGCCGATATTCTGGAAAACGTGATCACGTTTGGAGAACGGCGCCTCGCCGATCCAGTTTGCGCCCTCACCGCCCATCTGCGTGAAGCCGAGCGTCTTGCGCTCCATCCACTGCGCCATGTAGTGGCACCCGATGCCGGCATAGGCGCGGCTGCCTTCCGGAACACGCGTCGATGTGTTGTGCGGGCAGCCGGAGCAGAAGTACGGAATGCGCTGCGCGACATCGGTCGTTTCGGCGAGCGCGCGCTGCGCCGACTTCAGCCTTGCCACACTGGCGGCAAGCTCGTCATTGGCGCCGTAGCGCAGCAGACGCTCACCGACGCAAATGGCAATATCGTTCGGGTCGAGCGCGCCCTTGACCGGGAACAGCCAATTGCCCTGCTCATCTTTCTTGCCGATGCAAACAGGTTGATTGGCGGTGCCATAGAGCTCTTCGCGCACCTGCACTTCAATCAGCGAGCGCTTCTCCTCGACCACGATGATGAGGTCGAGACCCTGGGCAAACTCGGCGAGCTCCTGCCGGCCGAGCGGCCACACACAGGCAACCTTGAAGAGCCGCAGGCCTAGATCGTTGCATTTGACTTCATCAATGCCCAGTTCGTCGAGCGCCTGGCGGACGTCGAGATAGGCCTTTCCCGTGGTCACGATGCCGATTTTCGGCGCCCGCCCGCCGGAGGTGATCACGCGATTGAGCTTGTTGGCACGCACAAAGGCCAGCATTGCGTCGCGCTTGTAGTCGTGAAGCCGCGCCTCCTGGCCGAGGATCGTATCGACGAGGCGAATGTTGAGGCCGCCTTCAGGCATGCGGAAATCGGCCGGGCTGACAATTCTTATGCGATCGAGACTCCCGTCGACGACCCCCGTCGACTCGACTGTCTCGTGCATGCATTTGAGCGCGGTCCATGTTCCGGTGAACCGCGACATTGCCCAGCCATAGAGCGCGTAGTCGATGATTTCCTGCACGCCGGCCGGATTGAGAATTGGCATCATCACGTCGACGAAGTGAAATTCCGACTGGTGCGCTGTCGTAGAGGATTCGGCCGTATGATCGTCGCCCATCAGGGCGATGACGCCGCCATTCCTTGACGTGCCGGCGAAATTGGCATGACGGAAAACGTCGCCGGAGCGGTCAACGCCCGGCCCTTTGCCGTACCACATGCCAAACACGCCATCGAATTTTCCCTCGCCCCGCAGCTCGGACTGCTGCGATCCCCATAGCGCGGTCGCGGCGAGTTCCTCATTGATCCCGGATTGGAACTTGATGTCGTCCGCCTCAATCCGGCTTGCCGCACGCATGAATTGCTGATCGAGCCCTCCGAGGGGCGAACCGCGATACCCCGTGACATAGCCCGCGGTGTTGAGACCCGCACGCCGGTCGAGCTCTTTTTGCATGAGACAGGCGCGAATGAGCGCCTGATAGCCGGTCACGAACACCCGGGCCTGGGTCAGGTCGTATTTATCGCTGAGACTGACCGGAAGAAGGGGCATGGAGTGCCTTGTCATCGCCGGCAAATGCCGGACGCCTTCTCTCATATAGGCTTGGGCAACGGGACGCAAAAGCGCCGGAATACTGCGGAAAGGCTACCGCACGCAGTCTTGAGGTCAATTTCGTTGTACGGGGAGGATATAGAAGGAAATTTCCATAATCCTCGCCGCCGCGCAGTTTGGCGCAACGCAGCAGACATTGCAGACCCCCGCATGCATGGGTGGTCAAATTCCCGGCGGCTTGCCAAAAGAATGGTCCGCCGGGAATTCCCTCCATGAGGTCTCCTCTCGCTTCTGTCGAAACGAAACGATCGTGGGCCATCGCCACGGTCGCGCTCGTCACGATCCTCATGGGTTTCGGCGCGGCGTGGATCACGACCGTCGCACTCAAGGATATTGCCGCAGAGGCCGGCGGCGAGCGTTCGATACCGGCGCTTGCCAGCGCCCTCGCCTGGCTCGGATTGGGATTCGGCGGGATGATTATGGGTCCGATTGCCGACAAGGTCGGCGCTCGCGTGACCGTCATTTGCGGCTCGCTCATGATCGCTCTCGGGCTTGCCATATCAACCTTTGGCCCGCCGTGGCCGCTCTGGATCGGTCACGGCGTTTTCATCGGCGTGATCGGCCTCGGCGGTATCAATGCCCCGATGTACATCTATGTCAGCCGCTGGTTCGATCGCCGCCGCGGTTCGGCTCTCGCCCTCATTTCCAGCGGCAGCTATCTCGCCGGTGCAATGTGGCCGCCCCTCTTCGAGCGTGTCATTGCGGTTGTCGGATGGCGGCATACGATGCTGGGCTACGCGGTCCTTGAAATCATCGTGATTGTTCCGCTTGCCATCACATATTTCAGTTCTCCGCCGGAAAATTTCCTGGCTGCGGCCGGTACCGACGGGTCCTCCGGACCGGTGCTGGGCTGGCCGCCCAATCTCGTATTCGGCGTCATGTGCATTGCCGCCGTTCTTTGCTGTGTCCCGATGGCAATGCCGCAGAGCCACCTTGTCGCATTCTGCAGCGATCTCGGTTTCGGCCGCTCGACGGGCGCGCTGATGCTGACGGTTCTGCTCGGCACAGCATTCCTCAGCCGGCAGATATGGGGCGCGATTGCAGACCGGATCGGCGGTCTTGCGACGGTAATGATCGGTTCCGCCTGGCAGGCCATATCGATGACCGCATTGCTTTTCACGCAAAACGAGGTGGGACTGTTCACGGTTGCGGCCGCCTTCGGCCTCGGCTTCTCCGGAATCATCCCCGCCTATGTGCTTGCGCTGCGCGAACTATTTCCGGCATCGCAGGCGTCATGGCGCATTCCCATGCTGCTCTTTTTCAGCGGAGGCGGGATGGCTCTCGGCGGCTGGCTGGCAGGAATACTTTACGATCATTTCGGCTACTACGCGCCCGCATTCGCCGCCGGCGTGGGTGCAAACCTGCTCAATCTGCTGCTGATTGTGGTTCTTGTCGCCCGATCGCGCGTGCGGCCGGCATTCGCCTAGATCAGCCGCGCGACGGGCTGAACATCCACACGGCGGCGAGGATCCCGAGCGCGACGATGGCGGGGCCAAGCGCACCCCATGTGCCCGCCGCCGTCAGAGCGGACGTCGCCGCCCAGGAAATTGACGAGAATGCTTCAGCAAACGTGGCGATGCGCGACGATGTATGCCTTCGGCGGAAGTGGCTGCGCCGCGCCTGAACCCGGAAGCACAACTGGATCGCCGTCGCCGCGGCCGCCGCCAGCAGGATCCCGATTGCGCAAACAATCGCGGGGATAAGAGAGTCGAATGCGAGGACGAGTACCAATGGCGAAAATACCAGCGCGATCATGCCGATCACC
>DATEKG010000366.1:0-3659 GCA_035277565.1 Pseudolabrys sp.
TACGGCACGACGATCGCGCTGATCGAGCACGACATGGGCGTCGTGATGGATCTTTCCGATCGTGTCGTTGTGCTCGACCACGGCATCAAGATTGCCGACGGCACGCCGGGCGAAGTCAAAAGCAGCCAGGCGGTCATCGACGCTTATCTCGGCGTGGCGCACTGAGGCTGCGATGGATCTGCTCTATCAAATCTTCATCGATCCCTTTGTGCAGATGGCGACTGCTCCAGATCTGTTTGTGCAGACCCTGTGGGAAGGGCTTGTCGGCGGGATGCTGTATGCGCTGATCGCGCTCGGCTTCGTGCTGATCTTCAAGGCCTCCGGCGTGTTCAATTTTGCGCAGGGAATCATGGTGGTGTTCGCAGCCCTCACGCTGGTCGGGCTCTACGACGCCGGCATCCCGGCCTTTCTCGCCCTCGGCCTGACCGTGATTGTGATGTTCGTCCTCGCCTTTACGATTGAACGCGCCGTGTTGAGACCGCTTGTCAACCAGCCCGACATCATTCTCTTCATGGCGACGTTCGGGATAACCTACTTTCTCATCGGCTTCGGTGAATTCGTCTTCGGCGGCGATCCGAAAGTCATGGTCACCGACGGGCTGTTCCTGCCGAAGGGCAATATCACCTACAAGGCGCTCGGCGGCATCGTGCAATTGCAGAAGATCGACATCGTGGCCGCGGTTACCGCGACCGTCATGGTGGCGGGGCTCGGGATCTTCTTTTCGAAAACGCGGATCGGCCGTGCGCTGCGGGCTGTCGCCGACAGCCATTCGGCGGCGCTGTCGGTCGGCATATCGCTCGAGCAGATCTGGGTGATCGTCTGGTTCGCCGCAGGCCTGGTCGCACTGGTAACGGGAATATTCTGGGGCGCGCGTTCGGACGTCTCTTTCGCGCTCGAAGTGATCGCGCTGAAAGCGCTGCCGGTGCTCATTCTCGGCGGTTTCACGTCGATCCCCGGTGCGATCGCGGGCGGACTCATCATCGGGATCGGCGAAAAGCTTGCGGAATTCTACTGGGGCCCGCTGGTCGGCGGCGGCACAGATGCGTGGTTCGCCTATGTGATCGCGCTGGTGTTCCTGCTGTTCCGGCCGCAGGGACTGTTCGGCGAAACAATCATCGAGCGCGTGTGAGGACGATCGGATGCTCTATCGCGAGGCCGGGCAATTCAAGACGAGTTATGCCAGCGACCTGGCCGTGTTCCCGATTCTGCAGGACCGCTTCGGTCTCGCCATCATTCTCTTCGTCGCCTTTGTCATCATTCCGCTGACCGGCAACGACTTCCTGGTCAATGCGGTGATGATCCCGTTCCTGATCTTCTCGCTGGCGGCGATCGGGCTCAATCTGCTGACCGGCTATACCGGCCTGCTGTCGCTCGGCACCGGCGCCTTCATGGGAGTCGGCGCCTATGCATGCTACAAGCTCACGAGCATTTTCCCCGGCGTCAACATCATCATCTGGGTCATCGTCTCCGGCTTTTTCTCTGCCGCGATCGGCGCCATATTTGGCCTGCCGTCGCTGCGCATCAAGGGGTTCTATCTCGCGATCGCGACGCTGGCCGCGCAGTTTTTTCTGGAATGGTGCTTCATCCGCATTCCCTGGCTCTATAACTACAATGTGTCGGGAGCGATCGAGGTGCCGCAGCGCGAATTGTTCGGGATTATCGTGACCGGGCCGCGCGCGACGGCGGAGACGCGGTATTACATCGTTCTCATTCTTGTCGTGCTGATGACCTGGATCGCCTCCAATCTCGTGCATGGCCGCGTCGGCCGCATGTGGATGGCGGTGCGCGACATGGACATCGCCGCGGAATTGATGGGAATACGCCTGCTGCCGACGAAGCTGCTGGCTTTTGCCGTGTCATCCTTCTACTGCGGCGTCGCCGGCGCGCTCATGGTGTTCTTCTGGTACGGCGGCTCGGAAGCGAGCGTCTTCAATATCAACCAGAGCTTCACGATCCTTTTCATGATCATTATTGGCGGATTGGGCAGCCTGCTCGGCTCATTCCTGGGCGCGGCGCTGATCTACATCCTTCCGATCATATTGCGGTTCATCCCCACGGTTCTGGATCTGCCGCTTCAGGCGGCAACGGTCGAGCACATCACATTCATGATCGTGGGAATTCTGATCGTCCTGTTCCTGATCGTGGAGCCGGCCGGGCTCGCCCGGTTGTGGCTGATAGGTAAGCAAAAGTTGAGGGTGTGGCCGTTTCCGTACTGATGGTGCAGGATAGGAGCCAGTATCCGACCATGGCGCCAGCCATGGCTCCGAAGTGGCTCACCGCGGTCCGGGTTTGGAGCGAAACTGGAAACCAAAGGCACGCCAGGTCGGGCGTGAACGAAAGGGAGGAACAATGATGAACGCAAGACACCTGTTTGCCGGGATGGTCTGCGCGACTTTGCTCGGTGCCTCGGTGCTCACGGGTACGGCGCAAGCGCAGGACAGCATCTACGTGCCGCTCTTCACCTATAGAACAGGCCCGTATGCCAATTCCGGTATTCCGATTGCGAACGGGATGCACGACTATCTCACCATGCTCAACGAGCGCGACGGCGGCATTGGGGGCGTCAAGCTCAACGTCGAAGAGTGCGAAACCGGCTACGACACGAACAAGGGCGTGCAGTGCTGGGAAGCGACGAAGGGCAAGCACCCGACCGTCGTCAATCCGTTTTCGACCGGCATTACGCTGCAGCTGATTCCGAAGGCGGCAGTCGACAAGATCCCGATCCTGTCGATGGCCTACGGCCTGTCGGCGTCCGCGGTCGGCACCGACTTCCCCTGGATTTTCAATCCGCCGGCCACGTACTGGGACGGCATGTCGATGATCATCCGCTACATTGGCGGGAAGGAAGGCGGACTCGACAAGCTCAAGGGCAAGACGGTCGGATTCATCTTCCTCGATGCGGGCTACGGACGTGAGCCGATTCCGCTGCTCGAGGCGCTTGCCAAGGATTACGGCTTCAACGTGAAGCTCTATGCGGTGGCCGGCAAGGAAATGCAGGACCAGTCCGCTCAATGGCTGGCCGTTCGCCGCGACCGTCCGAACTGGATGATCATGTGGGGCTGGGGCGCCATGAACCCGACCGCAGTCAAGCGTGCGGCGGAGAACGGCTACCCGATGGACCATTTCATCGGCGTGTGGTGGTCGGGCTCGGATGACGATGCCCGCGGCGGCGGCGCGCAGGCCAAGGGCTATCTCGCGCTCAACTTCAACGGCCTCGGCTCAAACTATCCGGCAATCCAGGACATCAAGAAATACGTCGTGGACAAGGGCAAGAGCCAGGTCGAGAAGGACAAGTTCGCAGACAACTTCTACAACCGCGGCGTCTACAACACCGCGCTCGTGGCGGAAGCGATCCGCAATGCGCAGAAGCTGAGCGGCAAGAAGGTGGTGACCGGCCAAGACGTGCGGCGCGGCCTCGAGACGCTGCACATTACCGAGGCGCGCTGGAAGGAACTCGGTTTTGCAGGCTTTGCCGCACCGCTCACCGGCATCAGCTGCACCGATCACAATGGTCACCAGCCCGCCTATATGCAGCAATGGGACGGAACCAAGTGGGTCAAGGTGTCCGACTGGATCCAGCCCATGAAGGAAAAGGTCCGCCCCTTGCTCGAAGAGGCGGCCAAGGAATACGTCGAGAAAAACACCGGCTGGCCGAAACG
>DATEKG010000367.1:0-3334 GCA_035277565.1 Pseudolabrys sp.
GTGTAGCCCGAGATGAACACGAAAATCTCGGTTGCATCACTGAACCCATAGTTCCTGATCGTGATCCAGCTGACCGCGTTGGACGGAATATGGTCCAGAAAAATAAGCCAGAGTGCGATACCGCGGAACAGATCAAGCCGAAGATCGCGTGCGGTAGAAACCGGGGCCATCGGGGCCATGTGCGGCTTTTCTTTCCTGTGCTCTTTCGGCCATAATCCCGGTCATCCCGCGAATGGCAAGGCCGGGCCGGATAAATTGTACGGCAAGTCGATGTACCGCGCCGTGACCCGAAAGATCGAAGTGACAGTGACGCCCCGCTTTGTTTCGGAGCGATCGTCGCCCAATGACGGCTATTTCTTCTGGGCCTACACGATCAACATAACCAATCTCGGCATGGAGACGGTTCAGTTGAAGACCCGTCATTGGCGCATTACCGACGCGCAAGGGCGCCTGCAGGAGGTCAAGGGGCCCGGCGTCGTCGGAGAAGAGCCGATCCTGAAGCCCAACGAGTCCTTCGAGTACACGAGCGGAGTCCCCTTGCCGACTCCATCGGGCTTCATGACCGGCAGTTACGGAATGGTGTCGCAGGCCGGCGAACATTTCGATATCGAAATCCCCGCTTTCTCGCTGGACTCCTCCTACGGCGGACGCACCATCAACTAGGGGTTGGCGCCGACGTCCCCCGGAGCAAATTCATAATTTGCGCTGCAGAACTCGCAGGTCACCGAGATCTTGCCGTTCTCGACCATGTGATCGCGATCGTCCTGTGAAAAGCTCTTGAGCATTGCCTCCACATTTGCGCGCGAGCATGAGCATTGCGCACGAAGCGGGCTGCTGCGGAAGACACGAACGCCGGGTTCGTGGAACAGCCGGTAGACCAGCCGCTCGCTGGAGAGCGAGGGGTCGATCAATTCGACATCTTCCACCGTTGAAACAAGCGCCTGGCCTTCCACCCAGGCGTCGTCTTCCTCAACAACATGCGGCTGCATTCCCTCAGGCGCGTCGCCCGGATCGAGGTCCGCCACACGCGCGCGCTCGGGCGCTTTCGGCAGGAATTGAACCATGACGCCGCCGGCACGCCAGCGGTGACGCATGCCGCCCGGCTCCGCGCGCAACTCCTCCGCCACGGCAAGCCGCACCCGGGTCGGAATCTGCTCGGAACGCAGGAAATATTCGTGCGCAGCATCCTCAAGCGAGCGGCCGTCGAGCGCCACCAGGCCTTGATACCGGTTGGTGTCGGAGCCTTGATCGATGGTCATTGCAAGATGACCCTTGCCCAGCATGCCGCGGGCGCCCGTATCGCCGGCCGCAATAGCCTCGGCGACGCGCGCCTTGTCAAAACGCGCGCAGGCCCTGACCCTGTCCGGGGCCATGAAATCGACCACGAGCATGCGCAACGGGCCATCGCTCTGCGTTTGCAGGATGAACCGGCCTTCGAACTTGAGCGCGGTGCCAAGCATGACGGTCAGCACGACGGCTTCGCCGAGCAGCTTGGCGACCGGCTGCGGATAGGCATGGCGCGCCAGGATTTCGTCAACAACCGGGCCGAGCCGGACAATGCGGCCGCGCAGGTCGAGCTTTGCCACCTCGAACGGCATGACAGTGTCGTCGGCGGCAGCCGCTGACGGTGTGCGGGAGGGAATGGCGATTTGTGGTTCGGTCATGGGGCTCTATGTAGCGCTTGATGACGGGAATTCGAGGCCCGTTTTGCGCGGGGCCTGATCCTGCGATTCCGGCCGAGCCGGGAAGAATGGCTACGCGTCGGCGTGCAGGCACCAGGCGAGCAGACCCTTTTGAGCGTGCAGCCTGTTTTCGGCCTCGTCGAATACCACCGACTGCGGTCCGTCAATAACCTCGTCGGTCACTTCCTCGCCGCGGTGGGCGGGCAGGCAATGCATGAAAAGTGCATCAGGCCTGGCTTTCGCCATCAGCCGCGCATTGACCTGATAGCGCTTGAGCACGTTGTGCCGGCGTTTCCCGTCCCGGTCGCCCATCGACACCCAGGTATCCGTAACGACGCAGTCCGCATCCTTGACCGCCGCTTCCGGATCATCGCCGATCCGGATTGCCGCGCCGGATGACTTGATCCAGTCCATCAGCCATTTTTTCGGCCGCAGCTCGGCCGGCGTCGCCACCCGCAGTTGGAAGTCAAAGCGTTCGGCCGCGTGCATCCAGCTCGCCAGCACGTTGTTGGAGTCGCCGCTCCAGGCCACGGTTCGGCCCCGGATCGGACCGCGTTTTTCCTCATAGGTCATGACGTCGGCGAGGACCTGACACGGGTGCGACCGCCGCGTGAGTCCGTTGATGACCGGTACGGTTGCGTGCCGCGCGAGCTCGGCGACAGCCTCGTGATCCAGAATGCGGATCATGATCGCATCGACGTAACGGGACAGAACGCGAGCGGTGTCGGCCAGCGTTTCGCCGCGGCCGAGCTGCATCTCCTGCGCAGTCAGAAGAATGGCCTCCCCGCCAAGCTGGCGCATCGCGACGTCGAATGAAACCCTTGTGCGCGTCGACGGCTTGTCGAACACCATGGCCAGCGTCTTGCCGGACAGAGGCGACCCGCCATGACCCTGGGTCCATGCCCGCTTCATGGCGCGGCTTTTTTCGACCAGATCAGCCAGCACCGGCTTCGGTATGTCGATCAGGTCCAGGAAGTGCCGAATGCCATTCGCACTCATGACGCTACCTTGGCAGCACGCGCATGTGTCTGGGCAAGCCGCGTGCAGGCGCGATCGATACGCGCGGTTGCTTCCGCGATCTCATGTTCGCCGATAATGAGCGGCGGCAGCAGCCGAACAACATTGTCGCCCGCCGCAACAGTGAGCATTTTTTCCGCGCGCAATTCGTCGACCATTTCCGACGCCTGCGGAATCATGCGCAGGCCGATCAAAAGGCCCTCGCCGCGCACTTCGGCGATGACGGACGCGTGCCTGTCTTTCAGCTCGGCAAGCCGTTGCTTGAGCAGCAGCGCGTTCTTGCGCACGCGTTCGATAAATCCTTCCGCCATGACGACATCAAGGACCGCATTGGCAACCGACATCGCCAGCGGATTGCCGCCGAAGGTCGAGCCATGCGTGCCCGCCGTCATGCCCTTTGATGCCTCCGACGTTGCCAGGCAGGCGCCGATCGGGAAACCACCACCCAGCGCTTTTGCGAGCGTCATGATGTCGGGCTCAACGCCGTATCGCTGGTAGGCGAACAGTTCGCCGGTCCGCGCGATGCCGGTCTGCACTTCATCGAATACGAGCAGCAAGCCATGCTGATCGCAGAGCTGGCGCAACGCCCGCAGGAATGCCGGAGACGCCACCCGCACGCCGCCTTCACCCTGGAT
>DATEKG010000368.1:0-4486 GCA_035277565.1 Pseudolabrys sp.
CAATCGGTTTGGGCGTCCGACCGTTGCTGGTCGGAATGCGGTTCATACTGCGCCTGGGGAATGGCGGGCTGTCTGAAAGAGGATGCCCAAGGGCATTGCCTCAAGCTGACCGACAAATGCGACCGTTATTGCCAGCGCGAATGCCGAGGCTGGGGCGGCCCGTTGCTGCCTGTCGAGTTTCCCTGGGAATAGAGCGACGGAAAGACTTCCGCACCGCGTGCGCGCGCTTCCGCCACCTAGAGCGGCCGACGCTGATGCAATAACGCCCGACCGTAGTCATTGCCGTTGGGCGTGCGCACCATCGCATGCGCGTGGCGCCGGTTGTATCCGGTATTTGGAAGAGCCACGCCCGGCTGATGATAAAATTCGATGAAGATCACCGGGCTATAGACCCGATAGTAGAACGGACTGACCGGATCAAACTCGCCGATCCAGGCAAAAACGGAGCGGTCGAGCGTGCGACGGACCTCATCCAGACGAATTCCGGCATGGGCGGGCGGAAGGCGGTCGGTATACAGGCTGATCAGTTCGACAAACAGCTCGCGCTGCCCGGCGTCCATGCTGGAGTAGGGCAATCCCTCATAGGGAACGATGATGTTGTCCTTGAATCCCGATGCATAGCCGTCGAAAGGGAGGTCCATTCCGATTGTTGCCTTGCTGCGTTGCGCAGGCATCAGCGCATCCATGAATGCCCAGCCTTTCGCTTCTTCTTCCTGCAGGACGCTGGTGCCCTTGTAGATTCCTGATTCCGCGCGCACCGGTTCCGAGCCGAGAAGCATCGGCGTCAGGACGATCTGGTCGCCCATGACGAAGCAGTTGATGTTGCAGTGGTGACCGTCGATCTGCCAGCCCCAGGGCGCGTGTGTCGAAGGGTCGCCGAAAATGCTGAGCCAGTAAAAATACTCTCCGAATTCCTCCGGAAGTCCTGTCAGCTCCGCAAGATGTTCATTGAGCCGCATCGCATCCCGCGCCGTTTCATAGGCTCGCGCACCGGTGCCGGCGCGCAGCAGGTCATAGGCGAGATTGCGCTGCGTGTCCGTCAGTTCGGATAGACAAAGACCGTGGCGCATCAGGTTGCGGTGAATATTGCTCCACCTGCGCCACATCTCGCTGTTCACGTCGAAACGTACGGCTGCGCGCTGGTTGTGTTCGAGCGAGGAAAGGAAATTCAGGGCGGCGTCGACCAGCGGCTGGACCGGCGCTCCGGTTTTTTCCAGAGGAAACAGGCCGGTTTCAACGTCGCCGTTTGCCGTCAAGCCCTTGAACGGCAGCCGGAGTGACACACGCCATCCGGCAAACAGGTCTTGCAGCGCTTTCGAAACCTTCGTTTCGTCAATGCGTGGCGGCGCGGGACGACTGCGCACGCTGGACACGAAGGAGTCGGTCATGACCGTTCTCGAAATTTGCACTCAAGCATTGCGCGAAGGACCGGACCGCGCAATCGGCTGGCCGCCGGATTATTGCATATGCGGTCGCGTTGATGATTGAAACCGCAATGTGCTCTAGTAGCGAAAATAAGGGGAAGCCGTGAAACTCGTCCTTTTTCAAAGCTCTCAGGCCGGCGAAATCCTGCCTGGTGTTCTGACGGAACGTGGCGTGGTCGACATTTCGTCCGTCGCGCCGAAGAACCATACGCCGCAGCTCGTGATGGAAGGGATCATCAATGCCTTCGATGAATTGCGGTCAAGTTTGGAGAGAGCGGCCAGGGAGAGCGCCGCTTTTCCGCTGGAGAAAATACGGCTGCGGCCGCCGCTGCCACGCCCGGGAAAGATCCTCGCCTGCATCGCAAACTACTGGGAGCATGCTCAGCGCGAGGCGCGGCCGCTCAATATGTTCATGAAGAACCCCGACGCGGTCATTGGGCCGGGCGATACGATCATGCTTCCGGAATACACGGTGCCCTGGATATTCATGCATGAGGCCGAACTCGCCCTGGTCATCAAGGGCCCGGCAAAGATGGTCAAGGCGAAGGACTGGAGAAATGCTGTATTCGGCTATACGGCCATGATCGACGTGTCGGCCCGCGAACAGGGCCGGCGGACCTGGCCGGCAACGCCCCATACCAGTTGGCTCGGCAAGTCGTTCGATACATTCGCGCCGATCGGTCCCTGCATTGCGACCGCCGACGAGGTCAGGGACCCGAATGACCTTATTGTCCGGTTCTGGAACGACGGACAGCTGCGGCACAACTACAATACCGACGATATGGAGCATCGCGTCCCCGAGCTTGTCGAGTTCGCGACCACCGTCATGACCATGAATTCAGGAGATCTGATCGCCTGCGGCACCAATCACGAGGGGCTGGGCGCTCTTCAGGATGGTGAAACCGTCGACATCGAAATTCAGAACATCGGCAAGATGACCTTGACGGTTTCCGATCCCCTGAAAAGAAAGTGGGAGCGCGGTATCTATATGGGCGTAGACTCGACCAATCCGGACGCCGTCAAGCGGCACCGGCCTCGCTAGCCCGCGCCGCCCATCGGCTTACGCGCTGGTTGCAAAGCCCGGCTCGCGCACGGCAATGGCTGTCGATGGACAATGTCGTTTGCCGCGGACATAATTTGCGCAAGTAAGAAGAGATGGGGGAGAGACGTCATGCAGGTCTCTGCGGGCGCCGCGCGTTCGCGTAAGGCTGCCATTGATCCCGAGGAATGGAAGGTGCGCGTCGATCTCGCGGCGGCATTCCGGCTTGCCGCGTTGCAGGGTTGGGACGAACTCCTCTTTGCGCACCTGTCCGCGCGCGTGCCGGGCCATCCCGATCAGTTCCTGATGCATCCGGCCGCGATCCTGTTCGAGGAGGTGACCGCGTCCAATCTTCATAAGCTTGATGAGCATTGCAACCACGTCGAACCGAGCGACGAGCTGCCGCACAAATTCGCGTTTCCTTTTCACAAGGGAATTTACGACGCGTTTCCGCAGGCTCAATGCGTCATGCACCTGCATACCAAATATGCCACGGCCGCGGCCATGCAGGAGCAGGGGCTCATCCCGGGCAACCAATATGCGATGTGGCTGGGCCCGATCGGCTATCACGACTACGAAGGACTGCTGTCTACCGACGAAGAGGGGCGACAGCTTGCGAAAAATTTCGGAAACAAGCAGATCGTACTGCAGCGCGGGCACGGCTTCGTGCTGTGGGGACACTCGGTCCATGAAGCCTATATGCTCGCATTCCTGGTCATTCGGGCGTGCGAGACGCAGGTGCGCTCCATGGCGGGCGGCATCACGCCCTATGTGCCACCGCCGCATGTAACCGAGGCAACCGTTGGCCAGGCGCGAATCATCACCGACGGCAATGCCGCGTTCAATCAGATGACCTGGCGAGCCTTGCTGCGAAAACTCGATCGCAACGCGCCGGACTACAAGACGTGAGGTCCGATCGTCGCACGTTCAAATGATTGAACGATCCCATTCCCGCGCAAAGGCCAATACGGAGATCTGAAATGTCGGTCATCGAGCGCACGCTCGCCAGGAGCTCGCTGCCGATTTATCACGACGCCATTGATTGGGGCGCGCTGTACCGGCGCTACCCGGTACCGGACGTGTTCGTCAATACCCGCTGGAAGTGGTCGGCCGACGAAATTCGCGCATTTCAGAACGAGCAGTTTCTCGACCTGATGAAAACAGGCTGGCAGAACGAATTCTACAGGCGGCGCTGGAGCGCGGCGGGGCTTGAACCGGGCGACATCAGAACCATCGACGACATCGTCAAATTGCCGATGTTCGATTCCGATGACATCAAGAAGGACCAGGAAGAGAACCCGCCCTTCGGCCTCATCAATGGCGACGTCACGCAGCGCATGCAGACGACGCCGATGAAACTGCAGACCAGCGGCGGAACGACCGGAAAGCCGCGGCCGACGCTCTATGCTCCACAGGAGTGGGAGCTCAATGGTCTCACCCACGCGCGCGTCCTGTACATATGCGGCGTGCGCCCGGGCGACCGCGTGCAAATTCCGCATACATGTTCGCTCGGCAACGCCGGCTGGTGCTGTTACAAGGCCTGTCACGATTATCTTGGCGCGCTGCCGATCACGACCGGCACGGGCGCCGTAACGGCGTCGCGGCGACAGATCGAAATCGCACGGGAGTGGGGCACAAATGTCTGGTATGTCCGCCCCGAATACGCGACACAACTCGCCAAGGTGGCGCGCGACGAGCTGAAGTTCGACGTGCGAGAGCTTGAAACCAAGTTTCTCGGCTGCGGACTTGGCCCCGACACCGACAATGCCTTCCGCAATCAACTGGAAGACCTGTGGGGCTGTGATGTCTTCGACATGTATGGAACCCATGAAATGGGGATGGGGGCATTCGAGTGCCGTCACAAGTCAGGCATGCATTTCCACGAAGACAGCACTTTCTTCGAAGTTGTCGGTCTTGAAGACAACAAGCCGGTTGCCAATGGCGAGATCGGCAACATGGTGTGCACCATCCTGCACCGCCGCCAGCAGCCGATGATCCGGTTCAATCTGCGCGATCTCACCCG
>DATEKG010000369.1:0-4513 GCA_035277565.1 Pseudolabrys sp.
CCGCCGCCCAGGTGGATCGTCGTCCGGCCGCCATAGATCTCCGTCGGCCGGTCGCGCGGATCGTCGTGCAGGAACGGTCCGCAGCCGGTGAATTCGTTCTTCATGTTGGACAATTTGCCGCCCGAGCCGCCCGGATAAACATAGTCGCGACCGCGCACGCTCAAGGCGATGCGGTGTCCTTTCGGCACGGTGATGCATGTCGGGATGATCTCGATGTCGAGTTCATAGACCTGGCCCGGCTTGAGCGGCTGCTTTTCATCGTCGGTATGGTAGGGCCGGAAGGGGAGCGTCAGCTTCTTGTCGAGCTTGCGGTGCGAGGCGCGCAGCCAGCCCTGGCCGACCGGCGTATGCGGGTCGAGCGCGCCCTGAAACACGACTTCCTTCATGTCCGGGGTGAAGACGCGCAGCACCAGGAAAATATCGGCGTCCTCGGTCGACGACGAGATGTGGAGCTTGGCGGCGACCGGCCCGGTGATCTCCGTCGTCTCGGTGACCGGCTCGGTGAGGAAGGTTACGCCGTCGCCGGTGGCGTCGAACGCCACGCTCGCCGCCGCCTTGGCCGGCTCGGCAGCAAGCTTGTGCCGGTCGCCCGCGAGGTGAAACTTCGTCCACCGCGTGCGCGGCAGGGGCCAGCCGTCTTCGTGGCGAATGACGAATGTCTCGTTCGGGTGACGGACATTGAGCTGCACGCGCGGCTGCCTGTTCCAGCCGTTGCGCTCGCCCTTGAGGAAATAACCGAAGAACTTCTTCTGCAGGTTGACGCCGTAGTCGGTGTAATAATGCGTCCAGTGCTCGATGCCGTGCACTTCCAGCCATTTCTGCTTTGACGCCGCGCGGAAGAAGCCTTCGAAATTGCCGCGCGGATGCAAAGGCTGCCCGCCCCAGTTCGCGGCCGACAGCAGCGGCACCTTGACCTTCGACCAGTCCGGCAGCATCGCCTTGTAGAAATCATCGTCAAGCGGATGCGCGAAATAGGCCCTGCCGAGGTCGTAGCGGTTGGCGCCCATCTCTTCGGCGGTGAGCGTCTCCGGGCCCGACACCCAGTCGCCATTCATGCGGCTGCGGTGTCCTTTCGTGCCGAGCCCGTACTGCACGGTCTTGACCTGCATGTCGTACCAGTTCTGCGCGAAGGTGTTGTAGATCCCGCCATTGTGGCTCAGTTCACGATAGAAATCGGCGAAGCCTTCCCACACGCAGATCGCCGCGAGGTGTCTCGGTTGCATGGCCGCGACCTGCCACTGGTTGATCGCGTAATAGGAGATGCCGCTCAGGCCCACCTTGCCGTTCGACCAAGGCTGGACGCCCGCCCATTCGATGCAGTTGTAGAAATCCTTCGTCTCGCGTGGCGACCAGTGCTCGACATAGCCCGGCGAACGGCCGCAGCCGCGTGAATCGACGCGCACGCATACATAGCCGTCCGGCACCCATTTCTCGGGATCGCAGACTTCCCAGCTCTGGTATTTGTTGGTTGAGCCGGCCATGACGTCCGGCTGTTTTTCCTCCATGCGCTTCCAGGCGGTCTTGTAGCCGTCCTCGAAGTGCAGCCACTTGCCATAGGGACCGTAGCTGAGGATGACCGGATAGCGCCCCTTCTTGACGGGCCGGAATACGTCGCATCGCAGCACCAGTCCGTCGTCCATGGTGATCGGCATGTCCCAGTCGATCTGCATGCCGTCGCGGATTTCGCTGACCTCGCGATAACTCATGATTTTTCGCTCCTGACGGCTTTATTTCCTGGGAATGACGGGCAGCAGCACATAAGCCTGCCGGCCGGGGCCGGTATGCAGCGTGACGTCGCCGGAAAAGACCGCCGGCGGACGGTCGCGCGGATCGTCATGCGTGAAAGGGCCGACGCCGGTCCACACCTTGCCGAGCGTCTCGACGCCGGCGCCCGGCTCGCCCGGATAGACATAGTCTGTGCCGCGCACCGAGAGGGCGAGCCGGCAGCCTTCCGGCAGCACGATGCAGGTCGGCCAGACTTCGACATCGACCTCGTAGATCTCCCCCGGTGTGAGTTTCTGCTCCTCGTCATGCGTGTGATAGGGGCGGTAGGGCAGCGTGAGCTTGCGGTCGAGCTTGCGGTGCGAGCAGCGCAGCCAGCCTTGCGCGATCGGCGTGTGCGCATCGAGCGCACCCTGGAAGGTGATCTCCTTGAGATCGGCCGTGAACGCCCGCACCACCAGGAACAGGTCGGCATCTTCCGTCGCCGACGACACCCAAAGCCTGGCGGCAATCGGGCCGGTAATTTCCGTCTCGGCCTCGAGCGGCTCCGTCAGGAAAGTGACACCCGCGCCGAAGCCGGCATAGGTGATACTGCTTTCCGTCTCCTGGGCCTCGGCCGACAGTGACATGTCGTTCGGGTGCACGAAAAATTTCGTCCACCTGGTGCGCGCGAGCGGCCACTCATTCTCATGCCGCTCGACGAAACGTTCGCCGGGATGGCGCACTTGCAGCAGCACCCTTGGCTGCTTCGTCCAGCCGGTGTCCTCGCCCTTGAGAAAATGGCCGAAGAACTTCTTCTGCAGGGCAAGCCCGTAATTCGTGTAGAAATGCGTCCAGTGCTCGATGCCGTGCACTTCGAGCCATTTGTCTTCGGCGGCCGCGCGCACGAAGCCTTCGAAATTGCCGCGCGGATGCAGGCCCTGTCCGCCCCAGTTGGCCGCGGAGAGCAGGGGAGTCTTGACCTTGGTCCAGTCCGGCATCCGCGACTGCCAGTACGGATCCGTGTCGAGCTTGCGCGAAATGCAGTCCTCGTAGAAATCGCGGCGGTTGCGGCCGAGTTGCTCGTCCGGCAGCGTTTCCGGCCCCGACACCCAGTCGCCGTTCATACGGCTCTTGAAGCCGCGCGCGCCGCGCCCGTTCTGCACCGAATAGACCTGCGCCTTCGACCAGTCCTGCACGAAGCCGCGGTTGAAGATCCCGCCATGATGCGCCATGTCGCGATAGAAATCGGCGGCGCCCTCCCAGATGCAGATGGCGGCAAGATGCTTCGGCTGCAGCGCCGAAGTCTGCCACTGGTTCTGCCCGTAATAGGAAATGCCGTTGAGGCCGATCTTGCCGTTCGACCACGGCTGCACGCCGGCCCATTCGATGCAGCGGGCGAGATCCTTCGCCTCGCGCAGCGACCAGATGTCGATCACGCCTGGCGAACGGCCGGCGCCGCGGCTGTCGACGCGGATGCAGACATAGCCGTCCGGCACCCATTTTTCCGGATCGACGACTTCCCAGCACTGATATTTGTTCGTTGAATCTGTCGGCACGTCCGGCTGGTCGGCGCACATCCGGTCCCATTGGCTCTTGTAGAGGTCCGCGAAGTGCAGCCACTTGCCGTAGGGCCCGAGCGTCATGATCACCGGATATCGGCCGTCGGCGACGGGCCGGTAGATGTCGCAGCGCAACTCAAGGCCGTCGTCCATCTTGATCGGCATGTCCCAGTCGATCCGCATGCCGTCGCGAACTTCGCTCTTTTCACGGTAGTCCATGGGCTCCTCGATCGTCGGTTTTCATCGCAGGGCTGATTGGAAAAGGGGTGGGACTTCAGGTGCGGCCGGCGTTGACCCGCTTGCCCTGCGCATCGAACAGGTGGATGCGCGACCGCTTAAGCGATACCGCGACCTTTTCGCCGGCCCTGATCTCGGCCATGGCGAGACCTTCCGAAACCGCGACAAAGGCCCGTTCGCTGCCGGAATCGAAATAAAGCAAGGTATCCTTGCCTAGCGGCTCGACCAGCCGCACCGGCAATTCGATCTCGCCCTTGGCGGCGATCTCGACATGTTCCGGCCGGATGCCGAGGGTCGCCTTGCCCGGCGCCGCGGTGCTGAGACCTTCCGGCAGGGCGACATCGAACAATGCCGAACGGAAATGCGCTGCCGCACCATTCCGCATGACTTCGCCGGCGATCAGGTTCATCGACGGCGAGCCGAAAAAGTCCGCGACGAAATAATTGACCGGGTTCGAATAGATCTCCATCGGCGAGCCCACCTGCACGATTTCACCGTCGCGCATGACGACGATGCGGTCGGCCAGCGTCATGGCCTCTTCCTGGTCGTGGGTCACGAAGATGAAGGTCCGCTTGAGCTCCTGGTGCAGCCGGTCGCATTCTGCGCGCAGCTCGCGCCGCAGTTTGGCGTCGAGACTGGAGAGCGGCTCGTCGAGCAGGAAGGTCGATGGATTGGTGACCAGCGTGCGGGCGAGCGCCACGCGCTGCGATTCGCCGCCCGAGCACTGCGCCGGCATCTTGCCGAGCAGGTGCCCGATGCGGACCATGTCCGCGACATCGCGCACGCGCCTGGCGCGTTCCTGCGACGCCACATTTTTCATGCGCAGGCCGAACTCGATGTTCTGCGCCACGTTCTTGTGCGGAAACAGCGCATGGCTCTGGAACACCATGCCGAGGTCGCGGTCGCGCGGCTCGAGATCGTTGATCACGCGCCCGTCGATGCGGATCTCGCCGGCGCTCGGATCTTCGAAGCCGGCGATCATGCGCAGCGTGGTGGTCTTGCCGCAGCCGGAC
>DATEKG010000370.1:0-3648 GCA_035277565.1 Pseudolabrys sp.
GGATAAATCAGGGCTTGAATGTACACGCTCTACTCGATGCAGCGTTCGGGCAATAGCTACAAGGTCCGCCTTGCGCTGGCCCGCCTCGGCATTCCGTACAAGCTTGTCGAAATTGACATCCTCAAAGGCGAGAGCCGCACGCCGGAATTCCTCTCAAGGAATCCCAATGGGCAGGTGCCGCTGCTGGAGGTCGCGCCTGATCGTCACCTCGCCGAATCGAACGCCATTCTCTGGTACGTCGCCGGCGGCTCTACCCTGGCGCCCGAAGACCGTATTGCACGCGCAGAAGCCCTGCAGTGGATGTTCTTTGAGCAGCACAGCCTCGAACCGAATATCGGCGCCGCTTATTTCTGGCTGGCGCTCATCAAGGGCGGACGTGAGCTGCAGAGTCACGCGCTCGAAGACTGGATGGAAAACGGATACCGGGCACTGGGCGTGATGGAGACGCACCTTGCACGCCACCGCTATTTCGTCGCCGATCACTTTACGATCGCCGATATCGCGCTCTATGCGTACACGCATGTGGCCGACGAATGCGACTTTGATCTCAGCCGCTTCCCCGCCATCCGCCACTGGCTCGAACGAATTGCCGCGGAGCCAGGCTACATCCCGATGGACTGGCAGCCCGAGCTCGCGCCGGCGCAATAGCCCGGAAATGCAGCAGTTTTTATAGGCCTGCCACGAAAACGCCCAGCTTCGTCACCTGGTCCGCCAAAATCGGGTCGAACCGCCGCCCGGTTCCGGCGTTATTCAGACACCATTACCGAGGCGGATTTTCAGGCTCGTCATGGCCAGGCAGATTTCCCCAGGCGGCTTCGCACCACCAAGAGACCGTTCGCTCGGCAATGAGCATCGCACTGCGGCATTCGCCGAATTGCTGGCGACCTTTGCTTTGGCGGTATCAACGCTGATCGCGGCTACGGTCGTTTCAATCGGCATCGCCCGTGCAGATGTCGCGACCAACGTCATCGACAATGAGGGAGGGCTGTTTGCGATCTCCCTTTTGCTCGGCCTGTTGTTCATTGGCGTCGGCGGGGCGACAATCCTGTCATTGCCGCGCCACAAGCACAAAAATAGACATAGCTAGATTGGGTCTACCGGAACTCCCGCTGATGACGCACAGTTAACGCGGCATCAAAGGGAGACCCATATGCGGCTGGTGCTGGTGCTCGGGATCGTTCTCGCTTGCGGTGGCGCCGCGAATGCAGCCGGCGAGAGATTTCCAAGCTCGACGGGGACTCTGACGGTACAGACCGTCGCAAGCGGTTTGGTGCATCCCTGGTCGCTCGCCTTTCTTTCCGACGGACGCATGCTGGTGAGCGAGAGGCCCGGCCGCCTGCGCATCGTCGCGCGCGACGGGACACTTTCTTCCCCATTAGGAAACGTGCCGAAGGTCTTCGCGCAATCGCAGGCAGGATTGATGGATGTCCTGCTGGCAAACGATTTCGGGCGCTCGCATACAATCTTTGTCTGTTATGCCGAACATGACGGCGGCGGCGGGCGGATCGCGGTGCTGCGTGCGCAGCTGGTGGACGGCGAAACGCCTCGTCTGGATTCAGTCAAAACGATATTCAGGCAAAAGGGACCGCCATCGCGTGGCCTTAACATCGGCTGCCGCATGGTGCAGGCGCCGGACGGAAACCTCTTCGTCACATTGGGCGACCACTTCGCGCCGAAAGAACTTGCCCAACGTCTCGACAACCACATCGGCAAGATCGTGCGTATCAGCTCCGATGGCGTTGCGCCGCAGGATAACCCGTTCATCGGCAGGCCGGGGGCGCTCCCGGAAATTTGGGCCTACGGCCTCCGCAATGCAGAAGGTCTGACTTTCAACCCCGCCGACGGCAAGCTGTGGGAACAGGAGCACGGGCCGATGGGCGGCGATGAAATAAACATCATCGAGAAGGGCAAAAACTACGGCTGGCCGCTCGTGAGCTACGGCTTGAACTATGACGGCTCCCCTGTCGGAACGGGCAAAGCCACCATGCCGGGCGTGACCGCACCTCTCTGGCACTGGACACCGTCAATCGCACCTTCCGGTATGGCTTTCTATACCGGCGACCTGTTTCCGGACTGGAAGGGAAGCCTGCTCAACGGTGCCCTGAAATTTGAATTGTTGTCCCGTCTTGAGCTCAGTGGCGACAAGGCGCTCAAGGAGGAGCAGCTTCTTCATGGACTGCACGAGCGCATTCGTGACGTGCGGCAAGGACCCGATGGCGCCATTTATCTTCTTACTGATAATTCCTCCGGCCGCATTCTCCGCGTGGCACCGGCCAGCCGTTAGCGCGCTTCAGCCGCAAAGATCGTTCACCACTTGTGAAACACGAAAAAGGCGCCGGCTGCTATCAGCGCAAAGCCAAACCCCTGGCTCAGGGTGATCGGTTCGCGCAAATAGACAAATGAAAATGCCGCAAACACCGCAAATGTGATGACTTCCTGAATCGTTTTGAGCTGTGCGGGATTGTAGACGGCGTTGCCGTATCTGTTGGCCGGGACTGCCAGGCAATACTCGATAAACGCCAGACCCCAGCTGATCAGAATGACATAAGCCAGCGGCACTTCCTTGTAGCGCAGATGCCAGTACCAGGCGGTGGTCATGAAGACATTGGAGCCGATCAACAGGATGATCGGTGTCAGGTACGGCGAAAAAACAGGCATGGGACTCCGGGCGGGTTGGAAGGCAGGACGACAGATGTCCACAGCCGGACAGCGATGTCACGGTCGGCGGCTACTCGAATTTGACGCCGATTTTCGTGTCCGTACGCCACACCACCTGACATTTCAGCCTGTGGCTATCGACAATGAGCTCAAAGTTTGAAGGAAGACCGAATGTGGACGAGACCTGAACAAGGGCGCCGGTGTCCGACATGTTCCTGACGGTGCATTCGAGCTTCGGAGCTTTTTCGCCCAGGACAATAAAAGCCCCTTTCAGTACACGCTTGCGTGGCGCGATCCGCTTCTCGTTCAATGGGTCCCCCGATAGCGCACATTCCGGCTGATAAACCGTCGGCATGGGCGGCGCCATGTCGAACGCTGAATTCGAAGTAGCTGTTCCGTTAAATTGGAGCATCGCGGCATAAAAACCGGATTTAGCCGTCAGCGCCTGTCCCACGCGGCTAGCGTTCCAGCGGGCCGCCGGCATTCTTCCAGGCATTTATTCCGCCCTCGATATGGCACGCTGTTGCGAGCCCGGCGTCCTGAGCGGCCTGGACAGCCATGGCCGACCGCTCGCCGAAAGCGCAATAAAACAGAAGACGCTTGCCGGTCGATTTCGCCAGTTCGTTCAGCATGCCACCGGCGCTGATGTTCTCCTGCAGGGCCAGGTAAGGCACATGCAGGGAGCCGGGAATTGTGCCGTGCCGTTCACGCTCGGAACGCTCACGCAGATCGACGAGAGCGGCATCGGGCCTGCCAAGCATTTCAAGCGCCTGCGTTGCCGTGAGCGACCAGCCGCGCAGCGCGATCTTCTCCTGCGCCAGGCCGACTTTCATATTGGCCGGAACAGCGACGTCCATCATTTTCGGATTCGAAAGCTTGAGATTGTTCATCAGTGCCACATAGTCATCGACGGATTTCACCTGCAGGCGCGGGTTGTACGCCCGCTCCTCACCGATCGTCGAAACCGTGTCGCCCTTGTAGTCGTGCGCC